>JAFMHC010000198.1 GCA_017854775.1 Gammaproteobacteria bacterium | reverse complement strand
AATTTATGCAAGGACCAACGACACCTGTTAAAAGTCCCGCTGCAGAACGCTTAATCGAGCTGGCCTTGACCGCGTCCCCTGAAGAGCCGATTTACGTCGTTGCAATTGCCGCCCCTACCAATGTAGCTTCTGCACTGTTGTTGGAGCCGAAAATCTTGCCCAACATCGTTGTAATATGGGATTCGGGTTACCCCACAAACAGTAAATTAGTTAACAACTCACTCAATTTGGATGAAGATTTGTTTGCCTCGCAACTGTTGTTCAGCAGCGGCGTGCCGCTTGTCTACATTCCAGGGTTTTACATTGCAGAGATGCTCAATATGTCAAAGCCAGATGTAGAAACGTGGTTTGGTGATTCGGGGGCGATAGGGCAGGCGCTCATTCACCGATACAACAACAACCCGCTGTATACTTTTTATGGAATTGATAAGAACGATGTGTTTGGCCGTAGTTGGGTTATTTGGGATATTGCCAACGTTGGCTGGCTGTTGAACCCGAGTGCTGTGCCTACACAGTTTGTCAAAACACCGATCCTTACCGATGAGAAGACCTGGAAGAAACAACCTAAGGGGAAACTGATGAGCGAAGCCTATGGCCTTTCAGCCAACTCGATTTTTGTGCCGTTTGCAAAGCAATTATTGGCCCATTATGGACCGGATAGTGAATGCTAACGCAGCTTGCCCGGTCTGCATCGACCAGGCAAGCCACTACCAGTAGGCAGTCATTAAGTCGTTATAGACTACGTTTGGTATCGCTAGAGCGATTTAATGCCCATGTTATACAGCGTAAAGCCGTATACATCGGCATACTGCTCAATCGTTTTACTAATCGGGGTGCCTGCACCGTGCCCCGCATCTGTTTCGATACGAATGAGCGTTGGATTATTGCCTTGTTGCGCCTCTTGTAACGTAGCGGCAAACTTAAATGAATGCGCCGGTACAACTCGATCGTCATGATCAGCGGTGGTAATCATAGTCGCTGGGTACTCAACACCGGCTTGCAAATTATGCACCGGAGAATAGCCTTTCAAGTATTCAAACATTTCTTTACTTTGCTCTGACGTACCGTAGTCGTAAGCCCAGCCAGCACCCGCGGTGAATGTGTGGTAGCGCAACATGTCTAATACACCGACGGCGGGTAGAGCAACCGCAGCAAGTTCAGGTCGTTGAGTCATAACCGCTCCGACGAGCAAGCCGCCATTAGAACCACCGTGTATAGCCAGTTTTTCACTCTTGGTGTAACGCTTATCGATTAAATAGTCGGCCGCTGCGATAAAGTCGTCAAATACATTTTGCTTTTGTAATTGAGTGCCCGCTTGGTGCCATGCTTTACCATACTCACCACCGCCGCGAATATTCGGTACGGCATAAACACCGCCTAATTCCAACCATGCGGCTACGGTGGAGCTGAAGCTAGGTGTTAAGCTAACGTTAAAACCGCCGTATGCATACAGCATGGTCGGGTTATCAGCGTTTAGCTTGGTATCTTTATGATGGGTAATGATCATAGGCACCTTGGTGCCGTCCTTAGATGAATAGAACACCTGCTTTGACACAAATTGGCTACCGTCAAAGCTTGAGGCCGGTTTGTTATATAAGCTAGAGTCACCGCTTTCGATATCAAGCGAGTAAATAGTCGTTGGCGTTACATAGTTGCTGAAGGTGTAATACGTGTGTTTGACGTCTTTCTTACCGCCAAAAGAGCCGGCGCTACCAATCGCCGGTAATTTAATAGTGCGTAATTGCTTACCATCCAAGGAATACTGATAAACCTTCGATATCGCATCAACCATGTATTCGGCAAAAATATACCCACCAGCCGAGCTGGGGCTTAGTACATTTTCGGTTTCTGGGATAAGGTCTTTCCAGTTTTCCATGGCGGGTTTTTTCGCATCAACCATAACGATCTTGCTATTTGGCGCATTTTCATTGGTGACCAGATATAGGCTTGAGCCATCGTTGGTGAGTAAATATACGTCAGAATCTATGCTTTCTTTGATGGTCTTCCATTCAGAATCGGGGCGTTCAAGGTCTTTTAGATAAGCACGATTACCTGAGGTGGATTTTTGCGCAGTGACGACTAGGTAACGATTGTCTTCGCTTACTTGACCACCAATATAGCGATGTTTCTCGGCACCACTATGTCCGAAAACTTTACTGTTTGTCGCTTGTTCTGTGCCAATTTTATGATAGTAAAGCTTATGTTGATCGGTAAGTTCACTGAGCTCAGACCCTTCAGGTTTGTCGTAGCTGGAGTAATAAATCCCTTCATTTTTATACCAACTCATGCCGCTAAACTTGACGTTAATTAATTTGTCGTCAAGCAGTTTCATCGAGTTAGTATCGAGAAAGTAAACCTCGCGCCAATCGCTTCCTCCGGTAGAGGTTTGGTAGGCGGCAATAGAACCATCGTCCGAAAAGGATAGACCGCCTAATGATACTGTTCCGTCGTCGCTGAAGGTATTAGGATCGATAAAAACCTCGATCTGGTCGCCTTCCTTTTGACGATAAACAATACTTTGGTCTTGTAAGCCGTCGTTTTTATAGAAATAAGTATAATCGCCTTCGGTAAACGGCGCGCTTATACGCTCATAATCGAGTAAATCACGTACCACGCCAGCAATCTTTTCGCGGTAGGGTATATTGGCCAAATAAGATTGCGTTACCTTATTTTGTTCAATCACCCATGCTTCCGTTTCGGCGCTACGATCGTCTTCCAGCCAGCGGTAAGGGTCGGCAACCGCCGTTTCGAAATAAGTATCGATCACCTCACCTTTTTTTGTAGTGGGGTAGACAAGACTGATTTCGTTGGACTCTTCTTTGTGCTCGTTTTGGGGATCTGTATTCGACATTTTGGGTTTTGTATTCGGTGACACTTCATCTTGCGGTGAACAAGCCATCATTGAAGCAGAAACAAGGGTTCCAACCACTACTAATGTCGCTTTATTCCGTATTGCACTCAATTTCATTATTAAGCCTTTTTGGTTATTAATGTGTATATTTGCGGTCAAGCCGGCGACCTCGCTATTCCTAGTTAGTTACATTTTAGCATGCAAATGCCCTATATAATTTCACTTGAACACATAGTATTGGTTCGTATTAGCTGTAACAATATGCATATCAACAATTTCTAGCGTACAGACTATGTGGCGCTGATTGGAGAGGCTAGCTGAGTGATTCGAGACGACAAGTGAGGTCATTGGGTTTGTCTCGCTTAATCCCTTCATTCGTGAAAATATTCACATAGTTGCGCATTGCGTACTGGGTTGTTAATGGCGAGACTCTTATATTTAGCCTACGAGTTGTAGCTAAACTTTCTGTGCGACCACTGAATACATATGCCAATGATGCGCTATTCCCTGGTCTGTTTCACCTGACAAGTCGATTTCGCTAAACGTCGCAATATTAAAGCCTTCAAAATTTTTACGCACCTCGGCTTCGGTAAACACCTTTCCGGCTGGCCAAAAAACGCTATCAGCATAATCCGTAGTCGCCATAGTATCTCTGGGGCCAAGAAATGTGCCACAGAAAACACCTCTTTTGCTAAGCGCCTGTTTGATCTTAGTCCAAACCTGATCGAATTCGGATGGAGGGCAAAATAACAAACTTGCATCTGCCAAAATCAAGGACGCGTTGGGATACACAAAACTACTAAAACTATCCACCGATAATATTACCTTCTCATCGTGCTTGAATCGTTTTGCACATCTACGAATTGATTCTTCCTCTATGTCGAAGGCATAGACTGTAAATTCATTATTGCGTAAAAATGCTATATCGGACCCAGCACCACAGCCGCAGTCAATTGCTATTCTATAATCTTTCAACAAACTAGTTGCATAGGCTAAGTCTGCGCGAACATTACTGTTTTTGGTTGAGTTATAGTAGTCCCGTATTTGCTTAGTGCTCATGGTTTAATTTTGAATTTATTGTTTAATTCTAAGCAGTAAGAGGCCTTGGCATAATTCAGCCAGGGCGAACTCTAAGGACACGCATGTTATTGTTATTTTGTCTCTTTAATTAATCGGAGTCAAAAGCATGGCATATGTTGCCAGAGTCGTGGCAGTCGCGTAAAAGCTGATCGAAATAAATAGCTCGGCTTTGTTCAATGTCGTGGACCGACGTGACTTAAAAACAACCATAGATATTTACATAATCAGGGGTCAGCCAGTTACCTCATTTCTCAATTCATCGTCTCAAAGTAAAAACCTAGTACCACGATCTCGTGAGGTATAAATCCATAAATTATTCAATAATCAACGCTTAGCAAGTGCTGTTCAATCTAGGACGAAATCGTTCAACCCTGAAGGATTGATAAATGTGAAAGGCGGTTTTTACTTTAAACAAGCAATCAATTAATTACTAATTGAAATTAGGCGTGCGATGTCTCCCGGCACGCCTGATTTCTTTCTCGTTCGAACAATTAGTTTGAATAATTCATGCTAATCGAACAAAATGCTTATCAGTCGTAATAGATTTCGTTGTCGTCCATGTAGACATTGCTGGCATCACAAATATCAATGCTAATCGGGTCATCTAATACTTCAGATTCACCATCATCTCCAAGCCAACCAATTCGAAACACTTGATCACAACTGCCAGTATCTGCGTTAAATTGGGCATTCGCCGACGCACCCGGCTCTAAATCTTCCGCCAACCAGTTATCACTCCAACCACCGCCGTCATTAGTATAAAAACCAATTACAAGATTGTTTGATGTGGAATTATGGATTTCGAAGCTTCCTTCTGATCCGGTTCCTTGGGCAAAAACATCGCCCGATGTGATATTAAAACCTATTCCTAAGACCAATAATATTATTAATTTTCTCATGTGTAACCCCATTACCCATTGTTGTTGAGGTTTCATCTTAGGCCTTTAGAGAACGCTCGACAAGAGCAAACGCTAGACAAAAAAAGGCTAATTTTTATTAGCCGAAACCGAATGCCGTCAAAGACTTACTGATATCGCTATTTATTTGACAATTGCTTGCTAGGTGTCATTTTAAGTCTCAAGTAAGTCCTATTCAGCTTTAAATATTCTGCAGCTAACTACTTCCTCAATCTAGGCCCATCGCCAATTAGCACTGATTTTTTGACGTTAGAGTGTTAAATAGAAACGACAGATATCATATAAAAATCACGGAAATTTTATGCAAGTTTAACTGCGCTTGACTAATCTTCGTCGAGCTAAAGCGATTTTCGCTTGCTACGTACTATTGGAGATAATATGAATACATTAGGGAAGTACCTGGCTGCGTTCTGTATTACAGCTACACTGTTTACTAGGTTGGACGCCTTCGCACAAAACAATGAGAGTGAGCTCGATTTTGCAACGGCCGCACATCACGGAATTCTCAATTCCAAAGGCATGCCCATGTCGCCGAAACTCGACGAGATAGACGCTTGGATCGAGATACGTTACCGCGAGTTATCGGAGCGCGCAGATAAGCGCACTTTAAGGAATGTTGCGACGCTTGGTAAAGAACTTTCTCAGTTCAAAGAACTCGACAAACCTATAGTGAACTCGATTTTACTCGATCTGATGATGTCTAGCGTCAAGCAGCATAAGCCAATTCAGATGATCGCGGTAAACCGTGTGTTACGAGAACTGTGGTTCAAGCAAACGCTTAGACCACAAATCTTTGATAATTTCGATTGGCAGACGAGCCTGCCAGCTGATATTGCTAAAGACTCAGCGGTCACGCAAGCATTGTCACTTGTCCCTGACTCTATGTCGACTGCAGAGTACATCGAAAGCTGTTTAAAACTTGGTGTTCCGGCTCCAGAAGAATGGGAGCGCGGCGGAAGCGAATGGAAATTCGAAGGGCCGCTTTTACGCAATTTTTTAAATCTTGGCCAGTTTACTGAAGTTTGGACCTTCGAAGATGACAACCCTGATGGGATTTGCGTGGCCTTGCCACGATACGATCAAGACCCTGAAACCACTGCCAGCGCAGGATCAAGCGCCGTTGGCATCATTTGCCTTGGCCGCGAAACAGGCAACGCTTGTTATTACGATACCGGAGAAGTTAAAGCAAATAAGAGCTTGCAGCTGAGTAAATTCGTAAATGGTTCGAATGTAAGCAATGGCGTTTGCAGCGACTGTCATGCGGGAGAAAACCCATTCATAGCACATTCTAGTGGTCCACTGGATTTAGGCGCTAAGACTCGTAGCCCGAAATGGCACGTTCCGTTCATTCGAGATGATTACCCACAAAACCCAGGTCCACTGACATTACTGGATCAAGTAAATTTGCCTGCTGGACAGAGTTCTTGCCTTGGTTGCCACAATCCCGGCATTGTCGGAAGATTCCCAGATATTCTGGCCTTGAATCTGCATAGTTTACAGCGGGGTGCAGGCCCTAACTCAGACTACTGTCGAGCCATATTAACTAGCGCTACTGATGGTTATGCTGACTTTTTCACCGGTGAGCAAGTTGCTCCAACTATGGCACGCCTTGCTGACCCCAATGATCCAACTAATCTGCGAAAGGGCTCTCAAGATCCTAACTATACGACGCATCGATCAGCCTTGGCGGCCTTGTGTCAGAGTGGGGCGATAACGCCACCAGAAGTAGTACCTTTCGATCCAAAAGATGATCGCACCGTGATTTCGCCGCCGGTGATTGGGCCACTTTATGCCTGTTCAAATGCCGTTGAAGTGCGTGGCGGTATCTACAATGCCAGCGTGTCGCTTATGATCAATGGAATCGAAGTCGCAAACCAAATCGTCAAACAGCCAAATGGATTCTCAGTTAAGGTCCCAGCCCTAGAGGAAGGTGACCAAGTGATAGCTACGCAAAGCTTTTCTGGTGTAACTGCGACTACTGACGTGGTCATAGTGAAAAGCCATCTAGACGACTACCCCAATGGACTACCCGCGCCTGAGATTGACCCAACGATTGCTCATCAATGCGGGCGAGTGATAGCCGTTCGTCACGTGCCAGGGGTTGATCTATCTGTGTTTAGTAATGGCGCCAATGAGCGCAAGTTTTCACTGGGTGGCGATTGGAGCAATTTGCGTCCAGACAAATCGCCTTTTGATCAGGGCGATAAGTTTGATGCCCGGCAATCACTTTGCGACGACGTTTCTGCGATGTCGAATACGGTGACAGCCGGACCTGAACCTTCACCGCTGCCGATTCCTAGACTAAAAGACGGGAAAGCGATTGCCGGTCAGCCATTGTTGCATATTGAAAATTTGCCAGAGGGAGCGCTTACTGACGTTGGTGAAAATTCAGCTGGCCAACTAACCTCGTTTTCCACTGCGATCACTTGGGCACCCGAAGTTGATGTTGCTAGCGGTTTAGGGCGCAATATCATCGCCGGCGATAAATTCTTGATAGCGTCAACACTGTGCGAAGGCACTAAAGTTGAAACCGACCCAGTAGAACCATGCGAAGTTCTGCCTGCACCGAGGATTGCCCAACCTTTAGTTGGTGACATCACCGTCACGGTTACACAGTATATCGCGGGTGCTCAGATACAAATTTATGATGCGAATGGAAATGAAATAGCCGATGGGTCGGGTAATGAAATTGGTTTGACCCGCCCAATTGAATCTGGAGATGTACTAACCGTGGTTCAACGGCTAGGTGAGTGTGTCAGCCGAGAGGCCTACCGCATCAGCGCGATTTGTTTGGACCCTGAGCTTTGTAAATAAGAGCGGTGTAAATAGGCGCTTTGTAGATAGGTATAATTTGAAGTTCGGGCGCTAAATTCGCTTAAAAGCGTCCTAGACTTTATTAGACTGACATGCCACGTGAAACTGGGTATCGCATCCAGTTTCACGTGGCTGTTTTTAGGAGTGAAGACTGATTCAGATAGGCTGCTGCTGAAGGGGCATCAAGTTAAGTAGTCACCTTGAACTAAGTCGAAACTTGAGGGCGTCTAAAACGTAACTGAAATTAAAAAATCCTTATCAAGTATTGAGATTTTTCCACTCGCTTAGCTTGGTCAAAATGACGGTAACTTGGTGTGAGTTCAACCGGTCGAAGGCTGTTTAAATAAAAGGCAAGACACGGGCGCGAATTATTTACGCTGATGAGGCTCAGAGGCTGTAAACCCATCAATATCTAAATAGTAAATATAGTCGTGGCCTCTTTGGGTATCTTCTATATAAGATCCTCGAGAAGCCCATTCATGGATAAACAATGACTTGATGCCGCAATCTGGGCTGCATGACCAATGCG
>JAFMHC010000020.1 GCA_017854775.1 Gammaproteobacteria bacterium | reverse complement strand
AGCGTTAAACGGCTAATTGCCGCGTTCATGCTCACCGCCGCATTTCTATCCATGTGGATCAGTAATACCGCTACTTGCTTGATGTTAATGCCAATCGTGTTGGCGTGCTTAAAACAAGTGAATAACCCGAAACTGACCGCACCGCTGATTATTTCTGTCGCCTACGCGTGTTCAATTGGTGGCATTGCTACCTTAGTTGGAACGCCACCCAATGTAATTTTTGCCGGAGTTTACCAACAGGTAACTGGCACAGAATTCGGCTTTTTAGACTGGATGATGATTGGCATGCCAATTGTGGCAGTAATATTGCCCATCAGCTGGCTTTGGCTGAGCCGCAATGTCAAAGGTCCTTGCGAAGTCTCTCTGCCGACAATAGGCGCTTGGAGCCAGGACGAGAAACGAGTGATATCAGTGTTTGCTCTGATTGTATTTTTATGGGTTTTCAGGTCGCAGCCGTTCGGCGGCTGGACTAATGCTGTTGGAGCCAGCGGCGTTGGCGATGCAACAGTGGCAATGTTGGGCGCGACATTAATGTTTGTAGTGCGCTCCGAAAAAGGCGATGGCTTGCTCGACTGGCCCACCGCCACCACTATTCCATGGGGAATACTATTAATGTTTGGTGCTGGCATTACCATCGCTAAAGCGTTCTTTGAGAGTGGCTTGGCAGAGCTTATCGGCGGTGGCCTAAGTGGCGTTGTTGCGACGCTACCAATTTACTTGGTGATTCTGTTAATTTGCTTGAGCGTGACTTTCTTCACTGAGGTTAATTCCAACTTAGCGACAACCACTCTAGTGCTGCCGATACTGGCCGCAACCGCGACAAGCACAAATCTACCGATTGAGTTATTAATGATTCCGGCTACGATCTCGGCCTCTTGCGCATTCATGTTGCCGGTCGCCACTGCGCCAAATGCGATTGCCTACGCTACCGAGCAGATCAGCATAAAGGAAATGATGCGCGAGGGTTTTATGCTCAATATAGTGTTGGCAATTGTTATCAGCGGCTTATGCTTCTTATTATTAGCGTAGAACTATCTACTATCTAGTTAGGTCTCTATCTCGAACTAATCTATATTTCTCATTAGTCTAGGTTTCTCATTAGCCCAATTCTCATCATCGCCTCGGTAACTATTTGCAAGTCGAGCAAAAACTGATCAATCGTTTTGAATTCATTGGCGTTGTGACCAGTATACTTTTCGTTGGGCATAGCCAAACCAAATTGAATACCGTTGGGCAAAAAATGTACCGAGGTACCGGCACTAGATGAGCCAAATTGTTTCGGCAAAGCGAGGTTTTCTGACGCAATGTCGAGTAACACGCCTAACCAGCGGCCGTCTGGATCACGATACATGGCTTCATCAGCATCGAACTCAAAATCCATAACTGAACCGTTATTTAAATTCCACTGATCGACCCTAGTCATCACCACGGTTTCGATCTCAGCAAGCGGCTTGCCAACTGGGATCCGAAAATTAATCGCAACTTCGAGCACTTTATCGTCTTGTTTAACTTGTGTTACAGCCGCGGTAAGCGGCCCCATAAACGGATGTGTAAAATTGACGCCAAACTGCGTCCCAAAATAATCTAAGCCTATGTTCTCAGATATAAAATTAGCCGCTAAGGTGACGTGATTTTCTTCCACTAGACCGTCCTTACGCAGGGTATGGATGAACAGAAACATTCGCGACACTGGATTAACGCCAGATCCAGGGTCAGAAGAATGAGCCGACACGCCGGTCACATTCAAAATGACCGCGCCGGACTGCGGTGTGGCAACAACGGTAAAATCACCGCCATTGTGATCAACAAACTTGCCCGCTAAATCATTTAGTCTAGCGGCTAGACGCTCAGGCGCTGCCGTCTTTATGACGGCCTGTGACGCCTTCGGTATTTGATTTACCGCTAAGCCACCACTAACGCTAACCAGCTGGTTGCCAGCGCCGTTTGATCGCCGAACCGGGATCCGCGCAAATAGAAGCCCGAAGCCCTTTTCAGCAATAACAACCGGGTAGTTACCGTCTAGAGCAATATTGTAGAGAGGTTTAGCGTGCCGCTTAAAATAGTACGGTATTGCGGTTGATGTCGTTTCTTCCGTGGTATCAATCAATAATTTGAAGCTATTGAACAATTTAATGTTTTCTTCCTTAATGATTCGCATCGCGATCATGCTAGCCACAATGCCGTTTTTATCGTCTTGTGTGCCGCGCCCGTAGAGTTTGTTACCAACTTGGGTCATTTTAAACGGATCAAGTTTAGTGCCGTCTTCAAGTTTCCAAAGATCGGGATTAACTGGCACCACATCGCCGTGGGCGTGTAAACCGATTTGCACGCCCCCCTTGCCAGGTAAACTAACTTCATAAACTCGGCCGCCAATATTTTTATACTTGAGTTTGAACTCTTTGGCATAGGCGGCGATAGTTTTCTCTAAGCGAATGAAATTAGCATTTTTATGCTGCTCAACCCCGTCTTGCCTAACGCTCGGTATCGACACCAACTTTGCTAACATTCGCCTCGCCTCACCGCCATATTTTAAGCGTGTGTACACACCTAGAAGCCGATGAACCACGAAAGCCTCAGCTGGGCTTATGCGTTTGTTAGCGGCGAAATCTCCAATCGCATTATGTTGCTCTAGGCTGAGCATTGGTTTGCCAGTCAGATAGAGATCAAGCACGAATCGACGAAAATTCTCGTACGGCTTACCGCGGTACCGGTCTATAATTTTAATCAATGTCTGCGGGCTTAAATTTTCAACCCGAGTGGTCTGGGCGAAAGAATTGGAAACCTGTTGGGCAAAAGCGTCAGTAGTTGTAACATTGGCACCCAAAAGCACGAAAACTAAAATCAATTTGCTAGCCATCTCGATGCCGCTACTATTTAATCTTAGTCGTCGATGCATTAATTACCCCTTTCTTAGCTTTCCGTTAGTCACTATTTTGCCGCTAACCATGTCGTTGTTGCGCCATTGATCACGATTTAGTTGATACAAAACGTGCTCCTGCAATAAATGTCCCTGAGCTATTTTTGGATGCAAAAATGTTTTCGGTGCTTTAATCATCCCAAGTTTTTGCATAACCCGCTCTGAAGCTGTATTTGCCAGCGACGTCATCGACACCAATTTTTCTATATTAGCCTGAGCAAAAGCGAAAGCCATAGCGCCATGAGCCGCCTCAGTCGCTAAGCCCTGCCCCCAATGCTGGCTGCCCAGACGCCAACCAATGTCGACGCAAGGCGCGAATGGCAGGCCGTCTGCACTATAATTAATGCCGACAAAACCAATAAACTCAGCCGTATCGACTCTCTCTGCAGCCCAAAACCCCCATCCCGACAGATTAATGTCATTGCTAACCCGGTCTACCAAGGCATCGCTTTGCGCCCTAGAAAGCGTGCTCGGAAAATACTCCATTACCTTTGGGTCGGCGTTGATTGCGGCAAATAGAGGTTTATCTTCGGCACGCCATTGGCGAAGGTTTACTCGCTCGGTTTGTACTGCAATCATAATTCACCCTTATTGCCGGCGCGGCCATCGGTCGCTTACAAATAATTTCACACTACAGAGGCTATCATGGTCCTGAGGATGAGCAATAGTCGACGGTTACAATAATGTCAGCTTAACGAGTCATTTTCGTGAGTTACTTTCGACCACATTCGAGGTAACATAGCCAAAGTTAAAAACGGCCAAATCAGCAAGCGCAAACCTGAGACTCAATTAGCATGAAAATCGGCGTAGTAATGGATCCTATCGACTCCATCAATATAAAAAAAGACAGCACTTTCGAGATGATCTGGCAGGCTCAGCTATTAGGTTGGGATGTCGAGTATTTAGAAATGAACGATCTATCCATCGACAATGGCATTGCCTATGGTGATGCTCGATCGCTTAGCACATATCAAAATCCCGAACACTGGTTTGATCTAGCAGCAAGCCGTCGCATCAAACTCGGCGATTTAGACGCTATTTTGATGCGTAAGGACCCGCCGTTTGATATGGAGTTCGTATACTCGACCTATA
Source organism: Gammaproteobacteria bacterium (assembly GCA_017854775.1). Taxonomy (GTDB): domain Bacteria; phylum Pseudomonadota; class Gammaproteobacteria; order Arenicellales; family Arenicellaceae; genus Arenicella. Next base: position 34,757 of record JAFMHC010000020.1, on the reverse strand, counting down.
TTTTGGAGCTCGCCGAACAGCAAGGCGCACTGGTGGTTAACTCACCGAAGGCATTGCGAGATTGCAACGAAAAAGCCTATTGCGCTTGGTTTCCAGAGGTATGCCCAGACACCATCATTACCCGTAAGAGTAGTGACTTTCGGGCTTTCTTAGCCAAGCATGACGACATTATCGTTAAGCCACTTGATGGCATGGGCGGCGCATCGATCTTTCGGGTGCAAACTGATTCACCCAATATCGGTGTGATTATCGAAACACTGACTAAACATGAAAGTGTCTATGCCATGGCTCAGCGTTATATGCCTGAGATTGTCGACGGCGATAAGCGTATATTAATGGTTAACGGAGAGCCGATTCCCTATGTCTTGGCACGCATAGCGGCCAAGGGCGAAACACGGGGCAATCTAGCGGTCGGCGGCCGAGGTGTTGCACAGGCCATTAGCGAGACCGACCGACACATTGCATCGATTGTGGGGCCAGAATTAGTAAAGCGTAATATTATGTTTGCAGGCTTAGATGTTATCGGCGATCGTTTGACTGAAATCAACGTTACTAGCCCCACCTGTATCATGGAAATTAATCAAGCTTATGGCACTAACATTGCGTTAGATTTGCTCAAGGCGATTGAACAAAAGCTTGTGGCTTAATTCGTTCAAGTGAGTACCGATACGCAAAAAGACTTACTCAGCGTTACCGCGTTTTTCTCGGCACTGGTGCACTTATGTCTTATCCTCTTGGTTACTTTTAGTATGCCCGACATTGCTTCGCGCCCGAGCACCGATAACACCTTGGATGTGGTGTTATTAAACTCCTCAAACAACGAAAAATCTGAGCTGGCTGAAATTGTCTCCAGCTCAAATAACGCCGGTGGCGGAGAGTTTGATCAGGAGTCAGAATCACCTCAAGAGTGGAAGCCTATAACGCCATCGAAGATTGAATCAATTCAGAAAATTGCTGATCAACAACGGCAAACCAGCTTGACGCCTGACCAGCTAATCACCGCCAAGCAAGGTGAAATTAGTGTTACCCGGCTAACTCCTCAAGAAACACTATTAAAAAACCAAAAAGCCGCCAAAGGGCCAGATAAATTTAATATTAATGCACGTAAACTTGAACGAGAACGGTTGCTCGCGAAGATTTCTCAAGACCAACTTGATTACGGCAAACGTCCGAAAAAAGCGTTTTTATCACCAACCACTAAACAGCATGGGGCGGCAGAATACTTAGATACTTGGAGAAAGCGTCTAGTTGAAGTCGGTAACGCCAATTATCCGGTCAAAATCAAGGCCAATAAACTAAACGGCAGCTTGATTGTTTCGGTCGAAATTAATCGTAACGGCACCATAAATGATATCGAGATTCTGACCCCATCGTCGCACAAAATTTTAAATGACTCGGCGTTGCGCATTATTCGAGACGCATCGCCTTTTCAAGCCTTTCCTGATGAAGAGTTCTTCAGAGAAACTGATATCCTGGTAATTACTCGCTCGATACATTTCTTAAAGAATAATCAGGTCACCAGCTCCTCAGCTAGCCGCGAACGTGGCTAGGAAAAAGAACCAACAAGACCGTATCAACGAGTCTGAAACGTTTATTGCATTTGATATCGGATTAAAGCGCACTGGCGCCGCTAGCGGCAGCCTATTCACCAAAACGGCTACGCCAGCCGGAACCATTGTAGTCAATAATGGGCGTCATGATTGGGTTAGCGTAGATGCGCTGATCGAAGAGTGGTTGCCCGATGCGATTATTGTCGGCGACCCACAAAGCTCTGATCCACACCTAAATAAGGCAATTAACCGGTTTAAGAGCCATGTTCATCGTTGGCATAAATTACCGATCATCGACGTCGATGAACGACTAACATCGTCGGCCGCAAATGTAAGCCTTGAGCAACGAGGCTTAAGCCAACAGCGCAAGACCGAGCTGCGAGACCAAGTCGCCGCCGCGCTTATACTTGAAACATATTTTAATTCCCTAGCCGGTTAGCTTGAATAGTCAGTTAGCGTGAAGTTTATTAGCTCGATTGAGCTTGATATATTGGGTCTGTCGGATAATGAATTTCACTAGTACTAAAGCGCTACTTTGGTCTATTTTTGGTTTTATTTTCGAGCAATGGAACAACCATTACCATTACGTCTCAAATAGACGAAAAACCCGCCTCCCCGAAGGGCGAGCTAGCGAGCTGTAACACTTTCTCCTGACGCAAATCATTATCCGACAGGCCCATATTGCTCAATAAGCTATGCTATTCTTTCGCCAATCTGACGATGAGACAAATAAAATGCTGCCATTCAAATCTCTTACTTCCTCTAAACAACTGACACCTGAGATTATCGAGACGTTTTTCACCGTAACCGACAAAATGGCGGCCGATATTGAAGCTAAGGGGCGCATAGATTTACTCGATGACAAAGTCGTCGCGCTACTTTTTTTCGAACCAAGCTCTCGCACGATGATGAGTTTTCAAAGCGCAGCTCAACGCCTAAAAGCGGGCATGGTATTTGCTCAAAATGCCAGCAGCACATCATTTGAAAAAGGCGAGAGTCTAGAAGATCTAATTCGCATGGTCGAGGCCTATTCCGATATCATCGTGATGCGTCATGCGCAACAAGGCAGTGCCGATATAGCCGCTGGGATAAGTAAAGTACCCTTTATAAACGCCGGCGACGGCGGCAACGAACACCCGACTCAAGCATTAATCGACGCTTATACTATCCACAAAGAAAAAGGCCGCTTGGATTCGCTGAATATCGTATTCGGCTATGATTCGCTGCAATCGCGCAGTATCCACTCATTATCACGTGTGCTATCTCAGTATGAAGGCAATCGGTTTACCTTCACTGGGCCTAAAGAGTTGGAACCGAGCGATCGCTTGCTAGCCGACTTACGAGCTACTGGCACTGAATGCATTATTGCCAACGAAGTCAATTTACATGATGGATACGACGTCGCCTACGTCAACCGACTGCAAGAAGAGCGATTCGAGAACAAAGTAATTTTTGAGAAAAATCGTCAAAAATACCGTTTAAATAGAGTCGATGTAGAAAACTCCGGCTGCCTTATACTAGACCCACTGCCACGTATTGATGAGATTTCAACCGAGGTCGATGATTTGCCAAATGCACTTTATTTCAAGCAGGCGAGCCACGGTGTACCAGTAAGAATGGCTTTGTTAGCGATGTTATTAGGTAAAGCTTGATGCCTCAAAGGCAACACTTAATGTCGGTGAACGGTTCTCTAGTTAAAAGGGTCATCATCACCCTCGTCGATTCCAACATTGGCCAGAGTTTCTCCAAACTCCGTAGTCGCCGCATCTTTGCCTCTCAATTTAATCGCTAAGCGTAAATCATTTTCCGACTCGGCATTTTTGATAGCGTCTTCATAAGTTATCAAATCTCGCTCATGCAAATCAAATAATGCTTGGTCGAAGGTCTGCATTCCCCACTCTACCGATTTTTCCATAGCACTACGGATCTCGTCAATTCGGTGATCCTTGATCATGTCTGAAATCATCGGACTGTTGATCAATACTTCTACCGCCGGAACTCGACCCTCTTTACCTTTTATTGGCAACAAGCGTTGAGAGACTAAACCGTAAAGATTCATCGATAAGTCCATAGACAGTTGGTCACGCCGATCTGCAGGGAAGAAGTTGAAGATTCGATCAAGCGCTTGGTACGCATTGTTGGCATGCAAAGTAGCGATGCAAAGATGGCCGGTTTCCGAGAATACAATCGCCGAGTCCATGGTTTCCCTAGTACGGATTTCGCCGATTTGAATAACGTCTGGCGCTTGGCGCATCGCGTTAATCAGTGCGATATCGAAGGAGTTTGTATCTACTCCCACTTCGCGCTGAGTGATAATCGACTTCTTGTGTGTGTGCAAGTATTCGATCGGATCTTCAATGGTAATAATATGATCTTGAGAATTACGGTTGCGGTAATCGACCAATGACGCCATTGAGGTGCTTTTACCGGTTCCAGTGCCGCCAACAAAGATCAGCAGACCGCGCTTTTTCATAATCATCTTTTTCAAGACTTCAGGAATTCTTAGCTCTTCGGTAGTCGGAATATTGGTTTTAATCGCTCGCAATACCATGCCAACGCTATCTTGCTGTATAAAAACGTTTACTCGAAAACGACCAATCTGCTTCGGATGAATAGCAAAATTACATTCTTTTTCACCCTCAAAGACACGGCGCTGTTCTTCGTTCATGATGCTATAGCAAAGCTCCTGAGAGTCTTTACGATTTAGCGGATTACCGGCAATCGGAAAAATTTTGCCATCAACTTTAAAGCTAGGCGTTGCGTTCGCGGTGATGAACATGTCTGAGGCATTCTTCACCATCATTGCACGCAACAAGTCGGCCATTTTATACATTAGGGTAACTCCGAGTAGGGGTAGGATTACGAGTTATCAAAAAAAATCTACACGAACTTGCGCTTATCAACGGCACGAGAACGGGCGTCGCCTGGCGTAATTAAACGGTCTCGTACTAAGCCTTCCAAGCATTGATCAAGTGTCTGCATGCCATCGGCTTGGCCGGTTTGAATCATCGAATACATTTGCGCAATCTTATCTTCGCGAATCAAGTTTCGAATAGCCGATGTGCCGACCATAATTTCATGTGCAGCGACTCGGCCGCCGCCAATCTTCTTAATTAAGGTTTGCGCAACAACGGCCTGAATTGACTCAGACAACATTGAACGAACCATTGATTTTTCTTCACCTGGAAATACATCAACAATACGGTCAACCGTTTTAGGTGCTGAGGTTGTATGCAAAGTGGCCAATACCAAATGACCAGTTTCTGCCGCCGTCATGGCCAGTCGAATTGTCTCTAAATCGCGCAGCTCGCCAACTAGAATTACGTCGGGGTCTTCACGCAGAGCCGAGCGTAGGGCATTGTCAAAACTATGCGTATTCTTATTCAACTCTCGCTGGTTGATTAAACATTTCTTACTGGTGTGTACAAATTCGATCGGGTCTTCCACCGTCAAAATATGCGAACGTTGCTTTTCATTGATGTAGTCCACCATTGCCGCCAGGGTAGTGGACTTTCCTGAACCGGTGGGTCCAGTAACCAACACCAAGCCTCTAGGCTTGGAGACCAGCTCTCTAAAAATTTGCGGTGCATTCAGATCATCTAAACTTAGCACTACTGACGGAATAGTACGAAATACAGCGGCGGGGCCGCGATCTTGATTAAATGCGTTTACACGAAAGCGAGCAACATTCGGAATTTCGAATGAAAAATCCACTTCAAGATTTTCTTCGTAACTCTTACGTTGTTGGTCGTTCATGATATCAAATATCATTTTCAACACAGTTTCGTCATCAAGCGTAGGCAAGTTGATGCGTTTCATGTCGCCGTCAACTCGAATCATTGGCGGCATACCAGCCGAAATGTGCAAATCTGATGCTTTATTTTTGTGGCTAAAGGCGAGTAACTCGGCAATATCCATACCATCTCCGGGGCTATTTGCTGTACATTTTAGATAAATTTATTGAAGCAAGTATAACCACAAATTTAACCATGAGTAATAATGATTACGTAAGCCAAAAATTGACCACCGTTCTAGCGCGCATTTCGAAAGCGTGCGAGGCCAACCTACGGCGGCCAGATAGCGTAACGTTAATAGGCGCGAGTAAGAAACAAAACATTGAATTAATCCAGCAATTTACCGATGCTGGTCTGCTCGACTTAGGAGAAAACTATCTGCAAGAGGCGATTGACAAACAATGTCAGCTATCAAATTTGCCGGTTAGCTGGCATTTTATTGGTCAAATTCAATCTAACAAGACTAAATTGATCGCCCAACACTTTGATTGGGTACATGGGGTTGATCGCCTCAAAATTGCCAAGCGCTTAGCCGAGCAACACGGACGGCAGTCTCCGATTAACCTGCTGATTCAGCTCAACCCAGATAATGAAGACAGCAAAGGCGGTGTAGCACTCAATGATGCGGCCGAGCTATGTCAGCAAATCGCCGAACTCGATGGCGCCGTATTACGTGGGTTCATGATGATTCCTAAAGCGCGGGAGCAGCAAGATCAACAAAGAGCGGTTTTTGCTCAGGCACGCACCTTACTAGAGCACTGTAATCAACACTACGGACTCAATCTTGACCAACTATCAATGGGCATGTCCGGTGACCTAGAAGCGGCCATCGCTGAGGGCAGCACCATGGTGCGCATTGGCACCGACCTTTTTGGTGCGCGCGACTAATTATGGCTGATAGACCCCAGTGAGTCACCCAGCGTCTATCGACGCTTGAAACAAAGGGCTTTGCTGGCGTTTACTAAGCGATTAGGCTTAGCCTAATGCTCTCTAAAACGGTACAATTTACGCTCAACCGTTTTTAACTCTTGGCAAGATAAAATAGTGACTAATAGAATTGGCTTTATCGGTGGCGGCAATATGGCCGCTAGCTTAATTGGCGGCATCGTTTCGCAAGGAGACATCGCGCCGAAGCAACTGTCGGTGTTCGAGCCTAACGCCGAAAAAGCACACTCCTTAGCACAGCAATTCGGCATCAATGTAGCAAAACACAACGCCGAACTTATAAGCAACTCAGACATTGTCGTTATTGCCGTCAAACCGCAAGTGCTGCAACAGGTTTTAACGCCATTGGCGCTAGACTTCAAAGCTCAACAGCCATTGATTGTATCGGTAGTCGCGGGCATTACCGCCAGTTCAATCGAGAAATGGCTTGACGGCGACTTTGCTATTGTTAGGGTGATGCCAAATACACCCGCGTTAGTTGGTATGGGAGCCTGCGGCTTGTACGCCAACAAACGTGTAGATAAACCACAACGTGATGCCGCCAGCAATCTCTGTAATACGGTCGGCATCTCCGCCTGGGTTACTAATGAGCACGATATTGACAGTGTCACGGCACTTTCTGGCAGTGGCCCAGCTTATTTTTTATTATTTATTCAGGGCTTAATCGAAGCGGCACAAGCCGCCGGTTTAAGCAGTGACACAGCTAAAGCACTTGCGGTGCAAACCGCTGCCGGTGCAGCAAAATTAATTTCTGCTAGCGATACGCCGCTACAAACTTTAATAGATAATGTTACCTCACCGAACGGCACTACCGAAAAGGCGCTGCAATCGTTCGAGCAGGCCAAGTTAAAAAACGTGATCGCTGACGCATTTGAAGCGGCACGCACTCGATCAGAAGAACTCGCAAAAGAACTCGGTTAGCCGCCGATTAGAACTCGACTAAAACTATGCCTTATATTCAAAACGCCAGCACCTTCCTTATTGAAGCACTCTTTAATTTCGCACTTTACGTTGTCTTGATTCGGTTCTGGATGCAATGGGTGCGAGCCGATTTTCGAAATGAAGTCGGTCAATTTATCATCTCAGTGACCAACCCATTGATCGTTCCCATGCGGCGGATTATACCGAGCATTGGCGTGATCGATACAGCCACGGTGTTACTTGCGGTGCTTATCGCATTGATTAAGGTATACGTGCTGGTGCTGGTGGCAGGCGGCGGCCTAAACTCATATTCGATATTAAAAATACTCAGCGTTGCCGTTGCCACCGTGCTCGATTCAAGTATCTATGTATTTCTCGCTGCGATCTTTATTGGCATTATCGCGAGCTGGTTAAACCCTAATAGCTATCACCCGATTCTAACCATCGCGCGCTCAATCAGTGAGCCGCTTTTAGCGCCAGCGCGAAAACTAATACCGTCACTGGGCGGCATTGATTTTTCTCCGATGTTGGTAATTTTATTCTTACGAGTAAGCCAAATACTATTAATCGCACCGCTATACCGACTACCGTTATAGATAGGTCAGGCTGATGGCTACTACAACATCAGATGTAAATGAACTGGTCGAACCTCAATATGTTAGGTTTGACGAAACACTGGTGCTTGAGAGTAGCGGGCAGTTAGACGGTTATACATTGGCGTATGAGACTTACGGCAAACTCAATGCTCGCGGCGATAACGCACTCTTAGTCTGCCATGCTCTGAGCGGCGACCATCATGTTGCCGGGCGCTACGATGATTCTGGCAAAACCAATGGCTGGTGGCATTTACTAATCGGCCCAGATAAGCCAATCGACACCAATAAGTTCTTCGTGGTGTGCAGTAATAATATTGGCGGTTGTCATGGCAGCACTGGGCCAAGTTCAATTAACCCAGCCACCGACAAACCCTATGGCACAGATTTTCCGCTAGTAACAGTAAAAGACTGGGTCTACACACAAAGTAAATTAAGTGATCACCTTGGCATTAAGCAGTGGGCTGCGATAATCGGCGGCAGCCTCGGCGGTATGCAAGCAATGCAGTGGAGTATTAGCTACCCAGAGCGTTTGCGGCATTGCATAGTGATTGCTAGCGCGGCTAAGTTAAACGCTCAGAACATCGGCTTTAATGATGTCGCACGTCAAGCCATACGTACCGACCCCGACTTTCACAATGGCAATTATTATCAACACCACAGCGCACCGTCGCGCGGCATGCGTGTGGCTCGTATGATCGGCCATATTACCTATTTATCTGAAGAGATCATGGGCCAAAAATTCGGCCGCAACCTTCGCAAAAAAGCCAAGTTCGATTACGAATTCACACCTGAGTTTGAAGTTGAGAGCTACCTGCGCTACCAAGGCGACGCGTTCATCGATAAATTTGACGCCAACACTTACCTATTGATGACCAAGGCGTTGGACTACTATAACCCCGCGGCAGAAACAAATGACGACCTTACTAAAGCATTATCTCCGGCCACGGCTGATTTTTTAGTGGTTTCATTCAGTAGCGACTGGCGTTTCTCTCCCGAACGGTCGCGTGAGATAGTGCGCGCACTGCAAAGCAATAAGTTGAACGTAAGCTACGCTGAAGTAAGCGCCCTAAACGGGCACGACTCATTTTTGCTAAACATAGACGATTACACCAGAGTAATGCGATCTTACCTAAATAGAATTGCTCGTGAGTCTGACTTAAATAGTCAAGCCAAGATCACCTCAATGGATGAGCCCCAGCATGTCTAAGCGGCTAAACACCTCGACTCTGTCACGTTACGACCACCAAATAATCTCAGACTGGGTTGCCCCGGGCAGCAGGGTCATCGATTTGGGCTGCGGCAACGGCTCATTACTTAAGCATCTACAAAGCAGTAAAAACGTAACTGGCTATGGGGTTGAACTTAATCCAGCAATGATGGACCAATGCATTGATAACGATATTAATGTCATTCAGTTCAACCTAGACCAAGGCTTAGGCCATTTTGATTCGGACTCTTTCGATACGGTTATTCTGTCATTGACGTTGCAAGCGATGCGTAAACCACTACCCCTACTCGAAGAGATGTTGCGTGTCGGGCGTCAGGGCATCGTCACATTCCCAAATTTTGCCCACTGGCGCAACCGCTGGCAAATCGCCGTTGGTGGGAGTATGCCAGTGAGCGATGAGCTACCATATAAATGGTACGACACGCCCAATATTCACCTTTGCACGCTAAATGATTTTCACCAGCTGTGCGACCAATTGGGCTTTCAAATTGAATCATCTATTGCCGTGCGCGCCGATGGCAAACAAACCATAGGCTTAAAAACCATGCCCAATTTATTTGGCGAAATTGCATTATGTCGTTTTAGCAAACGATAATATGCAAGCAAACATCCCAAAAACTACACCGCATTTAACAGAGCTAATCTACTCGAGCTAATTTTAATCATGAACAATAACGATATTCTTCGACGCTTACGTTTCGCCTTCGACTTTTCTAATAAGGATTCGGTCGCGCTGTTTAAGCTCGATCCAAGCTCTAGCGCTGAGATGACACAAGCTGCATTTCTAAAACGCTTAGCTAAAGACGAAGACGAAGACTTTGTTGCCTGTAGCGACGGCGAACTAGCGGCTTTTTTAGACGGGCTGATTGTGTCAAAACGAGGCTTGCGTGACCCCGCTCCGGAGCCAGCGGTTAGAGCCGATGGTTTCCGTCTAAGTAAAAATGACGTGCTAAAAAAGATGCGTATTGCGATGTCGTTTAAAGAAGAAGAGATGCTCGCCACCCTAGAGCAAGGCGGCACTAGCATGTCTAAAAGTGAACTCGGCGCGCTATTCAGAAGCCCCAATCAAAAAAACTATCGCGCCTGTGGTAATCAAGTCTTACGAAATTTTATCAAAGGTCTAACGCTGCAATTAAGACCAGAAGAAAAAATGAGATTGGAAGAAAAAACCTAGTGACACAGCTAACGAAAAAGGCGGCCGAGGTACTGTGAGATGAGAATTACATTCTTAGTCAATCATGATCTGCCGGCTTTATTAGCATTAAACTATCTTATCCCCGCATTAAAGCAGCATGATATTAGCGTGTTCTTTAGCAAGAAAAACAGCTCTAATAAAAAGATTGAAAACCTTAAACTCGCGGAGCTAGCTGAATTTGAGTCACGACAGCTTTGCCAATCAACAAGCTTAATCAGCTTTGATGAGTTTGGCGCTCGAGAGCTAAACAAAGTAAATACGCTTGATTACCAGCAATTCGCAGATACCAAGCCCGAACTAGTGGTGAGCATCCGCTACATGACAATACTAAAAGACCGAGCCATCAATACGCCAAGGCTCGGCGTTATTAATCTGCATTCGGGGCCACTACCAGCTTATCAAGGTGTTATGGCTACATTCTGGGGGCTATGTAATAGAGAGCGTCATATTGGCACCACACTGCATTTTATTGAAGATAGCGAGATCGACACTGGCTCGATCATTCTAGCCTCGTCAACCGAGGCAAATTATCAACGCTCCTATTTGTGGAATGTGCTAAATATCTATCGCGCTGGATGCGTAAATATAATGCAGGCGATTAAGCAATTAAGCCTCGGTGAACCTCTCGACGCGAGTCCACAATCAGATCAGGTCAACTACTCTCAAGCCAACTACTATAGCTTTCCAAATTCCAGAGAGATCGATGACAGCGGCATAACCCTTTTTAGTGAACAAGACACCGTCGCAGAGTTTCTCTAACTCTCCAGTTTTTCCTTGGTGGTGCCTGGCATTTGTGCGAGTAGACAACCGAATAACATCATGGCCGCTCCCACTATGGCTGCCAAACCGAGTTGTTCCGATAGCCATAAATAGCCAGCAATTGCACCGAACACTGCCTCTAAAGACAATATAAGCGCGGCGGCAAATGGCTCAGCATGATCCATAATAATCACTTGTAGAGTATAAGCGGCTCCGACTACCACGATACCGTTGACCATCGGCCATAAGTAACCACCAATCTCTGTCGGCAAAATTTTTGACTCCCAGACTGCTGCCACAACAAGACTCAATAGCGCGCAAAAAACAAACTGAAAAAACGACAATACAATTTGATTGAAGTTCGCCGCCTTTTCGGCGATAAGCAGCAAGTGCATGGCCCAAAGAACTGCGCCGACCATGGCAATCAAATCTCCTTTCAAACTTCCCATATCCCCGCCGCTAGTCATCAAGTATAGACCGGCCACCGCGATAAGGCCTCCGCCCCAAACAATCAAACCATAGCGATAGCCAAGGAAATAAGCTATCAATGGAACCACGATGACATACAAGCCGGTGATGAATGAGACGTTAGCAATTGACGTGTATTGCAGGCTGATTTGCTGTAATAATGCGCCGCCGAATAGCAGAGACCCTAACAAAAAACCCATCACCAGAGTTGACTTATTGATGAAATCTGAGAGAGAAACGGATTTCATTAACAGCATCACTGGCACCAAGGTCAATGCCCCTAAAGCAAAGCGCAGTGCATTGAACGCCGCTGGTCCAAGATACTCCATACCCAGTTTCTGAGGTACGAAACCAACGCCCCAAATTACCGCTATGAACAGCAACACAAGGTTTACCAGTATTGGTTTTCTCATCCCGCCAGCCAAGTAAAAATTTAGTTATTAATTACTTAGCGTTAGCGGTGACAATCTCTGCGTCTGTCATTGGCTCAATACGCTTAATCTTAATCATGAACCAAGCAAATAGCAGTGTCATTATTGGACTTAGTAAATTGAAGAATGCGAACGGCAAATAGGTCAAGGTGCCAATACCCAGCACCGCAGCATGATAGGCACCGCAGGTATTCCACGGAACCAGTACTGAGGTGACGGTGCCGGTGTCCTCAAGTGTTCGACTCAGATTTTCCGAGGCATAACCCATGTCCTTATATAGGCCGGCATACATGCGACCCGGTAAGGCGACCGCTATGTATTGATCAGAGGTGCTAATATTAGTAACAATACAAGTGCCAGTAGTACATGCCACCAGACTGAAAAAATTAGTCGCTAAGGACTTAACCGACTGCATAATTCGAGGGATCATTCCCGATGCTTCCATCACACCACCGAAGGTCATCGCCGCCAATATAAGCCATACGGTTTTGAGCATTCCGTACATCCCTTTAGAACCAAACAAATCGTTGAGCTGGGGGTTAGCAGTGACAATATTAACCCCTTCATACAACGCGCCCATGACCAATCGGTACATTGGGTAAGAGTCTTGACCAACTATTTCATTAAGTAGCGGTTGCTGAAATACCAATGCACAAACCACGCCAGCGAGCACGCCAACAAATAACGCCGGAATCGCGTCGATTTTCTTGATGATCAAGGCAAGCGTGATCGCGGGCGGTAACAATAACCATAATGTCACATTAAATTTCTGATCAATTGCGTTTAGCACTAAGCTCGCATCAACCGCCGACTCCGAGGTGTCCAGGTTGAGTCCAATTACGGTAAATAAAATCAGGCTAATGATCATTGATGGTCCGGTCGTCATCAACAAATAACGAATGTGATCAAATAGCGGTGTCTCAGTTACTGCAGCCGCTAGGTTTGTAGTATCCGAGAGTGGCGAAATCTTATCGCCAAAGTATGATCCAGAAATAATAGCGCCACCGATTAGTCCATCTGGAATGCCAAGCGCTCGACCTATACCTACCATTGCCACGCCGATAGTCGCCGCAGTTGACCACGAGCTGCCACTCACTAAGGAAGTCAAGGCGCAAGCGATACAGCAGGCCAATAAGAAAATGGTAGGGTTTAATAATTTTACACCGTAGTAAACCAACACCGGGACGGTGCCGCAAAGTAACCAGATACTTGCCAATGCCCCGACTAACAAAAGAATTAATATCGACGGCATTGCATTACCGATAGTCGCAACAACGCTTGCCTGCTGTGTCTTCCACGAAATGCCCCTACTTAAACCGATGGCGGCGGCAAATCCGGCCACTAGGATAATTATCACCTGGCTCGAACCACTCAATGCGTCATCGCCGTAAACGAATAAAACATTGAAGCCAAGAGCTAAAATCAGAACCACAATAGGCAGTAGTGCTATGCCTAAATGCATACTGTGTTGTTCGACCTCTGGAGTCGATGAAAGTTTTGTCATGAGTCGCCTATTGAGTGTGCTTAGTTGTTCATCTGCTAAACATCATAACCAAGGTGGCAACACACGCCCACAAAAATTTTATGCGGTTTATTGTTGAGCAACTTACTTTATAAGCAAAATCATCCGTTTTTGATACAGTAACAGACAATTCGTCTTTATTTACGCCTTGTTGACTTAAAAAAAACGGCGTAACATTAGTGTTGTTGTTTTTGGCCTACATTTACTGCGTCTAAAACAACACAAGCAGTGACCCGGACAACAACAGATGAGTCGGATAGATTCACAGGAGAGTTTCAAGTTATGAGAATGTTTCAACCTAAATTGATAGCAATAGCTGTCGCAATGGCTGCCACCGGTGGGGTTTCAACACCGTCATTCGCACAGTCAGAACAAGTGATCGAAGAAATCATCACTATCGGCACGCGTCGCCAAGCTCGCTCAGCGGCCGACACGATTGCACCCGTTGATGTCATCAGCGCCAACGACCTTAAGGATCAAGCTGGCACAGACATTTCAGATTTAATCCGTACAGTCGTTCCTTCTTACCAAGTAAACACTCAGCCGATTTCCGATGCGGCAACCATTGTCCGCCCAGCAAACCTTCGCGGCCTGTCTCCAGATAACACACTGGTGTTATTAAATGGCAAGCGTCGTCACCGTGCGGCGGTTATTTCATTTTTAGGCGGCGGTATCTCTGATGGCGCTCACGGCGCAGATATTGGCGTATTCCCAACAATTGGCCTAAAGCAGGTTGAAGTACTACGTGACGGTGCTTCGTCACAATACGGTGCTGATGCGATTGCTGGCGTGATGAACTTTACTCTTCGCGACGACGCTGAAGGTGGTTCAATTGAAGTTAAATGGGGCTCTACCTACGAAGGCGACGGCGACAATATGCGCATCGGCCTTAACCAAGGTTTCGCACTCGGCGAAGACGGTTTCTTAAACATTTCGGCTGAATTTGCTGAAGCCGACGGCACCTTCCGCTCGGTGCAACGAGACGATGCAGCCGCACTTATTGCCGCTGGTAACACCGCCGTGGCAAATGTGGCTGTAAACACGCAAACGGCCGAATCAGCTCAGTATTGGGGAACGCCTGAAGTAAACGACGATATCAAATTCTTCGTTAATTCGGCATTTAAGATCACTGAGAACGTAGAAGGCTACGCATTTGGTAACTATGCCGAACGCAATGTTGAAGGTGGTTTCTTCTACCGTAACCCGACTAATCGTGGTGGCGTATTTGCTGGCCCAGAAGTCGACCCGGCAACTGGTTTTTTAGGCTCTCTTAATCCTGTGCCATCGGTATTGGTTGGTGACTTATCAGGCGATACAGTTGGTGATTGCCCATCAGGCATCCCGCTAACAGCTGGAGGTGGCCTATTGCCCGACCCAGCTATTCTGGCTCAAGTTACAGCTGACCCTAACTGCTTCTCGTTTGTTGAGTTGTTCCCAGGTGGCTTCACTCCTCGTTTCGGTGGTGATCTTGAAGACACAAGCTTAGTAGTAGGTTTTCGTGGCGAATTAGCCAATGGCTTAGCGTATGACGTTAGCTACGGTTACGGTCAAAACGAAGTAGGGTTTACTATCCGCAACACAGTCAACGCAAGCTTAGGCCCGAACACACCTACGTCATTTAACCCAGGCACATACACTCAAACCGATACTAATTTCAATATCGATTTGAACTACTCGCTGCCAGTTGAAGGCTTTGCTTCAGACTTGAACATCGCCGGTGGTTTTGAATACCGTGAAGAGGAGTTTGATATCCAACAGGGCGACGCAGCCTCTTTCGCTATCGGACCACTAGCTGCATCAACCTCAGCATTTCCAAACGGCCAAGGCTTTTCATCTAGTTCAAACGGTTTCGGTGGCTTCACTCAGAGCACTAATGACACTCAAGACAACATTGCCTTGTACATTGACTTAGAAGCTGACGTGACAGATGCCCTTACTTTACAAGCAGCAGTACGCTATGAAGATTTCAATACCTTCGGCGACACTACTAACTTTAAAGTAGGTGGTTTGTTCCGTGCCACTGATACAACTGTTTTCCGCGCTACTTACTCAACTGGCTTTCACGCGCCAACAACCGGTCAAGCAAACGTAACTAACGTTACTACGCAAGCGGTTGGTGGAATACTGGTTGACCAAGGTACGTTGCCATTGAATTCAGCCGCTGGCCAATTTGTAAACAACGAATTAGGCGGTCGCTTTACCTTAGGCCCTGAAGACGCAACTAATATCTCTATCGGTGGTGGTTTCGAAATTGGTTCAGTAAGCTTAACGGTTGATTACTTCAATATCGAAGTAGATGACCGTATCGCGATTACTGACCAACAAGACTTCCGTGGTCTATTAGCCGGTGTTGCTGCACGCTCAGGCGTCGGTCTTGTACAACTTTCTGACGATGCATCAACAAGTCAAATCTTAAATGCTTTGAATGCCGCTGGCGTCATTAATGCCGCTGACTTTGCTGGTTCTGAAGATTTAGTCTCTTTCGGATTCTTTGCCAATGATTTTGACACCAAAACTCAAGGTGTCGACATCGTAGCAAGCACTCCAATCGAGCTTGGTAGCGGTTCAACCATATTGTCATTAGCACTTAACTACACCGACACTGAAGTCACGCGTCGTGGTAACTTGAGTACAACTCGTTTACGTCAACTCGAAGAAAACCTTCCAAACTGGAAGGGCAACATGAGCATACGTCACACCACTGACAAATGGCGTGCGCTAGCTCGTGTGAACTATCATAGTAACTACTTCGAGCCGCATTTAGATGATGGTACGCTACCGATCGACGCGAGCAGTGAGTTTACTGTAGACGTAGAATACGGTTACAACGTTAGTGAAAAAATAGAGGTTGTTGTTGGTGCTGCTAATGTGTTTGACTCTTTCCCCGATGAAAATCCTTTCTCTGGTGTAGCGGGTTCACGCTACCCTGCGACGGCACCATTCGGTTTTCAAGGCGGTCAGTACTACGTGCGTGCTAAATACGATTTCTAATCGTTAGCACTTAAACGCTGGTGCCTAGGTGCCAGTACGTAGGCGTTAGTTAAAATAGCCGCAGCTCTGTCTGCGGCTATTTTTTTGCCTATCGGTTTTCAATAAGTAAATTAATCAATACCCCAAGTTCGGAATCATTGACGATTTCGGATATAGTCAGAACAGCGATTAGGCGAGACTTTCGTATCTCAGCACATCAGCCTAAGATATAAAGAGACCTAAGCATAACTCGACGAACGGATCAAAATGTCCGTAATGCCTTCACTTTTCGTTGAAAAACTTGCCAATAGCTAGCTATTAGCTGCGTTTTCCGCCTCAATTGAAGACATTCCAAACTATTTTTATCTCGTCCCTGAGTTATGCTCAGATCTAATAAAAACAACTTAAATAATAAAATAAATACTCACTATGGAAAATTTTGTCAGCATCGTTAACTCGATCAATAACGTAGTTTGGGGAACATGGGGACTCACAATCTTCCCGGTACTCGTCATACTCTGTCTTCTTGCAGGCTTGTTCTATACCGTGCTCACACGTTTCGTTCAAGTGCGTCTATTCTCAGAAATGGTGCGCTTGATAAAATCGAACAAGAGCTCCGACCAAGGTATTTCATCGTTTCAAGCATTAGCCGTGTCGCTTTCAGGCAGAGTCGGGGTCGGCAATATCGCTGGCGTTGCAACCGCAATTGGCATTGGTGGCCCGGGTGCAATATTTTGGATGTGGGTAGTTGCTATTCTAGGTGCAGCAACCGCTTATATTGAAGCAACCCTTGGTCAAATCTATAAAGAGACTGATATCGAAACAGGTGAATACCGTGGTGGACCTGCGTTCTACATTGAAAAAGCAATGGGGCAAAAATGGTATGCATGGATTTTCGCCGTTGCCACAATCATAGCCTGCGGGCTATTGCTGCCAACCGTGCAATCCAATGCTATCGGCGGCGCTATTGCTCAAACCCTTGGAGAGGGCACCACAATTCAAACATCCATTGGCGCATTAAGTTCCTATAAAATAATTACTGGCTTGGTCATCGTCACCATGCTCGGATTTATTATTTTTGGTGGTGTTAAACGCATCGCTCACTTCGCGCAAATCGTGGTTCCCTTTATGGCGCTTGCCTATATCATTACCGCGTTTGCGGTTATTGGTTTAAACATTGACCAACTCCCAAGTATTATTGGTTCGATATTCTCCGACGCATTTACCCCAATAGCAGGGCTAGGCGCGGCAATTGGTATCGGTGTCAAACGAGGAGTTTATTCTAACGAAGCTGGCCAAGGTACCGCACCCCATGCCGCCGCTGCGGCCGAAGTAGATCACCCAGCACAACAGGGCTTAGTTCAGTCATTTTCGATCTACATCGACACCTTGTTTATCTGTACAGCAACAGCTTTCATGATCTTGATTACCGGGATGTACAACGTAGTTGACGGTAGTGGCGGCTTCATTTTACAGAATATCGCTGGCGGCATATCACATGAAGGCCCGGCCTTTACGCAGATGGCTATCGAAAGCGTTATGCCTGGTTTCGGCAACCCGTTTGTTGCTGTAGCGTTGTTTTTCTTTTCGTTTACCACCTTACTTGCTTACTACTATATCGCTGAAAGCAACGTTGCCTATATTCGACGTTCAATCAAAATTCCTGGCGCCATTACGATGTTGAAAATAGTATTGATCTCAGCCGTGTTTTTTGGCGCGGTGATCAAGTCTCAAGTTGTCTGGGACCTCGGTGATATTGGCTTAGGCATTATGGCTTGGGTTAACATTATCGGCATACTGATCATTTTCTTTATGGGCCGCCCAGCAATGCGTGCGCTCAAGGATTACGAAGCACAAAAAGCCGCAGGCGTTACCAAATACACTTTTGATCCCAAAAAACTAGGCATCAAAAATGCTCATTTTTGGGAAAATAAAAAGTAGAGAGTAATGCAACCGTTGCTTATTAATCATTGATAAGCAACGGTTTAGTTTTAATTGCAAAGCTAGTAGCTGCAGGTAATAAGCTTACATACACTGATTTTTCCTCAAGAAAATCACTTACAGTTTCAAGAATACCCTTTCTCTAGATTGAGAATAACCCACCTGTTATGAGCGCCAAGGATGCATTCAGAAAGGCGCTTCAAGCGATCAAAATCATTCTGATTATTTATCTATTTCATAAAGAATATATGAGATAGACGGCTTTCAGCATGCTGCAATCAACACCTCCTTTGCACACCTGAAATACGCGCTATTTGAAGAGCACAGCAAGCAAACCTGCAGCCATTACGTTTCCATTAGATCGAAATAAGGCACGCCTTAACTGTCCATAACCATCATTACACCCGTTTGTGAGAAATTGAGCGTCCCTAATAAACACCACAGGAAACCGTTTCAATGAAATACAAAAAGATACTAACAATGGTATCGCTAACGCCAGCGATTTTAATCGCAGGTATGGCGGTATCAACAGCAGGTGAACGGCAAGGCGATCAGCTTCAAGCTGAGCTACAAGCTGGCACTTTAAATATCCGCGAATGCATAGTACCGCAGGACTTTGGCGGGTCGAACGCAGAAATGCAGCTGGTCCCTATTATAGACCCTTGTGACGATGGCGGTGGCGGCAATACCGGTCCTTATAGAGCGCCGAGCACACCCAGTTCAATAAGTTACGCCCCTTATACAAATGGCGAAACTATCCGAGTTAGCTGGGGTCAAAGCCAAGGTTACGGATTCCCGGTTCGCTATCAGTTACTTGAACGCAAAAATTCTGGATCTTGGAACCAAGTCTATAATGGCTATAGTCGAAGCTACACTCTAAGCAACAAACCAGCGGGTAAATACAGCTACAAGGTACGGGCAACCAACACCAGCTACCAAAGCTCATACCGCACCGGCAGCACCTCTATTATTAACCCTAGGCAAGATGATAATCTGTACACCAATTATTCATCAGCCATGCTAGCGATGGATCAAAAGAACCAGCAATTTCGTTCATCTACGCAAGGCGCAAAGACAGTCTTGTCACGGGCAAAAATGGCCGGTCAAGGCAACGTTCGCACTACCACAGATGAAGATCGCTTCTATCTTGGAGATGGGTTTGACTTAGTACGTGGAACCTTAAAGGAAACTTGCTTAGATGTTACCAACCCTGGGTTCGTGATTACTAAAACGCCGCCACTTCAACCAAGCACATTTGACATAAGTTATGTTAATGACAACCGCCAACTAGCGGAACTTTTAGAGGTGTCTCAATCGGCACAAATTGGCTTCGCTGGTGATGATTTCAGCTTAGGCCTTTCTGGCGAAAAAGAACGATATGTAAAATCAGTCACAGACGAAAGTCATGTCCGGTTCGTGGTTAAGGTTAACAATCGTCGAGAATTCTGGAAGCTTAACACCCCGACAGACGCGATTTATCCAGAACTAGTCAGCCAAGTCCTTTCGCCAAACGACAATGAAGCTAAAGCCGATTTTCGTGAACGCTGTGGTGACAATTTCATCAATAGCGCCAACCTCGGATCAGCCTTGTATTTAGTTTTCACCTTCGACGCGAAAAAGTATAGCTACGAAGAGCGTGAGAGTGCAAAAGCCGAACTCGGCCTTAAAATCGGAGACATATTTTCAGCGAATGGTTCGTCTGGGTCTTCATCATCATTGACGGAAGTACTCAATCGTTTAGAGGTCAAAATAAATGCCGATCAAGTAGGCGGGCCTATCGGTTTAGCCGCCAGCATTAATCCGACAAATGTGATGCAGAAATACAATCAATTTGTTCAAGATACTAACCCTACAAACTGGGCCGCAGTCGATTACAGCACCAATCTATACCAAAGACCGACGGTATATAGTGCATTCTCGCACGAACAAATATTTTCTAAGTACTCTGGCAACCAAGGTCCTTTAGCGCAAATGAAGCGCTGGTTAGACATAAGCGTGCAACACAAGGAACGCTGCGACCCTTGGGGCGAATACGGTCAAAATAGACCAACCCAATGTGGTACTTCGGAAGCAGAAATTAGTATTGCAATGGATTTATGCAGGGAAACACGAGAGTGGGCCGACTGCGTGCACCCATTCCAATACAACACTGGCGACATTACCACCACAACACCAGGCACCTATTTACTAGGCTGGCTTTCAAGTAATGTTCAAAAGCTTAACGAGGCAACAAAATCACAAAGCTACAATCATCATGTACACAGAGGTTCAAAGCAGGTAAATGATTCAACTTGCCTAGCTTCAAGCCTATGCTTTACCAATAAGTTTCGTGGCACTGGCCCAGGCATTGGTAAAGGGTTCTCGGTATATACGGCTTACTATGACAATCCCAGAGGCAACGGTCGGACTTATGCGGCCTCGCCCAAGCATTGCGCTCTAACCCGTGCTTATTTGAAAACAGCTAACCCACCTTTCGGCGACACTACAGCTGACTGGAATTACAGCGTTGACGTTATTGGCCAATGCCCTTCTACTGAAAACTTTATTGTTATTCCATAGTAACTAACTAGTAGAGCATATTAGAAAAACCGTTTGATTTAGAAGAGTCGGTGCAAGAATTGCTTTTGATAACTTAACGCCAGTCAAACAATTTTCACCGACTCTTTTGAATCTTAGCGGGCCTTCTAATACTGTCGCTCTAAAAAATAATCTTGCCCTCGGCATACCAGGCGATTATTCAGAGCCTTAATCACAACCTTATCAGTAAGACTTAGTCCTTGAGCACGTCACAACTTTCTAATTAGACCGCGGTTAAAGTTACTCCTGATGCAACTATCCTAGCGTCTGTAGCAATCGGCTAGTGGTGATCTTAGGACTATGCTAGAGTAAAGATTCAGTCTTTTCTCCCTACGATAAGTTCATGAGCAGTAACGTCATCATCGGTGCTTGGTACGTCACACCAGACCAAAACAAACTCTCGCTCAACGCCAAAGACTACGTGATTGAACCTTTAGCCATGGCGGTTTTAGTCTATTTCGCAAAAAACCCTAGCAAAGTAATCAGCCTTGAAGAGCTTGTCGACCATGTTTGGAAAGGTCGAGTCGTTGGTGACCATGCTATTTATAGAATTATCAATCAGATTCGGAAGATATTAAGTGAAGACACCGATGTCTGTTACATAACAACGATTCGTAAAAAAGGTTATCAGCTAAACCAGCAGGTTAAATGGGTAGATGCGGTTGCCGCAGAAGTTAACAAACAGCGTGATCCGCCCAAAGCAAGCCTGAATAAATCTAGGATATTTTCACCCAAGCCTTGGCTAATTTTCGTCGCAACTCCATTAGTCGCACTAGGAATTTGGTTAGCCGCCAGCTATTTAATTCAATCAATGAATTATGAATCGATAAAACCATTTGATGTTGTTAAACCGTTTAGTGTCTTAATAGGAAAAGAAAAGGATGCAAGTTATTCACCAAACGGCCAATTCATAAGTTATAGCCACTTGCCGATGTCGGGTCAGCACTTTAAGATTTACATACAGTCAGTTGACGGCGAATCGCCAAGACAAATAACCACGGAACCCGGCGATGATTTTTCCGCCTCGTGGTCGCCGGACAGTTCCGAGCTGGTTTTTGTAAGGCACGTTGAGGGCGCATGTAATATAATGCGAATCAGCATTAAGGAAAGCAGCACAACCCCGCAAACAGTCGTAGCTTGCAATACCAGCGGCCTTGCCAATGAAGTCGTCTGGGGGCCTTCTGGAAACATTTACTACACTGACTCATTGTCAGCGGTAGATCCGTATAAGATCTATAAGTACTCTTTAAAGACATCCAAAAAAGAACAACTCACCAACCCCGTAAGTGGCAATTCAAAAGGCGATATTCATATCGCCTTGGCCCACAATAGAAGCCAGCTAGCATTTGCCAGAGACAAAAATTGGGGAGCAACTCAGGTAAAGTTATTAGACTTGAAAACCCAACAGGTGACCGACCTGTTTAGTTTGAGCGGCTGGAGAAAGGCGCTTGCGTGGTCATTTGATGATCAAAATCTGTACTATATTGATAAAGATGACAATATAAACGCGTATTCGATTAAATACAGTTTTCATAAAAAGGTATTGGAAAACTCAGACACCTTGCATTCAATCAGCAGCCACAAGACTGAAGATAAATTAGCCATCATGGCCGGTGAAACAGGGATTGATATCTGGGGCAAACGCTTGGGCATAGAAGAGCCCGAATCAGCCTTCATTGAGTCCAGTGAAATAGATCTTTATCCCGAGTTTGCAAACAATTCGAGCGACATAGCGTTTATGTCATTGAGGAGTGGTCATCCGCAAATATGGATCAAGGAAAACAATGGCAAAGAGTATCAATTAAGTAAGTTTTCTGACCACCGAGTCGTGCAACGTATTCGTTGGTCACCGAATGATCAGTACGTGTTGGCATCGACTAATAATGAGCTATACACAATCGATGTAGAAACCAAGGAATACAAAACTATTTGGCGATCGGCACACCCTTCAAGAGTCGAGGCAGCTAGTTGGGCTCCAGATGGCAACTCAGTGTACTTTTCTTCTGACATCGACGGAGACTGGCAAATTTACAAAAAAGATCTTGCTGCAAATACTCAAACAGTAAAAGTGACAGAGCGCGGCGGCTATAGCCCAGAACTTACCAATAGCGGAGACATGCTTTACTACAAATACCATCAAGATGGCATTTGGAAAATGCATCTCGATAGTGGTTCTGAAGTAAAACTAGTTGATGACAGCAATATATATGCCTATGACGCCCTTTACGCGCGAAATAGTGGTTTCTTCTATGTTGCTGTGAGTGATACTGAAAATGTACTTAATTTTTACGACCTGAAGACTGGCGAAGTGGCACCAATCCAAGTAATAGTAAACCCGCTAATAGATTACACCGTCTCTGAAGATGGAACTCTCATACTGTACCCTAAGCTATTGAATGAAGAGACCGAAATTAAAGTCTTGGAAAAAACTAGTGGTCGTTTACTTAATGGGCGCTAGTTCTAACAAACGTATTGCTTAAACAAAAGCTAAACTTGAGCTTGATCTAATCAAGCTCATTCTTGTTCTGCCGATATTCAGGATTAGTTTGCTTTACAACACTTCGGACAAATTCGGCAAAGCGTACTTGGGTAAATGGTGTCTGAAAAAGATAGGTTCTGCGATAGCGTGCTACCCGTGCCACTGGTTGACATCAGAAGAGTAAACAGAAAGGTAGAGAGTATGCTGAGCTGCTTCATTGTTATTTCCTAATTAAAATTATAGTTACATACGAGTTTCGAGTAGATATTTTCCGACTTGCCTTTTATTTGAACCGCATCTTCAAAGCTAAGTCCGTTTTGGTTTGAATTAATCGTACCGGATACCAAAACATATTGATTGATGCAGGGCTCAATCGAGGCAAGGTCACGATCAGACAGACCATCGATTTTAATCGAATGGAAGCGATTATTATTAAACGCGTCCTCTCTATTAATGAACAATCTAACGTCATGGTTTTTTTTCAAAAAGCCATAAGTGCTAACACTATGCTGGTCGTACTGACCCGCATTCGCAATCAACGCTACAATTGCAATCTCGGACTGCTCCGATGCCAAACAGCCGCCCAGACAAAGCATTAATAACACCAGCTTTTTACGATTCAATGCCAAAAAAATATCCTCTATTAACGTGTTTAGAACGCTCTAAATCAGTGTTTGATCAAAGCGATGAAAAGACTATATGGCGTGTTGGTGTGTGATGCTTAATGTCTGTGTAATTTTTACTTAATGATTGATAGTTTGTTTTTAATCAACGATATATAGAAGGTACAACGATACCGCCAAGTTAACTCTGGTAACCAGCGTGCTTTCGGCATAATTTTTTGATCAGTAGATATAAACGACATCGATATCCGCCCGAAATAATTAGCGATACAGTTTGCTTGTATTTCCGTTTTACTTTAAGCCATCGCCGGAGTGCGATTCATTTCAGTCGACGGTTTACACTCTATTCAATCTCGGGCGACAGTTGATTTCTGCGAAGAACTATAGAAACTTCAGGTGAGATGCGTTTGTTGCTTGGCAAAGTGCCGGTGCTTAAAATTATAGAGGTGATTTTGTTTGGGCTTAGAAGTTAACTTGGCAATATTGTTTTCGGGAGGAATATTGGCAAAAAAAAATCAGCCTAAGTGGCTGACTTTATTCTTTAATCGTATTGGTGGCTATGGGTGGACTTGAACCACCGACCCCAGCATTATGAATGCTGTGCTCTAACCAACTGAGCTACATAGCCATTACACGATCTTGATCGCTATTAGCGAGCAGGATGCGAAAAATACACGTCTACAGATGCTTCGTCAAGCGTTCTTGTCTAATTTTTGGCGTTGATTATCTTAGTCTCTATGTGGCCGCTCAATTTGTCACCACGGCGCCCCAAAATGCCCTCTTTATTGCACCTCTGTCAGTGCAAGTTTATTAATGCCCGCCCCTAACTTAAGAAATCAATAGTTAGTATATTCCTCGCCATTGTCTTCTTGCTTCACCTCGCGCTTAAAGAACCCGGCGATTCGATTACTCAAACGGTTAGTACGTTGCTGTATGAAAAGCTTTTCTTGTTGACGGTTCATTTCAATTTCATTGATGGCATCTTCTTCTTCGGCTTGCCACTGTGCAACATTCTTCGCAATTGCCTCCATGATTTCAGGTTTTCGATCAAATAATGCGTGCAAGGAGTCACTGCCAATCTCCCAAACGGCACATTCTTCTTTAGCTCGAATAGTGGTTTTCTGAGGGCTGCCGGTCAGTAGAGCCATAAGCCCCAGCGTTTCAAATTCACCGACCGTCGCCATTAAGGTTTCGATGCCATTTTCGTCGACCTGATAAACGTCGGCCGCACCCGAGGCGATTAAAAACATCGACGAGCGTGTTGAGCCAGATTCGATAATCTTCTCCGGCGGGCCGATAATATGCAGTTCAGCAGAACGAGCCAATTCTTCCATGTCTTTAGGAGTCATGCCTTCGAACATGGGCACCTGATTAAAACGCTCTACCAGAGTTCGCCAAGTGGCATCATCATAGGCGGAGTCGGGCAAACTGCGTTTGGCGTCGTCCGCATTAGTAAAGTTCAGTTTACGTTGTTGAGCGAAGCGAATACCGTTTCTAGCAAAGCGGTACCAAACCGCATTCATCAGCTCGTCACTTGCCAACCACCAGTCGTCAAAGTGACGCACATAAAAGTGCAGCCGATATCGCAGGCCTTTTTCGTCGGCGTCTAAGTAACTGGTAAACTGCCAAGGGTGAGGAACTATGTGCGGGCATTCCTTCATTGCCGCCTGGCATTGATCGATTACCACTTTTGGTGGCACATTATACTCAACACGAATATGCAAAACACGCCTTGTCAGCGAGCGCGGACGGTCGAGGTTGCGAATCTTGCTGGCGGCTAACTTGGTATTTGGAACCACTACATTGTTGTTGTCCATATCCAAATAGGTAATGCTGCGCCAGTCAACTTCCTTTACATAACCCCACTCGTCGTTAAGTTGAATTAAATCACCCTTCTCAAACGGAGCATTGATATTGATCGCGATACCGGCGAATACCTCGTCAATAAGCGCGCGAGCCGAGTAGGCAATTATCAGCAAAACGGCACCCGACGCTGTTATTAATCCGGTAATCGATTGACCGTAGATTAGACCCACAATGCAAACCGTCGCGGCTAAATAGATCAGTACGGTGACTAAATACTGCATCAGTAGCGGCACCTTAGAATCACCCTCCCATGTGAGCCTGCGGGGATATACGAAGTGCTTAACTAAGGCATTACAGAAGTAAGCAACACTAAGCCAAAATAGCGCGCCGTTGATTTTCTTTAACTGATCAAGATTAATCCAAGCAAGCTGCTCGACCTTACTTATCTCAGGGGCAATGATTTGATCAAATAGAGTAAACCCAAGCCCGAACGCGATGGCCGCAATTAGGCCGAGCACATTGGAATATCGTTTACTAAAAAAAAGTCGTTGTAGAACCAACGCCAAGAGCGCCAATGCAAGAACCGCAAGCGATAGAAATTTTGTTGTTAGCATGCTGGAAACCGTGATTTAACTGGCCCGTTGCAAGAGTATTCAGCAACTCTCTAAGCTAGTTATAAAGCCTAAAAGGTAGGCATGATTAAATCAGCCTCAACAGCCAAAAATTACTCTCCATAGCCAGTTGAGTCAATCTAATTGTTATCGGTTTATTTCTTCTATAAATTTAATTGTATCGCGACTTGGAGTGCCTATTGTTTGCATGCCTCGCATTCGTGTTTGATCCGACCTTACGAGTAAATACGTTGGTGCCCTTTGATCAATAGCGTTGGCGTATAAACGCGCATTAATATGCAAGGCGACATTTACGCGAGCCTCGAGAAGAAAAAATCTTGCGGCAGATATGACGGTAAGATTATAGATTGCTGAAAGCAATAAAAGGATGGAATACCGAAGCGATTGACTGAGCAGTATGGTCAAAAACTCAGCCCGTTTGTAGACGGGCTCTTGATGGTAGCGGGGGCAGGATTTGAACCTACGACCTTCGGGTTATGAGCCCGACGAGCTGCCAGACTGCTCCACCCCGCAACATCAAGTGGAGGCGCAATATAGTCAATGACGCTGGCAATAGCAAGAACTAATTCACCTATATCCAAACACCCAACAAATTAAATTTTTAAGCCCGTTTCAGATTAGAAAAGGGCTATTGCCTAAACAGTATTTAGCAATGCGCAGCTAATGCAGCTAAATACGTGTCTTTATCTGACTGCGTCAAGAAACTCGCCTTGAAACTATTTTCAATCAGCGTAAGCGCTTGGGCTTTTGTCAATGCCAGCGACTGATGCAATGCGTCAAAATTCTCATTCAGATAACCATCAAAATACGCAGGGTCATCAGAGTTTATGGTCACCGCGATACCCTGCTCTAGCAATTCGAGCACATTATGTTGCTGCATCGAATCAAAAACACACAATTTAGTATTGGAAAGCGGGCAAACTGTTAAGGCAATTTGTTGTTCTATTAAGTGCGCTAACAAGGCCTCATCTTCGACACATCTAACGCCGTGATCAATTCGCTCCACCTTAAGCTCGTTCAACGAATCCCAAATATATTGCGGAGGCCCTTCTTCGCCTGCGTGCGCCGTGGCGCGATAACCCTGTTCGATTGCCATTTGATACAAACGTTTAAATTTCTTAGGCGGGTTGCCATTTTCAGCGCTGGCCAAACCGATCGCGACAAAAGAACCTTTGTAGGGCTGGGCATCTGCTAACGCTTGAATACATTCATCTTCACTCATGTGTCGCAAAAAACTCAAGATCAACAACACCGACTGGCCCCAGCCCTCGCTAGCATCGCTAATTGCGCGTTGAAAGCCCGACATCATCGTTGCAAATGACACACCATTTGGCGCGTAGGTTTGCGGCTCAACCATGATTTCAGTATGAACAATATTCTGCTCTTTACATTTGAGCAGATAGTCCATCATCAAATGATAGAAGTCGTCTTCATCGATAAGTACCGAGGCACCGAGGTAGTAAAGATCCAAAAAACTCTGTAAATTTTCAAATTGATAGGCCGCTTCTACTTCTTCGACGCTCGAATATGGCAGCTCAATTGAATTCTTTCGCGCCAATGACAAAAGCCGATGCGCTTGCAAGCTACCGTCGATATGTAGGTGTAATTCGGCTTTCGGCAAACTTGCGACCCAATTAGAAAAATGCTGTTGTGACTCGAGACTCATAGTAAAATATCTTTAGTGACGTATTATCGTTATTATAGCCCCAGACCTCAGCAAACCGTCAGTACAAACGCGCAACAATAAGCATTTTATCGCTTGCCCGACTTATTTTTGTGCTCAGCTGGGTTTAGGTTTTGAATAGAAAAATAACTTCAATTGGAGATTCTCAGGTGACTAGTTTAAAGCGTTTTCTCGCAATTACCTTAATTATGGCCTTGGCCCAAGGTTGTGCCAGCACAGTAACACCATTATCTACTGTAGAGTCGCATGCCGCGACGTCGGCGGTAGACCAATCTACCTATTATATTTATCTAGCTGGTCCAGAAGTATTTTTACCTGACCCAATCGGCGCTGGAATTGCTAAGAAAGCCGCCATTGCTCGCTTGAATAAAGACAATAAGTGGCCGTTTACCTTGATCGGCTTATACCCGATGGACAACGAGATTGAAGGTTTCGCTGCAGACTACAAAACCGGAATCAAAATTTACCACGCCAACATTGCATTAATGGATAAAGCCGACTTCATAACCGCCAACATGGTTCGTTTCAGAGGACCGAGTATGGACGTAGGAACCGCGTTTGAGATGGGCTATATGGCTGGCCTGAAAAAACCTGTATTCGCATATTATGACGCAAAGCCATTTTACGGTAACGATGAAAAACCAGGCTTATACGCTGATAGAGTTGCCAAATATTACCCGCTGTCGAAAGAAAAAAAAGGCTTTGATGTGCATGGCCAAAGTATCGAAAATTTTAAGATGGAAGATAATTTAATGATGATTGGGTCGCTCGAGACCGGTGAAAATAAAATCAGCCAGAACTTTGAGTCGGCCATCATGAAGATCGCTGAAATGCTTAAAAAGCGCCAAAACTAAATATATCTATGCGGCTCAATAATGTACTGACGCCTTAGGCTCACGCAGGCGAACCGCTAAGCAAGGAGAAGCAACATGCAAAATTGGTTGAATGAATTCTTTAAAATTAGACAAAATAATAGCTCGATACAAACTGAAGTAATTGCCGGCGTAACAACGTTTCTGGCAATGGCTTACATCACCGTCGTCAACCCGTCGATATTATCTCAAGCGGGTATGGATTTCGGTGCCGTATTTGTCGCCACCTGTATTGCCGCTGCAGTTGGCAGCATCATTATGGGCATGTATGCCAATTACCCTATCGCGTTGGCGCCTGGCATGGGGCAAAACGCGTTCTTCGCATTCGGCATATGTATTGGCATGGGCAATAGCTGGCAAGTAGCGTTAGGGGCCGTGTTTATCTCTGGCGTACTGTTTATTATTATTAGTATTTTGCCGATACGAGAATGGCTGATCAATTCAATACCAAGGTCATTGAAGCTCGGCATGGCGGCGGGTATAGGATTATTTTTAGCGATCATCGCACTCACCGGTGGCAAGGTGGTGGTGGATAACCCTGCAACGCTTGTTAGCTTTGGCGACTTAGCTAGCGCTGGGCCGATATTAATGATGCTGGGATTTGTGATCATCGCCGCTTTAACCGCTCGTAAAGTCACCGGTGCGGTGATTATTGGTGTGTTAAGCGTCACCATAATTGCGTGGCTCATGGGCTTGACCGAATTTAAAGGCCTGGTATCTCTTCCGCCATCGGCCAGCGCGCTACTTGAACTGGATATCGCCGGGGCTCTTAACGTTTCGATGCTTACGGTAATACTCACCTTATTGCTGATCGATGTATTCGATACTGCGGGCACACTTGTTGGCGTAGCAACAAGGGCTGATATGCTGGATGAAAACGGCAAGCTTCCTCGTTTAGGTAAAGCTTTGTTGGCCGACTCTAGCGCCACCACGGTCGGTGCACTATTGGGCACCTCATCAACCACTAGCTACGTTGAAAGCGCCGCCGGTGTCGAAGCTGGAGGCCGTACGGGCTTAAGCGCTGTGGTTACCGGTTGCTTGTTTTTGTTGTGCCTATTTATTTCTCCTCTGGCGCAAAGTATTCCTAGTTTCGCTACCGGTGCGGCATTATTGTTTGTCGCTTGCTTAATGGTTCGATCATTCGCCGACCTAGACTGGGACGACATAACCGAAACCGCACCTGCGATTGTTGGTGCAATAAGCATGCCATTGAGCTATTCGATCGCCGATGGCATTGGCATTGGCTTCATCTCCTATGCATTGATAAAGTTGCTTGCTGGGCGCGCCTCAGAATGCCCAGCCGCGGTATATGTTATTGCCGTTGTATTCGCGCTCAAGTTTGGCTTTTTGTAATGATGATTAATTATAATCAAGATTCTTGTGCCCATGGCTTTTCTGGACTCGACTAGGCAACTCGGCACGCCAACACCATACTTAATAAACATTATTTAGACATCATTATGAAAAAAGTTTTTATTACCGCCGAAGAGCTTCTTCGTGACTCATTTAAGCTAGCTAAGTTAGTGCATGACAGCGACTTCGACCCCGATTTCATTATTGGTATTTGGCGTGGTGGTGCGCCGGTCGGAATAGCAATTCAGGAATACTTAGATTACGTTGACGTAAAGACTGATCATATCGCCATACGTACGTCTTCCTATACGGGTATAGATCAACAAGAGAAAACAGTTCGGGTGCATGGCTTAGATTACATTATCGACAATATCAATGCTGACGATAATGTTTTACTTGTAGATGATGTCTTTGACTCTGGCCGAAGCATCGATGCGATTTTTAAGAGGCTGGAACTCAAAACACGTCGTAACATGCCCCTCAACATCAAAATTGCCTGCCCTTGGTACAAGCCTAGTCGCAATGTTACTGACAGAACACCGGATTACTTTATTAATAAAACCGACAGCTGGTTAGTATTCCCGCATGAGCTGAAAGGTTTGACGGTGGAAGAGCTGGCGGAGGGTAAGCCGTATATCGCCGATCTCTTACCTTGAGCCGCAGGCGCTTCTCTTTAATTTAGCCGCAGGCGCGACACTACGCCGCGGGCGCTTTGCCTTGAAGTTCTTTTCATTTAGCCGCAGGCGCGACACTACGCCGCGGGCGCTTTGCCTTGAAGTTCTTTTCATTTAGCCGCAGGCGCGACACTACGCTGCGGGCGCTTCTTCTTAGCTTTAATTTTATTGAGCCTCGTCCGCTGTATTGGCTGTGGGATATTTAGATTGAGGAGGAAATTCTGGTTGGGGATTCTTAGCTGCGGCATTTGTTAGGCTAATGCTGATTCGCAGCCTGCACCTGGTTATTGCCTCAGGTCAGCTACGTAGAGCTGATAGAGCTTGGGTTCCATTATTGAGTTAACCGGTGCTTCTAGTTTGGCGATGTCTTTGCCGAAAACGGTTGCGGCTTGCATGGTGCTGGCTGTTAACGATTTGGTTTCGATATCGAATGCCCATTGCTCGGGGAAGCCTCGTTGGTTACGGGCCATATGAAATCCCCAGATTCCGAACGACGGTAGTGAGGTCTGATAGCTCGCGGTAGTGTCGAACACGGCCGACAAGGTGCTTTCAATTGACCAGTAGACATTACGAGTGAAAAACGGCGATGAACTTTGCGTTACTAATACGCCATCGGGCACCATACGACGCTGAATCATGGTGTAGAACTCTCTTGAATACAGCTTATTAATCGCCTCGTTATGCGGGTCTGGCATGTCGATGATTACGCGGTCGTACATCAAACCGGGCTTATTAATAAAACTGAACGCATCTTCACCGAACGTGGTTAATTTGCTCGATGCCATGCTGTTCTCATTCAGCCGCTTGAGCATTGGCAATTCAGACGCGATACGCAGCATCTCCGGGTCGATATCTACCAAATGAATCTGCTCAACCTTGTCATGCTTTAAAATTTCACGTACCGCTAAGCCATCTCCGCCGCCGAGAATTAACACATTCTTAATCTCGCCAGGGATCGACAATACCGGGTGAACCAGATACTCGTGATAGCGATACTCATCGCGTGATGAAAACTGGATATGGCCGTCAATATACAAGCGCTGATCGCTGGTTGCCGCTGATCGCGTAACCACTAATTTTTGATATTTAGTCTGCTCTGAATACACTATCTGATCAAAGTATAGTTGCTTTTCAGCAAAACGAGTGATGTGCGTACCATAAACGATAAATACAAAAAGCATCACTAGAATGGTAATGCAGGCGAACAATAGGTTCTGGAAATTCTTTAGATGCTTGCGAAAAATCACCACATTAATGGTCGCTACCAAAATGTTAATCAAGCCGATAGCAAACGACGATTGAACCAATCCAAGACTGGGCAATAACAATAAAGGGAAGGCAACAGAGCCAATTAAGGCGCCCAAGTAGTCGAGCGACATGACGTTGGCGATCGAGTCTCGAACTTCATTTTTTTGTGATAACAACGCCGTCAGAATTGGGATCTCCATACCTACCAATGCACCAATGATTAAGATCAATGTGTACATGGTCAGCTCGTACAGCGGCCGAGCAAAAGGGAATGCCATAAACAGTAAAGTACTACTGATACCCCCGACTAGAGCAATTACCACTTCGATGGTCACAAAGTTACGAATGTACTGCTTGTCAAAAAACTTCGAAAGCCACGAGCCTACGCCCATAGCGAACATAAAGAAGCCGATCGTCAACGAAAATTGATAAACGCTATTACCTAATAAATAGCTAGAAACGGTACCGATGATAAGTTCGTAAACGATGCCACACAGAGCAACAATAAGAATCGAAAACAGCAGCACACCCGCCTGAGCACTACTAAGCGTGGAGACTGGCGATGAGTTATTAGACACAGTAAGGCCCATGGTGTAATGAGCAATACATGCTCAAGGTAAAAATAAAAACGGCCTAAGCAATCGCCTAGGCCTTTAGAAACGAAAGCCTTTAGAAACTTAAGGCCTTTTAGAAATGTAAGACCGTTAGCAACGCAAGCTGCCTATTCTAGTAAAAACTATTTACCGCGCGAATGACTACCTGAGCCAGCGCGAGAGCGTGCAGCTTGGGCTTGCTTGCTAGTCTGTGTTGTCTTACTCGCCGGGTTTGCACCCGAAGCACGTTGACGGCTCAACATACTACCGATCAACATTCCGGTTAGTAAACCTGCGCCGCTAAAGCGCGAATCGCTAACCGCACCGTTGCGACTGGTAGCTATAACACGAGAGTTCTCACCATCAACTTCAATCATGTAAAGTGCCTCTTCGCCGCTGTCGAAATTACCGTTGGCATCGGCATCTACAAACGCAATAAGCGAGGCGTCTTGCTGAGGCGCTACGGTAATTCTCTCCTTATAAATTGCCGGTGTCGCGGCGTTGTAATTAACCGTTAGGTCTTCGCTGAATTTAACAAACGCGGCGTTTTCATTATCGCCTTCGTTAGCCGCAACTAGCTGCGGGTTATTTTCTTCAAAAGCGTAAATGGTTTCTACCGTTACATCCAACACTTGCTTGAGGTCAAGCTCATCATCTGTACTGCTCGGGCCAGAGAAATTGGCATACAAAAAATAGCCAGCTATTAATGCGATGGGTACATAGCGAATCAAGTTATTCATGGTTACTCCGTTTCGGTTTATCGAAACTTTATCTTATTAATGTTCTTCTGTGCGCTTTATTCAATCCGCCAGTCTGACTGATTGGTCTAAATGGCGAATTGCTTATTATTTAGTTGTTCTTTAGTTATTCTTTAGTTGTTAGGGGAGTTCGCCAACACCCTCAAGGTCATGCGAAAAATGCAGTTCGTGAAGACCTTCTTCATAGTAATCCCTGAGCTGACCTACGTATTTGAACCCAACTGCCTGAAGAGGCCTATGGATTAAAACCAAATTAGACGGGAAAGTCAAAAAGATCTTTCGACCTCCCTGCTCTTTTACTGAGCCAATACCAACCTCGAGGTCTTCAGGGCTAAAGCTACGCTTGCCAAAAAAGCCCGCTGATTTCTCTACTATCCACTCAAACGTATAAGCGCCGTCGGTTTCGGCAATTTCGAACAAGCCATTAAAGCGAATGACTGGCTTTTCGTCAGCCACAACGATCTCATCGGACTGCGGTTTAAATTCAAGCCCGAGTATCGTTTGAGACTCGCCTTGATCATAAAAATCCTCACCAACAACCTCTACTTCAAAGCCAAACGACTTATACATACTGAGCGCAGCAGCATAAATACCGACGCCTTCTTCTTGATAGTCGGAAACTTTGACAAATATCTTCCTAGCATCCAATTCCCGCAAATGATCAAGCACGTGACCAAGCATTTTCTTACCTAAGCCTTGACCACGATATTTTTCGTCTAGATAGGTCCAAGAAAGATAGTAAGTACCATCGCAATTTTCAACTTCACGATAACCACTGATTCCGAGCACGGTTTCGTTGTCGACCAGCACAAATTGCCCTTCAACGCCTTCGTCTTGAAACTCAGCTTCAGCGGCTTCGCCATCGTCTTCATCGTGATCGTTAATTATTTCGATCACTGGCCCTGTGTCACTCATGTACATTGCTCGTACTTGAGTTGTTTGTAATAGATCGGTCACTGTATTTCTTCCCGTTTATGCATATTGGTATCTCACATGCTTTGTTTTTTATTTGTGGGTTTTATATTTGCGGGTTTTACTGACGATTACCGGGGTCCTGCCAAATATCGGAGGGATTAGCCCGTTGCTTCCAACCATAATACGGATGATTGAGCAGCATTTCTTCATCTTTAAAAAACCA
>JAFMHC010000197.1 GCA_017854775.1 Gammaproteobacteria bacterium | reverse complement strand
TGTGCAAGTCATGTTCTATGACGAAACCCCGATTGGCGTCGACTTACCGCCCAATGTAGTGCTAGAAGTTACCGATACCGAAGGTGTTATCAAAGGTCAGACGGCGGCCAGCGGCGGCAAGCCCGCATTACTGGAAACAGGTATTCGCATTACTGTACCGACCTTTGTAAATATTGGTGAAAAGATAAAGGTCAATACTGAAACTGGCGAGTACGTCGAGCGCGCATAAAAAGACAACAACTTACCACTCAAAAAAAAAGGCGCTCGAGAATCTCGAGTGCCTTTCGTTTACTAGCAAACCTTAGCCTTTTAAAGCCTTAGCTCGGAGCCTTAACTACTAGGCTCCTGTGATCAAAGTTTCTTCAAAAATCGAAGTTTGTACAACAAAAGTTTCTTCAACAAAAGTAACTATCTAACACGGCTTGGCTATGTAGCCATCTAAACCATGTGGTATCAGTCGGCCGATCTGGCGCGCAACTGAATTGATATCTTTCATTGCACTATCATCAACCAGCCAACCTTGAACCGTGCCGATAACGCCACCAGCATAAAAGTCAGAAATTGTATCTAACTGGTGAGCATTAAAGTTGTGATTGAATTGAAACAAAATACGATCTGAAATAAGTCTCGCAATCAATGTTTTCAATAACGACAAACATTGAATGCCAGCTTGACCAGTAAAGGCCGCTCGCATCATTTTTCGCTCTTTGTCGCATTCTTCAAGCAAGTTACGAACACTTACTTCTACGAATTCTTCGCGACCGATTTCTGAATTTTGAATAAGCACCTCGGTTTTAACCCATGCTTTTTCAAACAACGACTCTATTCTTGACAACAGAATCGACTGCTTGCTATCAAAGTTTGAATAGAATGTTTGCCGGCTTACCCCGGCGGTTTTGGTCAATTCACCAATGGTGATTTCATCAATAGTTTTGCTTTGTAAATGCTGTGCTAAAGCTAATTGAAGTTTTTCTTGGCTACGACGTTTTCTTAGATCCACAATATACCCCTACAGTGTGCGCTAAAATAAATTACTAACCCTAAATACAACCCCTTGACGACAGTCAGTGAGGTCGAGTTGGGTTTAAAGAGTCTCCCCGGTGATTTTCACGCTCGATCTAAACAACCCGTCATCGATCACAGCAAAATATAAATTAAACCAACCACCACAAAGATTGTGTTATTAAACATTGTTCTAGTCATGTTTCCAATATTTATTGCAAATATGTTACGAAACTTAACAACTGGATCTCAGTTTAATATCAATAATATATAACTTCCTCAAGTATATCGCAAAGACGGCACTGAACAATGTCTCCTAAATGACCATATTTGCATTAAAATTGACATATCATCCGATTTACAGACAATATTATTAAAAACCTAGTCTCGAAGCCCGCAAAATAATGCATAAACCTTTTTTATATCTTTCCCTCATTCTTACATTGGCCATGCTTGTTGGTTGTAGCACCCTAGCTGCCAAGAAAAATTGGCCCGCAGACCTCCCCGACCGAAAGATTTTCGTTAAAGCGTTTCTAGAAAACCGACAGATAAGCACTGCCGAACCGGAAGTACTAGAGGCCCACCTAGTGTGGATTGTACGTTTTTATCAAGGAACCATTTTGTATCCAAACGGGTGGAATCGTGTTTCAGAACGATTTTTAGCCTCCATTGATAATCAAAAAGATAAGCAGAGGATGGCGAAAAGGATCCGAGCACTTGGTATTTTGATCGCCAATGAGTGGTCGCAAGACAATGACATCCGACGTATAAACAATACTCATGTAGCTACTTGGGGTAGCGCCTTACGCACATCTGCCGAGCGAGCTGATCAGAGCGAGTACATCACCAAGGTGGAATCTGATGTAAAAGCATTGATTGACAGTAGCCTAGTAAGTGACGAAATAGACTATGAACGATACTATCCTTCTGATGACTATGATAACTTTTAGGTTCATATCAAAAAAAATAACAATAATATGAATAAATGTTGGCAAAGTTTTTCCTTTATCGCGCTTATCTCGAACCTGATTTTAGTCTCGCAAGTCGCTGTGGCAGATCAGACTGAGCAGGTTAAGCCGGTAATTAGCGATCTTGAAATCAAGTCTAACACCGATCAAAAGCTAGCCAAAGACGGCAATGGCTGCCTACCTGAACGCGCCAGCGAAGAGTGGGTAGACGGTTTACGCGCTGAAACTCATTCAAGGCTATGTAATACCGCAGGCTGGTTGGATGGCCTATTTGGCGACGACGAAGAATTTGAGGGTGAGAAGTTCACCGGGAAACTTTCAATCGGCTTCAAGCAAGATGAAATCGATGGCTTAGACCCTCGCATCCGAGTAAGGATAAATGCCGAATTGCCGAATGTTAGCAAGCGTCTAAAGGCTTTTGTCGGCCGAGTAGAAGAAGACAGCTATCTCGCTAACACAGAAGTAAGCCAGGACCGACTAAACAATGTAGGCCTAAGGTCTACTAATGATGAAGATAGCGAATGGTTGGTCGGCCTCGGCTACCGTGCACCGAGTGAAGACAGCAATGGTTTTGATGTGTCGGTCGGCGCAAAACTTAGTAGTGGCGTTAGCCCTTATGCTAAGTTAGCGTACAGATACATGTTTCGAATGGCCGATGATAAGTTTTTACACACGACTCAAACCGCATTTTGGCGAAAACAAGACGGCTTTGGGATAAGCAGTAGCGCTGATTTCACCAAGTTAATAGGCGACAATGATATTTGGGTGACCCATGGGAGCGTAAAATACACGGAAGAAGCGGAGCAAATTGAGTGGTTCGCCGATACTTCATGGCACCATTCTCTAAGCGATAAGCGTGGAATTTCGTCGAGCATATATTTACGGGGCGAAGAAAAATCTGCGGTATCAGTACCTGAATACGGCGTAACACTTACCTATATTTGCCCAATCTTGAGAAATTGGCTATTTATGGAGACTGGCTTTGATTTGAGGTGGGAAAAAGATCAGCCTCATCGATCATACAAAAGTGCCATCCAGTTCGGTCTGCAGTTTGAAATGCTGTTAGGTGACTATTATCAGCGACGAAAGCATCGTTAACTAGATTGTTAGAGCGCATATCAACTTAATTTTGCTGCGCTAAGGTATTGTCGAGCAGTGAAGTATCGCAAGCCACATGACTGAAGCCAGGATTTAGCAAAAAAAAAGCTCCCCAAAAAGGGGAGCTTACTGGTTTAGCAATAATTTGATCGTCATCGGTTTCCCTACAAAACCTCTTATCAAAAATACAAATCAGACTCCAGCTTAAACGGATTTACCCAACCCTACCCAAAACTTGAAGCGGCTGAAGCTGATTTATAAACCCTACCTAACCACCCGTTAACTTTACTGTTATCAAGCCAATAACACTATGGACGAAGGTAGCCAATTGATCAGACTAAAGTCTGTAATTTAGCCTAACTATGTTAATTAGGCGTCTTTCTCAGTCAAGTAAACGTCGTTCTCACTTTCGTCCAGACTGCCTACCCATTTCGTAAGCTTTGATTGCGGCCTGCACACGGTTACTCACGTGCAACTTGTGCATAATATTGGTCATATAATGTTTGACCGTTTTTTCGCTTAAATGTATGTCATCAGCAATTTCTCTGTTACTCATCCCTATCGAGAGTTTTTCGAGAATTTGTCGCTCACGATCATTTAAGTCGAAATCATCAGGTGTATCTTTATGCGCATCCTCAGTGCTTCGCATCAGCAGGTTAACGGCTAAATTTGGAGAGATATACGAGTCTCCACGGCTAATATCCTGCAAAATATTAACTAAATCGTCCGACGCAACACCTTTCAAGACGTAACCTCGAGCTTGAGCTTTGAGTGCCGCTTGCACATCATGCTCTTGCTCAGAAACTGTCAACATAATTACTTTAATGATTGGCACCCGGTCTGCTATTTCAT
This sequence comes from Gammaproteobacteria bacterium, assembly GCA_017854775.1. Lineage (GTDB taxonomy): Bacteria > Pseudomonadota > Gammaproteobacteria > Arenicellales > Arenicellaceae > Arenicella. Next base: position 4,354 of record JAFMHC010000197.1, on the reverse strand, counting down.
GGGCGGTCTCTATGCCGCCGCCAGGCATTGATACGTCTAGTAGCATCAAGTCGGGTAAATGCTTTTCAGCCAGTATGATGGCGTCGTCTTTGTTGCCAGCTTGGGCTACGACATCAAACTTGCCGCTTTCCACTAAAGTGGTAACTACGCCCTCGCGGAATAAGGGGTGATCATCGACAACAATTATAGAGATTAAATCAGACATTTTTTATCAGCAACGCGTGGACCATAAAAGGTCATTAGTATAGAAAGGCACTTCTCTTGGAAGACTATTCTAGTATTTAAAAAAACTACTATCGACAATGATAGTAAAATTTCAAGCAATTAGCATTAGTGCTAATTGCTTTGTATTGTTAGCTCTAAGGGCTTTGTATTATGAGCGCTAATGGCGTTGTATTGTAAGCTAAGGGCTTTCAGCCTTATGCATCATCGGCCAGGCTAATAGTTAACTTCAAGGCAGTGCCAACGCCAAGCTCACTATTGATGCTGAAGCTACCACCGATACTCTCAATTCGATCCTTTAACCCTACAAGTCCTAAATGAGCGCCGCCTTCTTTTAGTTTAGATTTTCTAAACCCGACTCCATTATCTTTTAAAGAGATTACCAGTTCTTGTTTATTGACATACGCTGAAAGCCGACATTTCTTAGCACCACCATGTCGGTGGGCATTGTTCAAACCTTCTTGAATAAAGCGATAAGCGCAAATTTTCACAGGTAATGGAATATTACTTGGCAATTCTTGGTAGTACTGAGCTACTTCAGCATCAGATTTCGCGCTATTCAATACAACTACTTTACGAAGACACTCCTCCAAACTCAGCTTTTCTAGCTCAGGCAACACTAAACCAGATGATATACCACGAATCTCTTCTAAAGAGCTATCAAGAGCCTCTTTAACAGCATGAAACTCGGGGCCGAACATTTGGGCAGCTTCTTGCTTTGAAACCTGATGAAGTCGCATTACCGCGAAGCCTATCATCTGTGCGGGGCCGTCGTGTAAGTCTGCGCCTACTCGGCGTAAAAACTGCTCATTCAACTCCACCGCTCGGGCGCTGGCCGTTTTCATGCTCTGTTGCATTAATTTGTTAATCGACAGTAAATTTGAGAGCCGGCTGATTTGATGGTTTAATTTCTTTTCTTGTTGCTCAATTGTTTTAATGCCGCGTCGAAAGGTGTAGTACAAGGCTAGAAACAAAATTGTCGAACAAAGCAAAGTGAAGACCAATACACGAAAGCCGAAAAAGCGAGCATAGTTCAGCGCATCCTCAAAGTTATAATCGATTCGAGCTATCGAAAAAACCTTACCGTCTGGGTCTTTAAGTTTAATCAACACCGGCAGTACTTTTGTCCGACCTAGAGGGCCATCGACCCAAGTACTTAACGACGTAAAACTCAAATCAATAACCTGCCCATCTAAGTTCGGATCGCTTAGCAGCGCTGTTACTACTTTTTTCTCGGCGATGCTTAAAGGAGTCGCCGACGTCTTGGGCCAAAATGGTTGTAAATTGAGCGTGAAAATCGTGGCAGACTCTATCCCATTTAAATGCTTGAAGGACTCTCCGATACGCAATACGTGGTGACCTTCAATTTTATCTGCGCTGTCACTCACCATGCCGACCACTTCAGACACTTTAACGGCGATGCGCTGCCCTTCGGTTTCTACGCCCGTAGAACGTAATACATAATAGCCACGCAGTGTCATGACACTGACAATAATAATAATTGCAATAATTCCGGTAACCACAAAACGCGTGGTTAAATTATTATTTTTCTTATCGACGACGCTGTTGAGGATGGTGTCATTCATTCAAGTAGTTTCTTTAGCGTCCATTACATTCCGCGATTTTCACGTGTTTGAGGGTAATTGTCGAAAGAGCTCTTAGGCCATTAAGTTGAATGTCAAAAGTAACAGCCAATGCCAAACTAGATTTCTTGCAACTGCAAATCATTTTCACCATAGGGAGCCAATTAATAGCAGGCAATTTAAATGTGTCGCGACCTGACGGTGTAGGTTGGTCGATGAAAAGTGATAATTCATCTACTAACGCGGTCTTCTCTCACATTGGCTATGATGTCAATAGTCAAGCATAACATTTAAACCATACTCAGTAACTTACTGACTCTACATTCTTAATGATTCTAAATTAATGGAACGTCAAAACATGAATACACGTGTTTCAATATTGGCTATAGCCGCTGCAATATCGCTATTCTGCATAGGACATACTTATGCGCAATCAACCCCAGAGACTAAGCAAGCAACTAGCAGTAACAAGACTGTCGGCAGCACCAAAACTGCGATCTTCGCTGGCGGGTGTTTTTGGTGCATTGAATCTGATTTTGAAAAACTTGACGGTGTGCTCGAGGCTAAATCTGGCTATACCGGCGGGGCCGCAGAGACCGCTGACTACAAAACTGTATCGTATACTGAAACTGGCCATTATGAAGCAGTGCAGGTTGAATACGACCCAGCTAAAGTAAGTTATTCTGAGCTAGTAGAATACTTTTGGAAACATATAGATCCAACAGATCCCGACGGTCAATTCTGCGATAAAGGTAGCTCCTATCGATCAGCAATTTTCTACGCCGATAATCGCGAAAAATCAGTTGTCGAAAAGTCTCTCGCAGCGTTAAAAGCAAATAAACCCTTCGTGGACGATATTGTGACAACCATCGCTCAGGCAAAGCCATTTTATGATGCTGAGGACTATCACCAAGATTACTACAAGAAAAACCCAATCCGTTATCGTGTCTACCGCACCGGTTGCGGCCGTGACAGGCGTGTTGCGCAGCTATGGGGCGAGTAGTGCCAGAGCTGGGGTGTCCGATTAGCCAATGAGTCAAAAGCTCGCTTAAACTCAGACAGGACTGAGGGCTAGCCCTGCTCGAACTTTGTTGCGCAAACAATACATCTTTGCGTCACTGGATCGGCTTCTAGCCTAGCGACTGCGATAAATTCGTCGCACTCAACACAACGGCCGTAGTCACCGGATTCAATTTCGGTTAGCGCTCGCTCAATTTCGCTCAACAAAACTTTCTGTCGCTCAACATTGGCCTGCGCCATCGCTTGGCCCTGCATTGCGTCTATTCTAGACAAGCGACCTACCCTATTCTGATCTAGCTCGACCGGCTGGGCCGCATTGCGGGCTAACGTCGAGGTCTGAAGTACGCCCAACTTTAGTGCTTGCAGTTGCGTTGAAAAACTTGATAAATTGAGCGATTGGGCCACTAGCGCTCTGCAGTGATGTCCAAATTTTGCTCTAGTTTCCGGTCTGAGCTTATCTCCGAATTGATATTTGACCTTTGTATCAACATTTCCATTGGGGATTCGTCAAAGGCAATATCGAACTCGGTTAAAGAATCCGCATGATCGGTTTTCAAATCGACAAAATTAAACATCTCTCGGTCAGTCAAATGTGACGGTGTAAGCCTAGACATAGATTTAAAGACATTCACCACTCGGCCCGGTTGTTGTTGATCCCACTCAAACAACATCTGCTTGATCTTCTTTCGTTGCAAATTCTCTTGTGAGCCACAAAGGTTACAAGGAATGATTGGATAGCCCTGAATGCCGGCAAACTGCTCAATGTCACTTTCTCGACAATACGCTAGTGGGCGAATAACCATGTTTTTCTTATCGTCACTGACAAGTTTAGGCGGCATACTTTTTAATCTAGCACCGTAAAACATGTTCAAAAATAGAGTTTCAACCATATCGTCCATATGATGACCCAAGGCAATTTTCGTGGCACCCAGTTCATTTGCTGTGCGGTATAAAATACCACGGCGCAAACGTGAGCAAAGCGAGCAGGTAGTTTTACCTTGGGGAATTTTATCGGTGACTATACTGTAGGTATCTTCTTCGACGACGCGGTAATCGACGCCTAATTTGCTCAGATAATTCGGCAAAACCTCAGCCGGAAAGCCCGGTTGTTTTTGATCAAGGTTAACCGCGATCAGCTCAAAATCAATCGGCGCACGGCTGCGTAACGAGATTAGAATATCAAGCATCGCATAGCTGTCTTTGCCACCGGACACGCACACCATCACACGATCGCCATCCTCAATCATATTGAAGTCAGCGATTGCTTGACCGACGCCATGATGCAGTCGTTTCACCAGCTTGTTCTCGCTGTGTTGCAGTTCTCGTGAATTTTTCATAACGCAGAGTCCGTCCGGTAGTGACGGTATTTAAGCTTAGCCGAATAAGGTTATTTCCAGCGAAGTTAAGTTTCAGCCTAATGGCTATTTTGGCGCTATTCTACTCGACTAGCCCACCAAGTTTAAGGCATTCGCATGAATCAGCCGGAGTAATTAAAAACAGTATGAGGCCTCGTCACAATTCAGGGACGG
>JAFMHC010000196.1 GCA_017854775.1 Gammaproteobacteria bacterium | reverse complement strand
AGCTGGCAGCCTCATGCAGCTTACTAACTTAAATCTAGTTACCGGTAACCTGATTGGTTCATCACTTGCCGACATCAGCGCCACGGGTCAGATGAAAGATTCGACATCGCCTGACATTACGACCTTCGATGTGAATGCTAAAGCGCTTATTGATACCGCCACATTTGATCTTCAGGTCAGTGATTTGTTGGCCGAAATTCAGCAAGGCGAATTTGATATTGAGCTGGCGTTGGAGGCAATGACATTTAAGCAGTCATCACAACTTGATGCCTCGGGCTTGAGCTTAGAGGTCAAAGGCGCCCAAGCGCTGCAAGCTTTAATTCCCCGATTGCGTGCTAACCTTGATGCTCAAACAGTGTCGATTGACACTTTGGGCGCCAATTATCAAAACGTTAAAGCCACTATCTCTAATCTCAGTATTAGTAAATTTATTGAGCAGCCCATCGCCACTGGCCGCTTAACCGTGCCCGCGTTTGATGCGCGAGAGTTAATTGAGCGATTGCAAATAGATTTCAAACCGAGTAACCCCGACGCCTTGCAGTCGGTGGGTTTAAGTGCTGATTTTTCGGCTAGTTTGGAAGGTGCACGGGCACAAAATTTGTTGCTTAATTTAGATGATACATCGCTAAGCGGCTCAGCATCCGTGGCTAATTTTGAGAAGCCAAAGATCAAGTTTGATTTAAGCCTTAGCGACCTTAATCTTGATTCATATTTACCCGAAGCGAGCGACGGTGAGGAAGAGGTGAGTGGTGGCGAAGCCTTGGCGGTGCCAATGGCGGTATTCAATCAGTTCGATGCTAATGGCACGTTCAAGGCAAGTAAGCTTGTTTCCGCCGGCGTTAGCTTGACCGATATTGATGTAGTTGTGCAGTCGTCGCCAGGCCGCGTGTCAATTACCCCACGCGCCAAGCTTTATGACGGTGAACTTGATGGAGCGATTGTATTTACTGACTCTGCTGATAAAAAGAGTTTGAGCGTTAAGAACCAAATTGACTTAGTACAGCTCAGCCCAATGCTTAGTGATGCGATAGACTCAGATATGCTGCGTGGCATCGGCACTTTGGTGCTCGACCTAGTAGTCACCGAGATTAACGGTGTTCAGAGCAACGAGGGCACCATTCAATTGCGTGCCAAAGAAGGGGCATTGTCAGGCTTCGATATTTACAATATTGTTGGCAAGCTAAACAGCGCAGCTGATCTTTACAGTAGCTTGTCGGGCGGTGATCAGGCGCCGTCAGAAAACGCCAAGGTTCAAGGCAAGAAGACCGATAGCACTGAATTTACTGAGTTATTAGGCACGTTTTATCTAAAAGATTTCTTGATGACCAATGACGACCTGAGTTTTAAAGGTCCTGGTTTTGAAATAACGGGCGCGGGTAAATTTGATTTACAAAAAGAAAATTTAGACTACCGTGTTAAGCTGCTCATCCAAGAAGGTGTTGCAAGTGCCGGAGGCGATTCAGTACAGAAGTTGCTCGGCCCCAAGCTTAGCTGGTTGGGCGGCAAACAAATCCCTATTCGATGTACTGGTGAATTTGAAAGCCCGGTGTGTTTGCCTGACGTCAAAGCACTCTACTCGTTCTACCTCAGCAGTAAACTTAACGATAAAAAATCGCAATTACTGCAAGACGAGCTTGGCATTCAAAGTGAAAACGGAAGCCCACTTAGAACTAAAGATATTCTTAAACAGCTTATCTTGAAGGAAACGACCAAAGGCGATGACATCGAGGGTTCAGAGCCTCGTGAAGTCCCCATTGGCGAACGTGACGCTGAACCCAACCCTGAAGACGGTCAAGAGTCGACTGACCCAGTGCCGGAAAAAACAAAAAAAGAGTTAAGGGATGAGCGCAAGCGTAAGTTATTAGAGGGTTTATTCCAATGATTAGTCGCCGTGCTGCGATGCTAGCGAACACGCGACTCACTAACTTTAATAAATCGTCTTGTTTTCTGATTTGGCTTGTTCTATAAATAGTCTATGCAATTTATTCCGTCGGTAGTAAAAATACTGAATACAAAAAACCTGAGGTTGGCTTAATTCATGTCAGAATGCCCCGTTTCTGTAGGTGATGCTCATTGAATCAAGCATTACCCGCTAAGACTCTATCCTTAGGGAGCGACGAGTCACCCATTGAAAACGCGCGATTATCTATACTTTGCGGTGAATGTCATCGGAATATTAAAATCATTGAAGAGGAACTGTTGGTTAAATGCTATCAACAGGGTTCAGATTTTGTGCTGCAAGGCAAAACCGCTGATATCGAAACCGCAGAACGTGCATTGTTACAACTTTATAAACTCACCGCCCAGAGGTCAGGTTTGGAAGAATCAAAGGTCTATCAAGTGATCCAGAATGCGTCCGAGGCTAAGCCTGAAGACTCACCGTTTGAACGCGTGCAAGCCCCGTTCAAGCAAGTAATAGCCAAGTCTAAAGCGCAAAGCGCTTATATGAAGTCAATTGATAAACACGATGTGGTGTTTGGTGTAGGCCCAGCGGGTACCGGCAAAACTTATCTGGCTGTTGCCAAAGCTGTTGAAGCCCTACTTAATGACGAGGTCAAACGCATTGTGCTGGTTCGGCCGGTGGTTGAAGCGGGTGAGAGCTTGGGGTTTTTGCCGGGCGATATTGGACAAAAGATCGATCCGTATTTACGCCCGCTTTACGATGCTTTGTACGAATTAATGGGCGTCGAGCGAGTCGAGAAGTTGATCGAAGCCAAGACCATTGAGCTTGCTCCGTTGGCCTATATGCGTGGGCGTACCTTGTCCGATGCCTTCGTGATTATGGATGAAGCGCAAAACACCACAGTTGCGCAAATGAAAATGTTACTGACTCGAACTGGTTTTGGTTCAAAGGTAGTGTTGACCGGCGATTTATCGCAGGTTGATTTACCTAAGGCCACTTATTCAGGGCTTAAGCACGCGCTCACCATACTTAATGGTGTCAAAGGGATTGACGTCAACAAGTTCACTGGTAAGGACATTGTGCGACACCCTCTGGTTCAACGTATCGTTGAAGCCTATGAGAAGCATGATCGCAATGACTAACGGCGCAGGATTATTGGTCGATGTGCAAAACGCTCTAGAGCACGACGTCGATGACGATGACAAACCTCCGAGCGCATCAGCCCTAACTCAATGGGCTGAGCTTGCGCATCAAGCGGTCAGTGAAACGCCAAGCGAGCTTACTCTCCGCTTGGTTGACGAATCTGAAATGATCGCCTTAAACCAAGATTATCGCGGCAAGCAAGGTTTAACCAATGTACTGTCATTTCCTGTTGATGCTGATTTTTGTATGGCAGACGAAGACGGACGTACACTTATCGGCGATATCGTCATTTGTCACAAGGTGATTAGGCGTGAGGCTGCCGAGCAGAATAAAATGGTGCTAAACCACTATGCTCACATGGTTACCCATGGTGTGCTGCATCTTCATGGCTATGACCATTTAGATGACGAGTCTGCTGAAGAAATGGAAGCCCTGGAGGCGAATATTTTGTCTACCAGTGGTATCGAAAACCCTTATAATTAAACTAATGAATAACCCAGATCAACCTCCGTCGTCGTTTCTAGCCAGCCTAAAAGCCAAAGTCAGCTCAATGGTGTCAGCAAGGCTGCCGAATAAGCGCCCCTCGAGTAGAGAGCACGTGCTCGAAAATCTTCGCCATGCTGAGCAAGATGGTATTTTAGCGCGCGATGCCTACGACATGATGCAGCGAGTGATGTTTGTCTCGGATCTCAAGGTTCGTGACATCATGATTCCACGCAGCAACATGATTTTTGTAGAGCGTGAACACGACCTTGATCAGTGCTTAGACATTATGGTTGAAAGCGCACACTCGCGCTTTCCCGTGGTCGACAATGAAAAAGACCAGATCAGTGGTATTCTGTTAGCCAAAGATTTGTTGCGCTATTTTGATGATGATAATAAACAGCGCTTTAACTTGCGAGATCTAATGCGACCGGTGGTGTTTGTGCCGGAGGGCAAGCGGGTTAATATATTATTAGCCGAATTTCGTGAGAATCGAAATCATATGGCGGTAGTGGTCGACGAATTTGGCGCGGTCGCCGGCTTAGTCACGATTGAAGATGTACTTGAGCAAATTGTCGGCGATATCGAAGACGAGCATGACATTGAAGTCGATGACAGTATGATTCGAGAGCTTGATGGTGGCGAAATTATCGTTAAAGCCGTACTACCAATCGACGAGTTCAATGAATACTTTGAAACCTATCTAAGTGAGAGTGGAAGTGACACTATAGGTGGTCTTATTTCTCAAACACTAGGTCATGTTCCGCAGCGTGATGAAAGCGTACAGATCGAACAAATGAAATTTGAAATAGTGCATGCGGATTCGCGACGAGTGCATTTAATTCGAGTGGTGAAAGTGCCGGTGGCCGAACTCGTCGAGGGCTGAGTTTGATGACTTGAACTAGTGCCGACTTTCGCAGACTGGTTCGAATGCGAGTTTGAACATGCAGATAGTATCAATGTGCGGTCAAGTAAGGGCTTGGGGATTAAAACAATGAGACCTCTGAATAACGGCAGAGTAAAAAGGAAAACAGCAACCTTTTTTCTGGGTTACGGTTACGCCGATATCTGGCATTAACCGTTTTAGCGATAACAATTCTCACAATAGTAATTCTCGTAATAACAACACTGGTATTAACAACAAGGGCACCATGAACTCCTCCAATCAACCTAAAGTCTATTTGATCGACGCCAGCATCTATATTTTTAGGGCATGGTTTTCAGTGCCCGATTCGATGCGTGGCGAGAATGGCAAACCGGTCAACGCGATGTATGGCTTTTGTCGATTCTTAACTGAATTTATTGAGCGAAGTGGGGCTCAACACGTTGGCATCGCGTTTGATGAAAACTTGACTCAGTCGTTTCGCAACGACCTCTACCCAGAGTATAAAATGAATCGGGAGTTACCCCCCGAAGACCTTAAAAATCAATTCAAGTATTGCCGAAGGTTAGCCGAAGCTGCTGGGTTTTATTGTGTCGGTCATGACCGATACGAGGCTGATGATCTAATTGCAACCTTGTCATTATCGATGCGTGAGCAGGGTTTTAGAAACATCATTGTCAGTGGCGACAAAGACTTGGCTCAGTTAATTAAAGGCGACGATCTGTGGTGGGACTATGCGCGGGATCGTCAGCTAAAAGCGCCTCAGATAATTGAAAAATTTGGCGTGCCACCAGAGGCGATTCAAGATTTTTTAGGCCTGTGTGGTGATGCGGTCGATAATATTCCCGGCGTGCCGGGCGTTGGCCCAAAAACCGCTACAGTGTTATTGCAAGCGTATCAAACGGTTGAAGGTGTTTATGACAACCTCGATGCCATTGCTGCGTTGAAAGTGCGCGGCGCCAAGACTCTCGGGGCTAAGTTGGCTGAGCACAAGGACAAAGCATTTTTGTCGAAGCAGTTAGCGACGGTGGCCTATGATGCGCCGATTGACACCAGTGCCAATAAATTACTGCGCCAATCAGCCGAAGTCAGCCTATTAAAAGAAATAGGCCAAATCATGGGTGGGCGCGGTGACGGTTTGTTCGAGCGCCTAGTTCACTCTTCTAAGTTAGTGCAAGCGGTCTAGCGGTTTGCCGTCTAAGCGCTTCGAAGCTAACCGTTTAGAGCCGGGCTTTACGGTTTGGTTAAGGGGCTTGCTTATGCTATGGGCATCTGTAATTATTTCTCGATTCATTAAGCGAGACCTAAGCCTAATTCGACCAACGAAAAGTGGAGGCATTGCGAACACTTTTATTTCGTCCCTGAGTTATGCTGTGGTCTCTAAACAAACATCAATAGATAGCCGAGGCTAAGTGTGTACCTAGAGTATTTCGGGTTAACCGAGCGACCGTTTTCAATCGCCCCAGACCCTCACTATTTGTACATGAGTGAACGCCATAAAGAGGCGATGGCTCATCTTACCTACGGTTTATCGCAAGGTGGTTGTTTTATTGTTCTGACCGGTGAAGTGGGAACTGGTAAAACCACGCTTTGCCGTAATCTATTGGGTGACTTGCCTGATGACGTCGAGGTTGCGCTAATACTCAACGCCAACATCAACGAGCAAGAATTACTGCAAACGGTGTGCGATGAGCTGAAAATCGCTTACCAGACCTCAGACTCGCAGAAGCAACTATTAGATAAATTAAACTCGCATCTATTGGCAGGCTTTGCCGAAAACCGACAAACGGTATTGATCATCGATGAGGCTCAACTATTGGGCCGAGATGTGCTTGAGCAAATTCGCTTACTCACTAATCTTGAAACAACTAAGTCAAAGCTATTACAAATTATTTTAATTGGTCAGCCTGAGCTAAACGACCTGCTGAGTAGAAATGATTTACGCCAACTGGCTCAGAGAGTCACGGCCAGATACCATCTCGGCGCATTGCAGCGCAGTGAGATAGAGAGCTATGTGAATTTTAGGTTGAGCGTTGCCGGTTGCCGAAAGCCACTCTTTACTCGACAAGCGTTGAGCCAGCTACACCGTTTGACGGATGGAATTCCGCGCAGAATTAATGTTTTAGCCGACCATGCCTTATTAGCCGCCTATTCGAAAACTGATGCGGTGGTCGATGCAAAGAGCGTAAAGACGGCTAGTAAAGAAGTGTTTATACACAGCAGTAAATCGGCAAAAGTTATCCCTGCGAGCGTCAAGTGGGGTTTTGCGATACTCAGTCTAGTGCTAGTTAACGTTGCGCTGTGGTGGTGGTTTGCCGCAGAGCCTTATCAAAGCAAGCCAGCGCCGATAGTGAATGTTAGCCCCTCGGCTGTTGATCAGAGCGAGTCTGATCTCGATAGCGCTATCGACAAAGTCGAAAATATCGCTGCAATAAATCAATTTGGTCAAGTGGTCGACAAGTTGGCGCCTGGGGAAGCCGCTCCGAATGGAGTAACTACGATTATTCGATCCGATGACATCGCTCCTGGCTCGGTAGTTATTGCCGATCAACCATTGGATGAGTCTGAACTGTTTACGCAGCAAGCGACTTCTATTACAACACAGCCGCAGGCGCTTATCACAACACAGCCGCCGAAGCGAGTCTTCAGCTACGACTCTGGTTCAGAGCTGGGTCAAGCCTTGGACGCCTCGGCCGACTTAACGGGGCGTATCGCCGCATTTCGAGCTCTGGGTGCTGCCTGGGATGTGGACCTGCCAAGCCAACTTATTCAACCGGCTTGCGACGTACTCAAAGACAGCGGCGTCGCTTGCTTAAGTATTACTAGTTGGTCGCAGTTACAGCGCTACAATCGACCGGCGATACTAGTGCTGGACCAGAATGATAGTTTGCATCGAGTGATCGTTTTTAAGATTGAGCGAGACTCGGCGCAAGTACTTGTTGGGCAAAATGTGGTAGACGTAAGCATCAATGAATTACGGTCGCGCTGGACTAATAATGGTATTACCTTTTGGCGACCAACGATTGACGGTCGTGGCGTTTTGCAGCAGGGTGACACCTCGAACAATCTTCCAGCAATACGTGTTGCAATCAACCGAGCCTTATCGGAGCGTAATATGCCAGGCTTGGATGATTTGACATCGACAGATTTTGATTTGTCATTGGCGCAAGCGGTATTTGCCACGCAAACCGCTTATTCGTTACTAGCCGACAGTAAAGTCGGTAGTGAAACCTATTTATTGTTAAATGAAATTTTATTGCCAGAGCAGACGCCGGTGTTGCGTCAGCGCGTGCAATAGAGGTTTGCTATGTCGACCATATTAGATGCCTTAAGAAAGTCTGAGCAAGAAAGAAAGCTGAATAAGCTGCCAACCTTGACTGATATGGCCGCGCCACAAGAGCCATCGCGTTGGCCGCTATACATCGGGCTGGCCTTAGTGCTGCTGGCAATAGCGTTGGTGGTATTGGCCTATGTTATCTGGAGCGCCAAGCCTGGAGTTGCTGTGGAGCAAACAGGATTGCAGGCAAATGCCGTGCAGCTGACTGGCGAAGATGCGCAAACTGCTCAAGCACCGCTTACCAATGTTGACGAGGTTGCTCCGCTTAAGGACCCGATGTTGGTTAACGTGGTTTCTTATTCGCAAGATCCGGCGTATAGCTTTGCGATGGTGAATGGCAAAATGGTTCGTGAAGGTGACTTCATTGAGCCTGGCTTGAAGCTCGAAGAGATACTTCCTGACGCGGTGGTATTTAACTCACGCGGGAAAAAAATTACTCGCAGCCCTTAGGGAGCCTCTGATTAAGTATAAACGGCCTCTGTAAGACTTGAAGCGTGCAGCTACT
>JAFMHC010000019.1:3653-39114 GCA_017854775.1 Gammaproteobacteria bacterium | reverse complement strand
TCAAATGACTTAGGGAATCAGGCTTTTTCTTTTTCAGTTAACGGGACAGCAGTGAAAAATTATATTAAAATCGGTGATCGGTCCATCGACGAGTTTTGCTTTGGTTTTCCAGCCGCCATCGAAACTACAGTATTGATATTGCCGAGTTAGGGTCTGAATTGGAATGTGAGCTTCTTGGGATTGATGCGACAATGCGATCCCGTTTCCGGCAATCATCATTAGCGTTCGTTTGCAGCCACTAAAGTCTGAGAAGTCACCATCCAGGGTAACTGAGGCAATACTTAGGCGGCATACCAACTCATTACTTAGCGGGTCATGTATTGCAATGAGTTCTATTGTCTCGCCCTTGCCATTCTTCCAAGGCATACGTTTGAAGTTATTGGCAGCGATTAATTCTGTAAGCATTTTCAAGTTTCGGTAATATTTCCTAAATACTGATTCTCCAGAGAAAACTATCAGAATGCTACTGTGGAATATGGGTTACTGGGCGAAGTTCATAAATTTGCAAACTCGTTGCATTGGAATAATGCCTAAAGTAATGATGGCGCAAGCTCTGATTTGCTGACACTATTTCTCTTTCGCGGTACAATTTTCTGTGATGTTATTGCTTCACTAAAGCCTGTCAAAAAAAGCGGCCGTTTAAAAAGCGACCTAAAACCTACTGTTGTTTATAGTGATTTATCGATGACCATGAATATTTTTCACCAAGATGCCCAAAGCAAACCGGCAATTTATTGCCGCAAAGATAAACCAATGGGCGTCGCGTTTGCCCTTAATAGCAAGCCAATCAGCCTGATCCTGCTTACTGCCTTGCTTTTGTTGTGTACATCTTGCATTTCGTTGCCAGAGGACGCGAGAGAGGTATTCGACCCAGTCGATTCAACAAGCAACAATAACTACAAAAAGGGCAGTGAATGAAAGCGCTGGGTTTATTGCTACTGATAGCTGTTCTTAGCGGCTGTGCAAGCGTAAAGATTGAATCATTTGCCACGCTTGAAATAGCCGAAAATTCGAACGCCTTAACCCAGTCTCAACGGGCGGTTAATTATCATGGTTTACCACTCGAGTCAGGGCAGATTATTGTCAGCAATAGCAATACCGCTCTCAACCTCATAGTGACCTTAACTGACGATGAGTATCACCCTTTTGCACACGCTGGGATTCTATCCGTCGAGAACAATAAGCCCTATGTGTACCATGCTATCGCAAAACTCAGGTTGCTTTTCAACGGTTCTCCAACCGATCTTACAAAAGGCGTTATTACACGTACACCATTAGCCGCTTTTCTTAAGGGCAAGGCCGTTGTTGAAATTTATCAACCCTCTTCGGCGTCGCTCGGTGAGTCGATGGCTGAGTTTGCGATACGCTCGCATGCCGAGAGGTTGCCCTATGATGCGGTTTTCGACTCGGTAGATCGATCCAGAGTTTACTGTAGCGAATTCATCGTCAGTGCGATTGAATCGGGTGGTGGCGCACCAGTGCCCTTAAGACCGAGAAGCCGACACCCGTCAATTGACACCATTTACCAATGGCTCAGCATAGAAGCCGATGGACACTATTTTGTGCACGACTTGATAGCAAATAATAAACGCGTTGCCTTACTTAGCAGCGATCTAACGGCAAAGCAGATAGAGCTATTTATTTTGTTGCGTGAAGAGTTACATCGACGGTTTATGCCGGATCAGAAAGTTGGCTACATTATGAGCTGGACTGGGTTTGGTGTGGCTTTGCGCCCGCAAGTGGCGATATTTATACAACGTGGGCTTGAGCAAGATTTTAGAGTTGCGTTTGCTGGCGAAACTCTGCGTGATTGGGTTTCGGCACTTGCTGATGATGCTCTAGGGCCTGTCGATAAAGGTTAGGGAGCTGTTTGCTCACACAATATGCTTGATTAGTTTTCCCCCGTCGCTGGTGACTCCTGATTAATATCTGACTCTATTGATCTTTGAACTGGAGTATTCGAATTCAGCCATTGGGCATCAAGGATAATTTGCTGATTTTCCTCAGAAAGCGGTTCCTCGCTTGTTGATGAATCTGGCCAAGCTGTTTTGCTAGGCGGTTCTACAATGACATCTCCTGGTGTCGCTTGGTTCTGTTGACGACTTGGATTTCCGTCGTGCTCAGGAGCAAGGCTTTGGGTGGACGCGTAAAAAAACAAAATCAGTAATACACATAAAGAAATAAGCCCTACAATGATTTTTCTTTGCAAGCTTTGAGGGTTGCCAAAGCGTTTCCGCCAAGTTTCAGAGCGATATTTTATTTTAAAGTTTCTCGCACGCTTCGGCGGTGTCTCAATAACATCCGAGACATCAACAAATTGATGTTTTGGGGCGGCAACAGGGCGCACCAATTCATCTGTGCGAAACGCTTTAAAAGCATTGTTGATTTTTTCTGCGCGGGAATTTAGCCAAGCCTGAGATTTAAAGCCTCGGTCTGGGTGAAAAACTCTGATTAAGTAGCGATATCGCTTTTTTGCTTGATCAGCGCTTAATGACGGCGGGAACATTAGAGCCCCAGACGCGTTAGAGACGACTAGCTGATCAAGAAATTCCTCGAAGCGTAAGCGAAATTGTTGATCGCCGTACTGCTCGAATAGAGCCATAGCCAATGGGTCGTTGGTTTTATCAATTGATGCGTACCAAGTGATTATCTCATCAATGCTAGCTACCAGTGTCGGGTCTGAGTGACCCAGTTGCAAACACCGTGGCAATATAATGCGCCAGCGCTCCACTAGAGGCCTACCGCTCGCTCATTGGCTTGCTCGAAGTCTACTGGTGCTGCTAGTTTTTCTAGTTTGAAGTCGTCAAACCATACGCGCCCTGATATTTTACTATCGATTAAGTCGGTTTTAATTCGCCTAATTCGTATAGTGATAATCTCTATATTGTCAGGCACCGTAAAATTAACCCCAAATTTAAGCCAAGGCCAGTTCCCTAACATTTGCTCGCCACGCACATTAACGCCTTTGTCGGTGGCAAAGAAAACATCGACAAACGGGCCTGAAAGCGTTGAAATACCTGTGCCTGCCCACATACCAGACAAGCGATAGGTTTGATTTGATTCAACTGCAACGTGGCAGAATAAGTGATTGTAGTTAACATTTTCGTTGCCATCGAATTCGAGCATTAGGCCGCCCTTGCCAGTGAACGAATTAGAGTCAATAGACCAAGTAACCCCAGGCATATTGGTGGATTGCCAGCAGGGTGAATTTTTATTTATGGTCGATTCGAAGTCGCTCGTTAAAATCTCACCAGCGTCAATACTGTTGCCAACGTGCTCAAGCCAAACCGGTGCTACGTCGGCCCAATGTTGCAAGCTGACCAAGTAATTTAGGTAGTTCAGGCCATATTTAGAATTCCGCTTAAATTTTGCCGGAATAGCGACCCAAATTGCATGCGCAAGTTCCTGGTTCTTTGCCTTAATCGCATCGTCTATGGCCCATGAATAATACTGATCTGGGGCATAGTTACCATAAGCGGGAACATTGGACGGGATCATCTTTTCAACTAGGGCCGGGTAGTTATCGCTTAAACGACTCAGCAGGTAGAACAGGCTGCGGAACTTGTTGGGCTGTGCAAAAACTAAATCATGAGCAACCAGCATTGCCTCATCAACTAAACCGAGTTCTAAATAGCGATTGAAAACTTTCATTAGCATCGAACTGCTATTTCGAGATAGTGAGTGAGCCACCGAAAAATAGTCTGCGGCCGCCGCTGAATTACCGCTGGATTGGCTCAGCTCACTCGCCCACAACCATCCCTGAGGGTCTAGAGGGCGACGCTGCCGATACTTACTGGCTACTTCAAGTAATAGTGCTTTGTCGATTTCTTGATTGTTAATATTGCGAGTAAGCACCTCTCGCAGCGGCTTGCTTGCCAGCGACGGAATAGAGTCAAGTGATTGCAGGCTGCCTATATCGTATTTGCCAGGCTCCGCGCTCGCCGCCAGCATCTCGTTTTGCCACAATAGCCAAGCGACCCATAATAGTGGTGAGGCGACCATTGTTAATAATAGAAAACGACAACTTGCCCTAAACATGTGATTAACCGTTAGCGAAAGTTAGGCTTGCCATGATATATGATTTTTTCTAAACAACGTCTTCTTCAAGCGCGTACTGATAGTTGTAATAGTCATAACCGTAGTTACGCGAATGGGCCTTGTTCAATACTGTGCCGATCAGCGGCGCAGCTACTGCACGTAAACGTGCAATAGAGTTAGCAATAGCATCATGTGGCGTCTGGTGAGCGGCGGCAACAAATATCACTGCGCTGACCAACTTTGACATCACAATAGCGTCAGCGAGACCTAACACCGGTGGGCAATCAACGATTACCAAGTCGTACTCAGATTCATATTTTCTAATCAAATCGAGCATTTGTGTTGATCGCAGCAGATCAGCGGGGTTAGGTGATTGTCCTCCTCCGACAAAAAGACTCAGGTTGGGAATTTGCTCAATCTTATATATTTTTTCCTCGGCGGTGCCGACTAAAAAGTCGGACAACCCCGGTGATGCTGGAACACCGAACACCTTGTGATATCTCGACTTTCTAAAATCAGCTTCCAGTACAATCACACGTTGCCCTGATTTTGCCCAAGAAATTGCCAAGTTCATGGCTACGGTACTTTTACCTTCACCGGCCACTGAGCTGGTCACCATCATCGATTTAGGGAAGCCACCTGGCCTGGCGTAAGACAATGATGTTCTGACTGATTGAATAGACTCAGAAAACGTGCTCGCCGGTTTGTGATGTACGATGGTGTCATAGAGCGGTACCTGCGAGTCGGTTTTCGGGCTTATCTCATCGGCTTCAATGTCTGGGGTCACGCCTAGGTGTCCAATCTGCGTAATTTGCCTTAGATGCTCTACATCATGCACTGTATTGTCTAAGATCGATAATAAGAAAGCGGCACCTAGACCAAGCACCAAACCTAGCCCGCAAGCGATAGCAAGGTTGAACAGTAGGTCTGGCGATGAAGCACCCTGTGGCGTCGACGCTGTGTCGACTATGGAGCCGACGTTAAGTTCCATGCCGGCCGCCACCCCGACTTCTTTAGTGCGTTCAAGTAAACCAGCGTAAAGTTCCTTATTCGCCTCCCATTCGCGCTTAAGAATATTATAGGTTACGGCTCGGTCCTTTAGGTCTAGCAAGTTTTCTTTTAATTTATCTAACTCGCTTATAATTAATTCTTCTCGTAGCTTTAATTGTTGGTAGTCACTATCAAATCCGCCGACAATGTTTTTTATCTGAGATTGTATATTGGCCTCGATTTCGTCAATTTTTGCCTTCAATTGCTGCATAGTTGGGTAAGCAGGTTTATAGATTTTACCCAACTCGAAGTACTCAGATTTCGAGTTTGCTTGCTCTTCACGTAGTGACTTAACTAACACATCATCAAATACCGCCGCTAAGCGTTCTGGATTTGCTGACTTAGACTGAAGAAGCTTGGTCTGGGCGTCAATACGCTCACTTTGCACCACCGACAGGCTAGTATTCAGGTCGCTTAGGCGAGACATCATGATGTTGTTTTTGTCTTCTAAGTCGACTACACCAAATTTACGTGCGAAATCATTTAGCTGTTTTTCAGACGTTTCTAATTTTGCTTGAACATTAGAAATCTCTTTTTCTAAAAACGCCTTTGCACCTGATGTAGAGTTAAAGCGTCGCTCATCGTTTAGTTGAATGTACGATTGGGCGTGATGGTTCGCCAATCGTGCTGCAAGTTCGGGGTCAAAACTGCTGAAGTTAATACGTACTAGATTAGTTTTACGGATAGCATTAACCGATAAACGCTCCTGGTATCTCTTAACGGCGGCCCTAATCCGTTGGCTTTCTGAGTCCGCCGAATCGGAGCGAAATAAACTTGCGATCGAACGTATGCCATTGAGCAGCCCGCGCTGAGTGAGTTCTCCATTAAACTCAGGATGGTCTATTAACTTAAGATCGGTGACAACTTTGTTGGCAACAGATGCGCTCTCTAATATTTTTGCCTGCGTGGCAATGTAGTCTTGAGATTCGGCTCCTTGGTTCTCAAGGTTCTGGAACTTAACTAGGTTACGCCCTGAGGTGTTGATCTCTAGCGAGACTGTTGCGGTATACATCGGCCGCATTAATAGTGTGATGAGCAGCGCAGTCAAAACTACAATAGAGAAAATAAACCCGATCAGCTTTCGATAGCGCAACACAGTTTGCCACAGCGCGCGCAGGTCTATTTCATCATCGCGGGTTCGATGTGAGTTTGGGTCAAATACGGATAGTGATGTATCGCTGTGTGGCTGAGCTATCGGTAATTGGGGGCTACGATGAAATTCATTCGCTTGACCACTTTCCTCTTGGTTACTCATAGGGTCGAATTGTTGCTGAGGTTAGATTTGCCATTCTTCATAGAGATTTTGTTGAAAGTGACCTTGTTTAATTTAGTCTATAACCAAAAATTTGACCTGCGGTTCTGAAAAAGCCCGATATAAATCGCTTTGATGAACTGAACGAGACCACAACGATATCACCGTCTTGCAAGGTTACGTCATCACTCTGTTGCTCTCGCACCTTGGTCAGATTAATATCGATCGCTTGTGGTGTACCACCAATCGATCTGATGACTTGCACTTTACCTTGTTTGCCAGACCAAGGAATTCCGCCGGCCATGGCAATCGCTTTCAAAACGTTAGTATCCCCTTCCATTTTGTAGGAGCCGGGCTTGTCGACAGCACCCTCGACGAAGATTACTCCAGCCTTGGGCACTAAAATACTGTCGCCACCACGCAAACGCATAAACGAGGCTGCTTCGCCGCCTTCGAGCAGAGCCTTGACACTCAATAAAAGGTTTTGCTTACTTGTCTTACCGGTCTCACTGTCCGTTTGCGTGGTGTTTACCCTAATGGTGTCAGATGCTGTTGGCGATAAGCCCCCGGCGAGTGATAACATTTCAAAAATACTGCGGGATTGCCGAACACTATAAACATCGGGCTTTAATACCGCGCCCATTACTGTTATCTGCTGTGATCGGTACTCTTCTACAAACAAACTCACTTGTGGGTCTTGAAGGTAATCAGCCGCCAGCTTAGCAACAATGATTGACTCGACTTCTGTCAAGGTCTTCCCTTGAACATCAATGGTGCCTAACAAAGGCAAGATGATTTCACCACGCCCATTAACACGCACCTTTTTATTAAGGTCTTCGACCTGAAACACGGTGAGCTCTAGAATATCCCCAGCACCAAGGTAGTAGATCCGGTCATTTGTTTTAGCGCTTGCGAGCACCGCGGTTGAGGTAATGGTTTGGTTTAGGTCTGCAAACTTATTCGGCTCGGAGGCGTTAAAAGCGTCGACGCTTTTAGCCGCTCGCGGTCCAGCGCTACAAGCGGTTAGTGAAATCGAAAACAAACATAGAATCAAGACTGCAAATTTTCGATTTTTAAACAAACTCTTAACCAACATAGAAGTCCTAAATAACATGGAGCTTAATAAACTAATCATAACAACATCGCGTAATTAATCGTGGGCAGGGTTTTGAGTAAGGCGAATCAAATAAAAAACAGGGCGAACACCACCGTATTCGCCCCATTTAATAAGGGATCTCTGTTAATCGTTTTCGCGCTATCGTAATGGCCTCTTGATCGAAAGTAACTATGGGCTAGTTGGGGTATCTTCTGAGCCATTAGCCGCAATAATAATTCCCGCAATCACCGCCGCTGCCGCCAATATCGCTATTATTATGCCACTGCCCCCCTCAAGCACATCGACGACTTCGGCATTATTCAACTGCGATGAAACAAATGCACTGCCGGGATCGACCATGCTAAAAGAGTCGCCAGAGCTAGGCTCAACCGAGAGCCGCCCTGTTCTTGGCATAACCGCTAATTCACCATCGCGAAATACCACCACGGCATCTATACCACTGTCAGAGCTTAGATTGAACAGACCCTTAGGTGAGTCAATTATTACACTCATGCCGGCAGGCGCAAGGATGCCAATCGCACCTTGATTTAAGCTGAATTTCAGTGGTGTGACATCATCGATAGATGCCTTTGATTCCGGTGCCAAGGTTACGCTTGCCTGACCGGCATTCAACATGATTTGAGCGCTGTCAGAGCCGATGGTGCTGACAACATGGCCCTGAATATAAGGAAATTGTTCATTACCTATACGCTGCTGAGTGGGGCCAGGGTTAAGTACCACTGTTGACTTTGCGCTGACTTTACCGATTACCGCGTTTCCGGCATAGCTGACAGTCGACATAAAAGTCATACTGATCACTAGTATTCTGACGACTATTTTTCTCATGCTCATAGATATACCCAAATTCGTTAGTAAGCCAATGCGGCACCAAGTCGTGGACAAGACAACTTAGTTTACCGATACCGATCGCTTTTGAAACCCAATACTGAAATATTAGTTTAGCGGATATAGTCGACGATGTATTCTCGATTTAGAGATTTACTGTGCAAAATTGGTATACGGCTCTTCTCTGCGTTTAAGTACTCAACTACTTGTCTGTTATCGCTGCTAATATGTGTTAAAGCAAACATAGCTTTTGCGCTAAGCCTATCGGCATGTTCAAATTAAGAGGCCGCTTTTTATCCGAGATAGTCGTACCAGATGAGCCTATCATGTGAAATTTCATGCTACTTGAAACCCACTTTAAGCATCCTTTTTAATGAAGTTCGATCAGTCATATTGAATGCATATCATTGACACTCATAATCATTCCTTGCCGGGAATAGACGATGGCGCTAAAGATTTAGCCATGGCGCTTGCCATGCTACATGCGGCTGAGGCTGCTGGCACTAAAGAAGTGGTGCTCACGCCTCATCACCTCAATGGCGCATACATCAATCATGCTGATTTTATTCAACAACAAGTGAGCCGCTTAGACGCGGCGGCCAAGAGCAACGGGATAAATGTGGTGTTGCACGCGGCATCTGAGGTGCATTTAACGCCCGAAACTGTCGAACACTTGGTAGAATATAAAGCATTAAGCTATTGTGGGCTTGGTAAGGCTGCATTGATAGAGCTTCCAAAAAGCGATATACCAAACGGTGTCGAGGCGATACTTAGCGAATTATTAAGCCATGGAATCACGCCAATCATTGCCCACCCCGAGCGTAATACACCGCTAAGAGTTGATTTCAGTCGCCTACGAGATTGGGTGAATATGGGCTGCAAGGCACAACTTACCGGCCAGAGTTGTACTGGCGCCTTCGGTGTTCAACTGCAGAAAAGTTCGTTGGCTATGATCTCGAATGGCTTGATACACCTTGTTGCCTCTGACGCACATCGGCCTAGTGGACGATCACCTAATTTACAGCAGGCGGCAGAATTTTTGACTGCATTCTACGACGCTCAGGTGTGTCAAACTTTACTTGTGGATAACCCGGCCAGACTAATCTCGGGGCGGGATTTAGTCTTGTGTAAGCCTGTTGAGAGCGGCAAAGAACATCCAGCAAAGAGCTGGTGGCAACGCCTAGTTAGACTTGACTAATCAGATCGAAAGAGATCAAACCATTGCTGCTTCGACGATGGAACCTTTGTGCGCCGGCGCTTAGAATTTCGCCGACGTATTTTATTTGTGCCAGTGCTCTTAGATAGGCTCTTAGGCAAAGTCTCATTGTCTAGTCGATTCAAATTTGGCAACAAGACACGATTCATCATTAGACCAACCGCTACCCAAAAAAACACCGCAGAGCCAGGAACCTGCAAGTTAAAGTCTACCGTGCTATGCACCGCAATAGCCGCTATGCTACCGATTGCACCGGCACGTATGGTCATGCTTCCGCGCGGAAACAATCGCCAAAACCAGTACGCAAAACTGAGTATGATGACGATACCAATAAGCAGACCAAATTCCAGCAAGAACTCGAGATAATCATTGTGCGCATGAATAGTTCGGGTTTTCATATAGGCAGGCTGTACTAAACGAAAAACATCTTCAAAATTACCAGGACCAATACCAACTATCCAAGCTTGCGCAGGCAAATCAAACAACGCTGACCAAATCTGTATTCTGGTATCACCGTTTTCTAAAACCGTATAACGCTTTAGCACGTCGTCGAGACCAAACCACACTGCCAACAGGATTGAACTAGCAATAATCAACCACGGCAGCCATCGAAGTGACTGCCCTTGCTGAGACCGTCTTGAGCGGGCGTAAACGACTCCCCATACCATGATGCTTAAAAGCGCGACCGCCGTTCCCATGCGTGAATGCGAGCTGACTACCGCTAACATAACAATAAAGGAATAGAAGATCGCAATTGACCAACGAACAATAGGCGCATGGCGCGCGAAAAGCAGCGGCTTGTTAGCTAACAACGCCGACAGCATCAACGGCCAACTGATCGCTAACATTCCTGAAAAATGATTCCGATTTACAAATGTGCCGGTTGCATCACCTAGGTAGTATTGCTTGTCCCACAGACCGAGTATCGACGAGCCACCGGTAATAAAGTGGGCCAAGCCAAAAATAGCTTGGAACGAGGAGGCACAAAAAACAATCAACAGAAGCCAGCTAACTTGCCTTTCACTCAGCCAAGATACCCGCCAGGCAATTATCCACATGCAGGTAAAAAAGCTCCAAACACGTAGGCTAGGAAGCATGCTATCACTTGACCTTGCAGCATCGGAGAGATGCAGCCAAACATCGTTGGAGAACATGTCCTTTAAGCCTATTAATTTAGCAATAAGCAGTATGTGCGTTAAAACACCAACACAAAATACCAGCCAAACGATAAGCCACAAACCAGAATCGTGGCGCAATGAAATTGGTTTTTTATTATTAAAGTGATCTGGCGCAATCGCCCATGAACAGGCGGCAAAGAAAAAGACGAGCGCCGCAAAGACACTCAAGATCGATAGGCCACCAGCCATTTTGCCGGATTGTGGTATGGGTAAAAAAATCAGTATTAAGAGCACCAATATAAACGATATTTCAGACCCTATATTCGAGACGTGGTACTGAGCAGGCTTGGTAAGATCCGCAGCTTGATGGTGGTTATTTGATCTCATTGTTTGGCGTTTTTCTCAGCTGTAATGGGTACGGCAAGGTCTTTGCGCCATCGTTGCAGTAAGCCTTTAATTTTCTTTGCAGGCACGGCGAATGATGATCCCGAGAACACCCCCGTGCTACTGTAAATTTTGGTGATTAATCCGGCGACTTCGGCACTACTATTGATCAAAGCGCCCCCCGATGTGCCTGGGTTTACGCTTACATCGGTTTGGATCAATGGCGTTTTTGACAATGCAGGTAGCTTGACATCTAGCGCCGATACGATACCAAGAGAGCTGCTCATCGATAAACTGAACGCAGCGCCAATTCCCAGCACGGATTGACCTTCTTTGAGTGAGTTTTCACTCAACATCAGCGTCGGTAGCTGGCCTGAATTCACCTGCAATAAAGCGATATCGCTACCTGAATCACTTCGTAATAGCGTGGCATTGAGGCTACTACCCTGTGACGTTGTGACGATAATTTTTGATGAACCCACCACCACATGCGCGGCGGTCAATATCCAGCTGTACTCTGCGTTAGTGTCTATTATGAAGCCACTTCCATTTCGCTGCGGGGGTAGTTTGTCGAAGCCATTTTCAAAGAAATCATTGTATTCGCCTAGTATCGACTCGCGTTCGCGTTGCTTGGAGGTTTTGAAAAAACTCTTTTTTTTATTGGCTCGAATGGTCACCATAGACGGCTTCACATTTTCTATGACAGAGATAAACTCATCATGAGAGTACGCTGGGGTTGATATGCAAAGATTAGTAAACGCAATAAAAATTAGGCCGCAGAATCGGTATTTGGTACTCATGTTAGTTATTAGGGCCAACTTTATTCGGAGCATTGAAAACCTATTAATATTGAATTATTAGTGTCGGGCTAGTTAGTGTCGAACTGTTAATTTATAACTAGGACACATGCATCATCAGGCCGGTTTGCGCTGTAATACAGAGGCCATGCCTAGCACACTCACCAGAATACCATTGGGTTAAATCCTAAGCGCTTTTTAACCCAATAGGCGGAGCAAAGATTATATAAGCCGATCGATAGTGAGTAAGCTATTGCGCAACCGAGCATGCCATATTGTTGAACTAGAAAATAGTTCAATAGCAACGATGCGAGCAATGCGATTAAGGCTGAATTTCGCAAGTCTTTTTCATTGCCCGTCATGATCAGCGCATAACCAACTGAGCCGCAAATGACATTTACCAGCTCGCCGAGCAATACTATTTTCAATAGTATCGACGCGTCAATATAGTCGTCTCCGAAAAGAAACACTAAATAGGGCGAAAGCAAAAAGAGGCAGACGATGATTGGTATCGCGAAGCTTAAGGTAAGCCTTAAAGTTGATTTGAAAAGTTGACTGAATTCATCAACTTTTCCTTGTTCATAATACGCGGCGAAGCGCGGTGCGGCCAGCATGTTAACGCTCACCAAAATAATGCCCACTAACATAGCTGTCCTTTGAGCTATTGATAATTGCGCAACTTCGACCGACCCCATCCAAATGCCCGCGAACACTGGTGGCAACCAGAGAAGGGCTTGACTAAGCACGGTAATTAGCCATAAAACTGACGCACTGCGAAGTAAATCGCCAACCACTGGTTTTTCTTCAGACGATTTGATCGCCTGCGAGCGATTAGCAATAAACCACCAAGTCAAGGTTGCAAGTAGTAGCGCCACTGACGATATTGTCGCCGTTCTCGAAACCGACGAGAGACTAGGTTGGCTAAATAACAACAAGCAGATAATGAGTGCCGTCGGGAAAAATATCTTGGTGAGTAATATAGAGATTAAGGGCCGGTGACTTCCTTGAAGAAACATACCTATGATCATCAATGAAGCTGTGGTTGCGATTACTGGAGAGAGAGTACGAAAGACATTAGATAATCGAAGAGTGTCGTCGAACAAACTTGCTAACGGCTTATTGAATGTAAACACGCAGGCGGCGACTAAGCTTGAGAACGCAAAAACAATTATTAGGTTGTTACGCGACAAAATAAAACGGCTAAAGTGGTGGCTTTTCTGGTAAAAAATTCCAGTGTACTTTAGCGTCACAACGTCAAGGCCGAGTTGTGAGAATGTCGCAAGCAGAAGAATAGTACTCAGCCCAAGAAAAAAGGCACCCGCGTCCTCAACGCCTAACACTCGTGCTACCACGATTGTCAGAAGGTAGCTGGAAAAGCCGCCTAACACCCTGACACCTATGCTGAGCACACTGTCGATTGATAATCGATTCACAAAGCAGCCTCAGGTTTGAATGTAAAAATGTTCATATAAGTATTCAGGCTAGTGTCCCGCCACCAGCTTCAACCGGACTGTTATCACCTTGGCGGGGCCTTGCTACATAATTTCTCACCTTGCCCTGGGGGCACGGCCCAAGTTCAACCGGCAATTCATCATCACCTTTGAGCAAAAAACAGAGGTAGTTAACCGATTCTAGAAAGTGTCTGATTCTCGCCTCCCTTTCTCTACGAGCGTTGCGTACGTCACTTTTCAGTGGCTCGCCGGTCGACACTAGCTTGTCAGGTAGAATTTCGAAGCTAACAATCGGCGTGTCTCGCAGAATAGTAGTTCGAAATGATTTAAGCACTTCTAATTCAGCACCCTCAACGTCTATTTTGATAAATTGAACCCGTGTAGAAACCAACTGCTCGACCAGCGTATCTCCGGTTACAGTTACCGTGAGCATCGATGATGAGAAGGTTTGCGCAGGCCTAAATTCTTCGATAATACTCGCTCTCACATCACCTTGGTGATCGTACTGTAATTGGCTGATCGACTCTCTATCACTAATGCAGGCGCACATAACATTGTGGTTGGATAGATTGTTTTCTAGGATAAACGACGTTAGCGCGCTGACACAATCGGGTTGTGGTTCGATGCCTATATAAGGAATATCTTTGTCAATACTCAGAACAGAAAATAATGTTTGACCGTAGTTTGTTCCGACATCTATAAAATAACCACCGCTGCTGGAAAGACTTCGTTGATAGAGCGCTAGAATTTCTGGCTCATATTCTGGATTAGCCGCCTGAACCGCCACTCGGTTTAATGTAACAAATCTTAGTTTATAACCTTGGTTGGAAAAAATAACTCGTCCTCTGACTATTGAAAGCAGATAGTTGAGAACCTTTTTAAGTTTATTAATTGTCATTGCGCTCGATTGGGCTGTGTGATTTTAATTATATGTTGGTATTTGGCGATCCAAATTTGAGATACCTTGTCAATCGAGAACTCGTGAACAACTTTTCTCCGTCCATGGTGACCCATTTTAGTTAACTCATTTGCTGGCAGCAAAATCATTTCACTCAAGGCTTTGGCATAATCTTCAACAGCAAAACTAAATACCAATTTCCCGGCGAGGCCATCAGTGAAGAGTGTGGAGGCGCCAGATACATTGGTAGAAACTACTGGCAACGACATCGCCATGGCTTCCAATAAAACCATCGGCAAGCCTTCCCATGTCGACGACATTATAAATGCATCGGCAGATTTATAGAGTGGTCTAACATCGGGCATCGTCTCCACAAAGACGACACGATCATCAATCTCTAATGCCGTAACCAACAACTTAAAGTCTGCTTCTAAGGGGCCTTCTCCACAGACTAGTAAATTGGCATCGACCTTTGCTATTGATCGTAACATCAACGGGAAGTTCTTAGCTGTTACAAAGCGGCCAATAGCCAGAAATGTGAATTTGGAAGGATCTGCAAAGGGCTTCTTGAAGACAGCGGGATTTGAATCCTTATTCGCGCTAGAAAAATGAACAGTATCAACCCCATTAGGCACATAGTCAGATCGTTCACTTGAAAATAAGCCTAACTCAACATAGCGATCTACCGCCGCGAGACTAACGTTAGTGTTCCAGTGCGAGAGTGCATCGGTATATTTATACAACATCTTTATATTAATTCGTCCTTTTTCACCACTGCTATGCGCCGTACAAATCAGCGGGTATTTGCGCCAATTGGCGATTCTCGCAAGGATATTTGCTTGGGCAATATGTGAATGAATAAGGTCGGGTTGTAATTGTTTGAACTCCCGGCGCAGCTTGATCAACAATAGGGGATTAGGCAATGATTTTTTCATGCCCAAGCTAATTACCTCGATACCTAACTCGGTGTATTGCGATATAAACTCTGGCGAACAATGGAGCGCCTGAATAATTGTTACGCTATGGCCGTAGGAGAGCATTCTCTTGGCCAACAAAAACAGCTGCGTTTCCGCACCTCCGTAACCGAGTACGGGTATTACATATACGATTTTCATCTGCGTACTATTCATAAAAAATTAAGTCTGAACCGAAGTCAGATGGATAGCGATAGGCTTTAGCGAGTGCTTCTGATTGCATCAATTGCGTGTTGTTGGCGTTTATTTGATCGCGCACATTAAAGAGCTTATCCGTTTGTCCATCGAGGTGATCAATTATCAATTGAGCGGCATGCTTTGGGCTACTCGCTTTGCTATCACTAGGTAAGTCACAGAATGCCGTAATATCGCGAACTAAAATCGGCAATCCGAGTTCCGCGGCCTCTAGCACCGAGATAGGGTTGCCTTCCCAAGCCGCGCTATGAAAGTATACGTTGGCACGTGAGAGATAGTTAATAACCTCATCACCGCTGACCCAGCCGGTTAGTTCGATGCCGTGTTTTTTCAGTCGCGCTACCTGATCTTGATCGCCGTCACCAATCCATAAAACCTTTAAGTCTGGTTTTTTCGATAGCGCTTTCACCGTTTCAATAAAAAAACATGGATCTTTCGACGGTGTTAACCGACCTGCCATTACCAGATCAAAAGTTTTATCTTGAAACGGTTTTTGATCTTGAGCGATCGAGGCAAAATTAGGTGCGCAAATCACGGTCTTATTGAGCAGCGATTCGGCAAGTTTTTGTTCGCCAAATCCACAGACCACGGTCGCTTTACACCTCAATGACAATAAATACTCAATCAACAAGTAGCAAGTGCGAAGAACCGCATTTACATCGGTTCGTTGAAACGCATAACCATGTGGAGAATACAGTATTTTACGTCTAGGTATCATCGTCAGCCTACCGACAAGACCCGCGTATGATGAATGTAAGTGGACGATATCTGGTCGCCATTTACGATAATGTTTGCGTATGGAAAAGTAGGATTTTATAGGATTCTTACTTAGGCTTAAGGACAACAACTCAGAACTCACAGCCCAATCTTCATATACTCGATACGGCCTCAAACCATATAGCAAGCAATGCTCTATATGCGGTGGTGAGTTTTCAATATATGATTTTATTGCTACTTCGACGCCACCCTCATAAGATTCAACGACGTGCATCACTGTTACTTTTTTGTTTTTGTTTCTCAATTGACTACAAGAGTTCCGATTGAGCAAAGTAATTGAAAAGCCACTGGCAACTCAATTTTTATCATAGGGCGCTAATACCCTATTGCAGCAAAACAAATAAATGAAGAATGGGAGTAATGGAAATTGATGCCGTAAAGCGGTACCAAAATCCGGTTCGAAGAAGCCTTGAATAAGCCAATAGGCAATAATAATCGACAAAGAAAATTTAAAACGCAGACCCATATTTTGTTCAGTTGAAAAATAAATTTTGGTTGAGCGAAATACAACGCTCGTCAGCCATAATTGAAAGGCGATAAACGCTAGATATTTGATGTTTCCCAGCAAGACTAGCTCCACTGGAAATTTAAACCTAAGCGCCGAAATCAAACCGTTAAGCACATCTAAGAAAATGTTCGAAGTCGGCAATAGATTTAATATAATAGTAATTACGTCTGGCGAACCAATGCTAGCTTGGTTCATGGTGTTGCGTATTTCGCTTAAATAGAATCCTTGCGTTTGATAAAAAACAAACGACATAGTAAGCAGTAAGGTAATGACTAGCAGAACGAAATTGCGCATACGCATTCGTCCAGATAAAAAGAAAAGATTAGCAATTGTCACACTGATGACTAGATACCAATAGATTCGAAAAAACGTTGCGTATAAGCAAAGCATTAAAAGCCCAAGAACGACGCCCTTACGGTTTTTGGCAAGCAAAAAACAGCATGTAGTGAGAATAGTCAACACTACCTCTTTTGAGAGTTGGCCATAGAAAATGACCAGCAAAGCAAAACACATCCCGAAAAATAGTATGGCAGGGAGGTCTAGTTTAGCCATAGGAGACCTAGTTAAAGCCAAACGAAATGATAGAAACCCCACAAAAATACCAAAGAAGCCGATCAAAATAGGTGAGCTAAATTGGGAAAATCCTAATAAGTCATAGACTGCAATTGTATTAATATCAGACTGAAATAAATCCCAATATTCACTATCAAATTTTCCCCTCATTCGATTGTCATCGTAGAAGTATTTTGCAGGTAACACCTTGCGCATATACATACTAGTAATAACACCAAGGGTAAAGAGCAGCCCTAGATAGTTGAGTGCTCTGTTACTAAACGGTTTTCTGATAATGAACATGATTATCGCCGGCTCACCGCACTCACTTTACTAAGGGCATCAAAAGAGTAAGCTCCCAATTCAATATCGCTGCGATAAATATTAGCCACGATCTCTACGCAGATATCCTGTGAATAATATTGATCAAGGCTTTCTCGTTGGCTACTGTTTCGATTTTCGAGTTGAAGCTCGACTCCGGTTTCTCGCTTTAGGCAGGCAATGGTATCGCTTAAAGACTCGACTTTGCCACAGTGATTGACAAGCAGATTGCCATCGACTCCAAGTACAAAGTCTGATTGTAGCCAAAACACTGGATCCAGCTCCTGTAAATCAAGGTCTTGTAGCGATTCTAAGAAATATCGGAAATCTCGGCTGAGCATTTTTTCTTTCAGCTTTGCTCGGTGATACCTAATTTCAGAACCTCCACTGCGAGCAAATTCATAGGCAGAAATGAGACGGTCCCAAGGGTTTCTGAGAACAGCAAATGAATAAGCATTATTAAAAACGTCGGGGTTGTAGCGCTTAAAATCTTTGGCTTTTAAATGGCTAGTTTGAGGAACACCGTAGAGTGCGGAATTGATCGACGTGCCCGCCGCTTTTGGCACATGTATAAAGACGATATTTTTGTCAGAATAAAGGTCTTTGAAATAGTTTAATTTAAACGCTCTGAAGAGCTGAACTTGTAACCTAAAAGGCAGCTTTTGAAAGGCCATCTTTTTCAAAAACATTCGTATTGTTGACGTGTAGGCCAATTTTTTACCTTTAATCGTGCAGACTATTTACTCTTCTAGGTCTAGAGAAAGAGACTTCATAGGACGCAAGGATCGACACATTCTTGCTGAAAAGATTGTACAGGGATTGCTTAGCAAAGAACAGATATCGGCTAGGCCGACTTTAGCTTGGCTTAGCCGCTGGATGATAACGATAAATATAACTCCTCTGGCAATTCATTGTAGAATTCTCTGCAGGGGTCTTCATTGGGGCACTCTATCAAACATCTAATAATGAAAATATTTGAATAGGGGTCATTAACGGGTATGAATCAAAAAACATTTTTTGGCCGGTCAGAGCTGATATATCGAGCATTTCGGGTGCTTGATCTACTGGTGATTGGCCTTACTGGTTGGGTAATGTACTACCTTCGGTTTGACGAGTATATGTCCACCGGTAGTTATCCCTTACTGTTGACCATTATTTGTTTTTTTACGCTTAATATTTTCTCATGGTTTTCGGTTTACCGAGTAGGCCAAGGTAGATCGCTTTACGGTGAACAGGCTAAACTTGCCCTCGCATGGATGTTTGTTGCGCTTGCTGTCATTACCTTTACTTTCTTCACCAAGACCAGTGTCGACTATTCTCGGTTGTGGTTCGGATGGACGTTTATTGTCTCGTATCTCGGGTTTGTCAGCTATCGAGTTCTGGTTCATATGCTCTTCAGTTACCAGCGAAGATTGGGCTTTAATCAGAAACGTGTTTTGATCGTCGGGGCTGGGCCGCTCGGCAAACAAGCCTGTGATGCAATGTTACACGATACGTGGGCTGGATTAGTGCCGGTAGCGTTCTTTGATGATGACCCACTGCTACTCTCTCAAGAATATAGGGGCTTGCCCG
The DNA here is from genome assembly GCA_017854775.1 of Gammaproteobacteria bacterium. Classification (GTDB taxonomy): domain Bacteria; phylum Pseudomonadota; class Gammaproteobacteria; order Arenicellales; family Arenicellaceae; genus Arenicella. Next base: position 20,069 of record JAFMHC010000019.1, on the reverse strand, counting down.
TAGCGGGTAGTATAGGTGACGTGTTGACGTTTATTGAGTCGCGTAGGCTTAGTGATGGCAACCAAGCAATCGATCAAGTATGGATTGCTCTGCCGTTGTTAGCATCTTCGAAAATCGAGCAACTTCAAACCGATTTATTAGATTCAACGGCCAATGTTTATTTTCTGCCGGATCTATTCGCGTTTAATCTTAGCAGTTATAAAGTCGATGAAATAGTTGGCTTGCCGGTCGTTGATATGTCAGCGACAAGCTTGCGCGGTGGTCATCAAATCATCAAGCGTATCGAAGACATAATCGTTTCACTGCTACTTATTTTAGTGCTGAGCCCGGTTTTTTTAATCACCGCTGCGTTGATAAAGTTGGAAGGGGCTGGGCCGGTATTTTTTAAACAACGACGTTATGGCCTTGATGGAAAAAATTTTTATGTTTGGAAATTTAGGTCCATGACTGTAATGGAAGAGGGCGCAGCGTTTAAGCAAGTCTGCAGGAACGATCATCGGGTAACTAAAGTTGGTGCATGGATCAGAAAATTGTCCATTGATGAGTTGCCTCAATTATTCAACGTACTAAATGGCAGTATGTCTCTTATTGGGCCGCGCCCACACCCTGTTGCTATGAACGAAGATTTTCGAAAGAAAGTTCGTGGTTACATGTCACGTCACCGTATTCGACCCGGCATTACCGGCTGGGCCCAAGTTAATGGATGTCGTGGTGAAACGGCTCAACTCCAAGACATGGAGCGGCGTATAAAATATGACCTTGAGTACATTCGAAATTGGTCAATATTATTTGATATTCTGATCATGATTAAAACTATTAAGACCGTACTCAATTTTAAAAACACATACTAAGGTAAAAGAATTAATGACAAGCGATATTGCTTGATTGGTATGCCAGACTAGCTAAAGTGGCGAGTAAAGTTGGTAGCCATCTTTATAATAAAGCTTCATGGTGGTTATGAAATCGCCTCCCATCCATGTAGTGCGATCGACAACGAAAATAGCATTGCCGACATCGCTTTGCAGGGCGCTGGCGATAGTTTTATCGGCTTTTTCGGCTGAGAAAATCACATCACCACTTGAGAATGGTACTGTTTTTACCAGCCACTCGTTGGCGCTTAGCTGATCCAATGGCGCCTGCATAATCTCAGGCACTGTTTGAAGGTTCACCCAGCGTTGTTCGTAGGCGTATGGGCTATCGTCGGCTAAGTGGATAGTCTCCATGAATAAGGCCTTTTTACCAGCTGAAATTCTTAACTGAGTGCGCACCGACGCGGTTGGCGTCCTCAGCTTCTGTGACATAATTTGGTGGCGGTATTTGCCGCCTGTGGCCTCAACTTGCTCGCGCAAAATCGGTATTTCAAATTTTGCTTGGCGCACTGGCATTTCACACACTCGGGTTCCGCCTTTGCGTTTGCGTACTACTAGGCCATCACTCGCCAGAGTTTGCAGGGCTCTGTTTATGGTGGTACGTGCACAGCCGTATTCATCGGCAAGCGCCATTTCGCTAGGAATTAACGCGCCAAGTTGCCACTCGCCTGACTCAATTCGGTCTCGTAGAGCTTGTCTGATATCGTGATGTGAGTTAACTGTCATAATTCTAATATTATAGTTCTAACACTCTGGTTCTAGCATTATAGTTGCTGGCGTAAGCGTTTGATCGTTTGCAGAAATTTATTGCTAATATGATCGCGCCGACTATGCCGACCATCACGAACCATGTGCCTTCCTGCGGCCCAAACATCGCTGACTATATTATCATTGCTGGCGAAGATCCAAGTATCCAAAACGGTGTCGTTCGACAGCCCTGCAATCGAGTGATGTTGATCGTTGAGTGCCACTAAGTCGGCCAGTGCGCCTACTTCTATACGGCCGGAATCTCTTGCCAGCGCTTGAGCGCCACCAATAGCGGCGTGCGAGTAGAGAAAACGACCATTGGATGGCATCTCTTCACTGCTGAGCACGACTCGCCGTTGGTCGCGTAAGCGTTGAGATACCTCAAGCATGCGCAATTCCTCACTGAGCGCGATCTTAACGTTTGAATCGGAACCAACGCCATATCGACCACCGTGTTGAAAGAATTCAAGCGCATCAAAAATGCCATCGCCGAGATTCGCTTCGGTTATTGGGCACAGCCCTGCAACCGCACCCGAGTTGGCAAAGTCGATTAACTCTGATGGTTCGGTATGGGTGGCATGAATAAGGCACCAACGTTCATCAACACCTATGTTGTCCAACAGCCAGCGAATAGGCCTTGAGCCTAAGGCCTGAACCACATCGTTCACCTCACTTTTCTGTTCGGCGATATGAATATGTATCGGCGTAGTGTTGTCCAAGCGGCTAGCCATGATCAGACCTTCTCTTGATACCGCTCGAAGGGAATGCGGAGCGACCCCTAAGACAGTATCGTTTGGCAGCGTGGACATTGATGACCTGAGAGATGTAAAGAGTTTTTCGAACTGATCTAAATCACAGGAAAATCGGAGTTGGCCACCTTGCAGGGAGCGACCATCTAAGCCTCCACGCATATACAGAACCGGTAGGTGGGTATAACCGATGCCGGATGTTAGTGAAGCTTGAAACAATCTTTCTGAGAGCTCGCCAATGTTGTCATAGTGGCTGCCATTGTGATTGTGATGTAAATAGTGAAATTCTGCCGACGAGGCGTAACCGGACTCAAGCATTTCCATTTGCACTTGTGCGGCAATAACCTCGATATCTTCTGGCGATAGAATCTCTAGAAATCGATACATGACTTTTCGCCAGGTCCAAAAATCATCAACTGAATTTTCGGCTTTTTGTTTCAACCCCGCCGCGGCGCGCTGCTCAGCTAGGCCAGCCATCGCTCTTTGAAAAGCATGGCTATGTAGGTTTGCAAGGGCAGGTAATAGAATGCCAACTTTTTCAACTTCATTACCTGTAGCGGCCGAGATATCAGAAATACGCCCATCGTCGTCGATGCTTAACGCGATATTTTCTTGCCAGCCTGTGGCGGTTAGGGCTTGCTTCGCAAAAATTGTAGTTGCCATTAAACTAATCTAATTATAATATGTGCATACATAATATCGGTGCTGAGTAAAATTGACAATAGTCGTAAGGCGTGAAGTTCTTTGTGTCGGGTGCACGATAGCGAATATACGGGCCGTTGACGGCACAGGCTTAGCCCCGTGATAAAGAATTGCTTCAGAGATCAACTAAACGAGAGCGGTGTAGTTAAATACCTGTTTTAAGGCGCTGATTATGCTGGTAGGAGTTGCAAAAATGAACCAAGTGACAGCCGTAGCCCGCATTTCAGTCTCGCAGTTTCGAAAACGGCGAGCTAGAGGATGTCGGTTTTTAAACTGGTGGTAGGTAAAGTTAGGTGCCGCATGAGCACCCGTTACATACGGGTTCGGTGTCACACGAGCCTGTTGGGCCACACCATGGGCGATCGGGGAAATCCTCTCTGACCACACTTTCTTCTTCAAGTTCATCGACAATGCCTTCGGCCACGTCTCGCGTTACGACGGCTGAATTATCAATTGCTGGTGTTTGCATTCTAACAATGCTGCTGGTGCGTATGGGGATGCGATTTTGAGACAGTAGAATGTCTTCTAGGCTCCCTATCTCGGCGTAGCGGCGTATCACGACAGGAAATACCCAGCTCACAAATGGCACGTTAAGCCTAAGGCCATAAACTACTTCAATCTTTAGCAAATTAGCATCTTGTATGTTAACGCCACTGGCCGCGCCAATTTGAGTGCTGCGATGATTCAAGTCGACATTAGGGATTGCGTCAGTGCCTAGCCCGACTACGTCTCCGGCGAAATCTTCGAATGCCTCTTTGGTGGGATTAAGGATTCTAATTCGGCTGTGTTCGGTAACGTCATGGCAGGTTATTCGTATAACTTCGTCTGTCCCGGGGATATGCGGAATTGAGACGCAATTGCCATTGGGTAATACGCCAGTGCGGACAGCGAGGTCTAAAGTATTGCCAGATTCTGGGGCATAGAGTGGGGCCATATATTCGGCTAACGCACCTTCGATTTTGCGAATATCGCCGTTATAAAGACTGCCTTTACGAGCGGCCATAAACGTTGCGTGATTGAGTGTTGCTTTTGCTTCGTAAATCACAATCCATTGATATGAGCCTAGCCCCAGTAGTATGAACAAAGGAAGAGCCACAATAAACCATTCGACCATTGCGGCTCCACGTTGGCGTATCGGCGATTTTATTTTTGATATCAACATATTCATAACCTTCGTTCTTAGTCCTTAACGTTGAGTAGAAAGCTGTTTCCAGCGTTTATGTCATATTTGTCTATACTTCCCGTTGGAAGCTCTACAGTGTAGCGTGCGTTTCGTCCGCCCAAACAAAATTTGAATGGACGAACATTCTTGAAAGTCTTTACTACTACATGGTTACTGTCTGCAAAAATAACATCAATCGGATAGCGCATACCAATGGTATGTATCGAGTTACAGGGATCTATGACTATCCCTGTGAAGGCCGATTTGCTAGTTGTGAGTAGCCCAACAAGTCGCTGACGCCAATGCTTAGCATGTTTCACTCGTTCAATTCCATGCCCGTTAATTGATATATTCATACTAAGGTGACATTCATTCGCTGCTGCCATCATCGGCTAAAATGGCGTTTGAGACTGTCTCGGCGGTTAAATTATCTGTGCTAATGAGCTCTGATTCTTTAAGCTCCGATTTTTCGATCAATGTTGCTCTGTTATCGTCGCTAATAGCTTTTTCATCCTTCTGACCGGGTTTCAAAAATATCTGAATAGCGGTCAGTAAGCTTTGTACGTGCTCATAGTCTTTGCTATGCACCTGCAATACGCTTTCGAGTAACCCGAGTGATCTCTCGGATTGGCGGAGGTCGATCAGCATCGTATTATTACTTGCAATTAGATTGGATTTATCTAGGTGCAAAGCCTTGGCGTATTGGGCTCGGCTTAATACGTATCGATCGCTTAGGAAATATATGTTACCTAGATACAGATGCGAGTCGATTACCGTGGGGGATAGTTTGATCGATTCAAGAAGAGCTCGTTCGGCTAAGTCAAAACGTTTCGAGTTGTAGGCGCGTTTGCCAATAACTAAAAGTTCAATTGGATCTTGGGTCGCAAACTCGGCTATCTTGGATGTCTGAATCAGATCGATTGGCGCTTTGTCAGTGGTTGTGCAACCTGAAATTAGAACAAATGCAAGACCTGCAGCTACCCGTCTCGAGTATTGATTGAAAGTCATCGAAGTTCTATTCCTTTGCATAGAGATTTTCATTAACCATTAGCCCTTTCTAGTTCGTCAGTAGTTCTTTTTAGAAGCGACCTGATTTTGTTAGTCAATTTTTCTGTATTCGATTTTTCCAAAGCTTGCTGAAGATAGGTAATGGCTTGGCTTTTGTCTTGATGTCTCAAATTATAAGCTCTGCGATAAAGTGATTGAGCAAATGGGTCCGGCGTACTTTCTGTTGCGATGATTCGACTGGTAATCTCATCGCCGAACAGCGGTTGTGAAAGAGGGTTGATAGGGGCTGGCCGTACTTGCGAACCAAGCTTCTCGGCACTGACATCAGAGGTTTCATCGAAAATTTCGACTACTGATGAGTCTTCGATAGGCGTGATTATCTCTTCGAAACTGTCGCTAGGAGCTATCGACAAAAGTGCGCTTTCATCGATGGATGGTGATGTTGATGACGATTCGTCGACGTTAACATCTGCGCGGTTTGGCGATGCTTTAGGGCTTGATCCTTGAGCGTCCGAGCCTGATGAAACAATGCGGTTTTCAAGTGTTATTTTGCTGTAAATCAGGTAGCCCAAGCCGAGAATAGCGATGACTATGATGGTATAAATCATGTATTTAACTAATGATGATTTATTTGAGTCTGCCGAGCTCATGAAGTCGGCTCGGCGACTAAGAGCCAGGTCGCTTTCGGCCTCATCTTTAAGTTCTGTTTGAGTTTCTGAAGTACGTCGAATCAGCGGCGGCGTGTCTTCGTCGTAAATTCCATTTGTGGCAGGCGCAAGTGTATGCGCACCATCATCGTGAGGCATGTGTAGGGTCCATGTTTATCTAGATAGATGAAAGCCTATACTAATTGATTGTAAATTAAATTGTCAATTATGTTGATGCATTCGTGAGTTGACGTGATTCGTTTAGACCGTGCCGAGTCCAGCATTAATTTTAGCAAGCAATTTATTGGCGAATTGTTGAAAGCGTCGATTGAATTGTGTGGCCGGTTATTGGCGTCTAGGTATTGTGATTTATAGATCGCTTCGAATAAAACGCAGCCCACCTGATAAATGTCACTTCGAGCATCGATGGGTTTGTGCTCTATTTGCTCTGGCGATGCATAATGGGGTTTTCCGACGGCATGAAATTCAGAGCAGCCATGCAGTGTTGCGTTACCAAAATCAATTATTGATACCTGGTTTTGCCTCCCAATTAGCAAATTGCCGGGGGATAAGTCGTTATGAATTATCCGTTCGGAGTGAATGTCGCCGAGAATGAGCAATGTTGCTCGAAAGAGTCTTAATGCATCTTGGATTGAGGTGTGGCGATTTGTATAAGTTTGATAGAGCGGCTGACCGGCAATATACCGATAGATTAAAAGTTCGGGCCTACAATCCGAAAAAAATAAGATTTTCGGGATGGCGCGTACGCCTGCAAGCTGGCCGTTAATAATGGATCGCTCCCTTTCTGCCATCTTCTCAATTGTGCTGGATTTTCTGATTACCATTCTAAGTGGAAGCTGGCTCTCAGTAGTTATCGCTAAGCATTGATCCACTTTTGATGTTTTAGTGGTTTTTAGGGTCTTTAACTTTATTAACACGGTGTTCTGGTTAGCTTTGGGCTACTTTCGTAATATTCGTAAAACCGTTTGATAGCGGGTGTCGAATGTCATGTTATTGATTTCGCATAACAGTGTCTCAGAAAAGTAGTTGATTTATGGATAATAATCGGGATAGAATAAATTACAGATGTAAAGCATGAAAACTTTGAAGCGTTAAATATCTACGTGTTTTATCTGCCCAGCAAATGTTGGTGATAAGTTTAACGAGGCTTTAACTCCCTACTTTTAGCTTCGACTCCCTACCCAAACTAAGGAATGTTATGAATATTCAAAAGCAAAAAGGCCAAGGCCTATCAGAATACATTATTATTGTTGCGTTAATTGCTGTTGCAGCCATTGGCGCTGTTGGCTTTTTTGGTGGCACAGTGTCTAACCAAGTGGGCGCTATGGCCCAAGAGATGTCAGGCCAGAATGCTGATACTGAGATCGAAGCCGCAGGCACCTCGGCCGATAGTTCGGCCAGCTCCGCAGGGCCACGTGGATTGGCTGATTACAATGAAGGAAATACCAACAATTCTGGCGATTAGTTGATAGAGAACTGAGTCACTAGGCGGTTTGAGCGAGGGTTTTGGCCCTCGCTAGAAACTGTTGATCTAGTCATAACTCAATTTTGTGCTCATTACTTAATTCTTAGGTACCGCATTCCGGTCGTCGAAGCCTGTATAGGTTTCAGGTCGAATTTATTTGCCGATACTCAAGATTGAAGCTTCTGTTTTGTTTTTACGCCACTAAAGCTTGAACGCATTGACGGGAGCGACTGAGCTATAAATAGCCGCTTTCAAAGCAAGTTAATCTATCGGCATTTAGGTGTCGATAATATGATTCTGTCTTCCATGCGGGCTGTGCAAGAGTATTGCGCGCGAGTTTTTGATATGTCTATTGGTTGTTTTAACTGAGAGTCTGGATTCAGGTTCGCGGTTAGCACTTGTCAGTCTTAAGCTTGGTTTTCACATTGCTATGGTGTTTAATTTCACTTATAAGTTCAAAGCCTGTGCGATGGCTGTGGCTAGCGAAAGCCTGCTCATTGGTCAAACTCGTTCACGTTTTTCAGTTCAGTCTGGCCAGGCATCTGTTTTGGGCATTGCCTTTTCGCTAATACTGATAACTGGGATATTCACACTTTATAATGTCTCTCAAGTTAGTACCGAAAAGACTAATCTGGTCAATGCAGCGGACGCAGCGGCTTACTCCTCGGCGGTGCATGTAGCCCGCAATCTAAATTATATCGCTTACACTAACCGCGCAATGATGGCAAATCACATTGCGGTCGGGCACATGACAAGCTACTGGTCATGGATCAACTATGCTGATGATGTTGTTTCTCTCGTTGACGATATCTGCGACACGCTTTGTTCATTTATACCGTATATAGGGCCGCTTATTAGCACCTATGTCTCGATCGTCGAGACAGGCATCGATACAGCAATAGATGTGGCGGAAGTGGCTGGCCCTATTATTGCTGTAGAGAACGATGTGTTAAATGAGGCGTACTATCAAAGCCAAGGCTTTTTGACCGGCGCACGTTATGCCATAACCACTTTACCTGGGGTAGATCCTATAAGCGATCTTCAGGAATCTGTTCTGCAGTCATATCACCCTGATATTTCTTTGCATGGCGTCACCGAGAGTTATCCTTCTCATCTATCTACCAACATTAAGTTGCAAGGTGCTCGCGCACGATGGATTGCCGATCGAGCAACCCTCGGCCTTTACTTGGAGGCCTATGGGCCTGGCGATGATGATGGGCGAATTAAAGGTTTAGTTGAACGTAACGTAGATGAATTAGCGAGTCAGCGAAGCGATCGCTGGTTGCGCAACGGGCAGTCTCGCAACTGGCGCTGGACGTTATTCCCAATTCGCCTGCTAAAAGATGGTGAAACGAGACATTTAGAGGACGATGGGGACCTGAATTGGTACGCCGAAGATCGTTTTCGTTTTCAAACGTGGAATTTTACTAAGTTTCGATACGATACCAGATTGTCTACAGAGAGGCACACTGCCGACACACAAGACGATTTTTATAGCGGGTATAGAGGCATAAGGCAGTATACATCGGTTGCCGAAGATCAAGACCGAGAAGACTGTTCAGGGCCCAGTGTCACGGCACCTGGAATGGTTTCTGCGTCGGACTGCTTCGGGCTGACCGTGATTGCCAAACGCAATCTCGGTGGTGCTCGTTTAATGGCGCCTGGTGAGGGTGGCAGCGCACAAGCCGGTAACGATATGTACACGATTGCACGCTCTGAAGTGTTCTATCACCGGCCTCACACAATGCCCGCCTTCGGCGCGCAGATCGAGCATGCGAATCTATTTAACCCTTTCTGGAAGGCACGCTTAAGTGATTAATTTTCGAATAGCAATTGTATTAATAAGCTCATTATTTGTTGCGGGCTGTAAAGCCAACTCCCAGAGTGATGATGCTCTTTCTGTTCGAATGGTCTACGATAAGAGTTTCAGCTTTGCAGGCGAAGATGAAAAGAAGTATCGACAGCTGACAACTGATAAAGGTGTTGTTGCTGCTACTAATGATGTGAACTATCGCCAAATTCGCATATCTATAGATGCAGATCGAGCAAAGGTTGAATGGGGTGTAGAGCAATCCACCTCCTTTGCCGCGCCTAGTGCTAAAGCCATGGAAGCATTGAAAGCGATGAATGTCGATTTTTACAACCAGAAAAATCAACTGATGATAAAGAAGCAACAAGCGGTTGTATGGCATGGTAATGATGGGCTTAAGTTTCATACGATCGTGACGGACTCGAACAATTACGATGTCATCAGTAAAGCGGTTGATCCGAGTCAGAAAAAAAAGCAGCGTATAAACAAGTCGCGTGTAAGTACTTGTGATCGGCTTCCTACCTACGATTTTCGCTTTCCGGTTTTGGAGTCTCCATGTCAGGTCGAAGATTGGATTGATAGCAAAAAATGGATTCCTACGGGGCGAAAAAAAGCGATTGAAGTGATGGTAAAAAGAAGTGTCGACGGTGACTTTGAAAGCGAGTTGCTCGAATGTGAGTACTATGCTGGCCCTGATAATCCAGAGAACTCAAATTCTGGGCGATGCGTCTCTTTTGAGGGCTTAGTTCCTTTTTTGCTGATAGATACGGTTCAGGGCGCTGATGGGAGAAGATTGGTTGATGAAGAGTCCAAACTTGAATATCAACTCGCGATGGTAGATTGGTCACCTAAACCTGACGAAAATGAATTTGACTTTGATTCAGTTGCTGTATGTGGCGCTCCGGAATCTGGTGACGGTAGGTGGGTTAAGTGTTGAGCGTCGCTAAGGAGTTAGGCCAGACTCAGAAAGGCCAGTCTTTAGTCGAAACGTTAATTTGGGGCGTGTTCTTTAGTATTGTGTTGTTGGCCATACCCATGATTATCAAGGTCGCGGATATAAAGAATAAGCATTATGAGGCTGTGCGCTATGCTGCTTGGGAGCGAACTATATGGTCTAGCTCTGCAAAATCTAATGCGGAGCTAGCGGCCGATATCGATCTGCGCGTAATGGGGCACATGTCTCAGGCGATAACCTCTACCGAAAAGAAAGAGAACCCATTTTGGAGTCACCGCGGACGACGAATCGTAAACGGTAATGAGCAAGATACTCAAAGTACCGCACTTTCTATCTCAAATAATGAATCGCCGGGCGCGACGACGGCCGTATCTCTCTTTGCCTACAACGGTGGTATTCGTGGTGATCTAGATTTGAACGGTAATGGCTACGCCATTATGCAGGTGCAGACTCAACTTATTGATCGATTCGATGAAGACGATGATCATCGCTATCAAAAAGACGACGACTCCGAGACATTTTCTATTAATAGTAGCGCTGCGATTTTGAGCGATGAGTGGAGCTTAACCCCCGTCTCGCCGCCTAATACTATTGCCCAAGAAACGAGTATGGGCGGAAGTTTGGAAGCTCTATATAGGGGGCGTGTGGATGATTTGGTGATAGATGAAGAGGTAGAGATTGCAACCTTTTTAGGTGATGCAGCGGCCAAGGTCTTCTTACCCTTTTCGGATACCATATTTATTGGTGAAGGAAACCAATCTGGTACGGTTACCTTGCCGGTCTATTCAGAAGTCTTAGAAGACCGGTATATAAAAGATGCAGAGTAGGTTACTTGGTAGTCGTCTGTTGGTGTTTAAATTAATTTTCTTATTGGTTTTGGGTGGGACCCCCGGCGCTTTTGCTGCTGCTGCGAAATGGATAGAGTTACCCGAAGTGAAAACCTTCAAGGGTATGGAAGTCGCATGGGTCGCGAAAAAAATGAAGTACAACGGGTTGCCGATGAGTATGCAGGAGTTTACTGCAGATATGCCGGCACTCGAGTTACTTGAACGATATGAGCAATACTGGAAATCCAAATATGATACTGAGACTGTAAGGTCGCGTAACGGCGATGCTTACGTATTAGGTGTCGAGCAAAAAGATTATTACTACACGGTGCAAATCGTACCGATTGATAAGAAGACATCGATGGGTAACCTCAGTGTAAGTTTGTCGCCCGATAAATTTAAGCGATCAAAAGGTGTGAAGACCGAGTTCCCGGTGCCATCGTCTGCTAGTCAAGTCAGTTTCATAGAATCCAACGATTCAGGCGTGATTGCAGAGAATATTTCCTACTCTGTAAAGCGAACCAGTTCGAACGTCGCTAGCTGGTACGAATCAAGAATGGGCCGGCAAGGGTGGGCTCTTTTGAGAAAAACTTCTGAGTTTGGCGTGCAACTGTATTTTCAAAAAAATAACCAGCACGCGATGGTCAATATCATTGAAGGTAAAAGTTTTTTTAATCAATCCAACGTTCAGGTGAACTGGGTAAAGGGCAATGAATAGAGATAGTTATATGCAAAAGCTTACGCGTAAGAGTCAAGGCAGTGTGATAGTCGAGTTTACTATAATTTTGGTGTTTGCGATGGTTGGCATACTTCTCGCGGTAACCGCGGATGATGGCGTTATCGACGACCTAGAACTACATGAGGAGCGTTACATCAATGCTATATCGGCGCCGTAAACTTAGTTGGTGATGGCAGCCTATTTAAATAAAAAGAGAGTTAAATGAAAACCCAAAATATAGTAATGCTGGTTATCGCTTTGCTAGCAGGCTTCGCGGCAGTTTATCTAGCACAGAACTACATTAATCAAGAGATCACACAACATAAAACTAAGATCGATGAGCAATACAAGCCTATAAAAGTAGTAGTTGCTAAGCGCTCATTGCAACGAGGGGAAATTTTGAATTCAAGCCTGCTTGCGGTCAGGCAGGTTCCTTCGGCTTTCGTTCATGGTGACGCTATTCGGCCAGGTGAATTGGATACCATCCTAGGTCATCGCCTGATTTACTCTTTGAACAAAGGAGAATCTATGTTGTCTACGCATGTGGCCTATTCTAAAGGAGATACGTTTTCGAATCTGATTGATGACGGCAAACGAGCCATTAGTTTTCCAGTCGATGTATTGTCTTCGATGACTGGCATGATGGCACCAGGTGATTTGCTAGATTTACTCGTAACACTCAAGGATGGTGATACCGAAAAAACATTTCCAATGCTTACTGGTGTATTAGTAATGGCTACTGGAACCGAAATTGATGAAATTTTTGTTTCTCAAGTAAAGGCAAAAAAGTATCAAACCATCACTTTACACGTTACTCCTGAGGAAGCCGCGATGATAACGCATGCTAATAATGAGGGGGACATTACGGTGTTATTGAGATCACGTTCTGATGATAAGAAATTGACTATGTCCGCAGTCACTAAAAACACATTATTAGGGCGAAAAAATAAGCAGCTCAAGACCGGGCCAAAAGGACCGCATATTATACGGGCAGGGAAAAAATAAATGTCATCATTAAATATCGTAGGGGTTAGGGTGAAAAGAAGTTACGTTAGTTTTTTATTAATAAGTATTATTTTTTGGTCGGGTAACGCAACGGCTCAAGATATCGAAAAGTTATCGATGGTATCTGGGCAAACTGAGTTGCTTCGCAATATCTCAGTGGATCGCATTTCAATCGGCGACCCAAATGTAGTAGATATCGAAGTTCTAGACGAATCGAGCGAGCTTTTGATTCAAGCATTGTCTCCTGGATTTACTGATTTGCGATTATGGAAAGACGGCGTAGTTAAAACATTGGTTATTAATGTTGGCAGCCCCGCCGCAAATCAGAATTTTGAAATGGTGAAAATGGCGCTCTCAAGTGTTGACGGAATTACGATTCGACCGATGGGCGATAGTGTGTTGGTAGACGGGACGATCTATAACGATGCTGATCTAGCGAAGATCATTCTTGTCGCTGAAGCGTTTGATAATATCTTGGTACTGGCCACTAAAAGCACCATTGACTTACAGAATATTGTTGCGTTGGATGTGAAATTTGTGGAGGTACGCAAAAACGTTTTGCAAAGTGTCGGTATTAATTGGGACGATTTTGCCAACGGATTTACTTACGGGACTGTTCGAAGTTTCGTAACTAATGATGTCTTTAGCATCGACCCTGGCATTACTGCGCCACTGACAAATCAGCTTTCGACAGACCTCTCATTCAACACTTTTGGTATTGCGTCCCGAGTTAATTCAGTAATAGATATGCTCGCGAGTAATGGTTATGCACGACTGTTAGCCGAGCCAAAATTAACCTGTTTGAGCGGTGCAGACTGCGCTTTTCTGGCCGGCGGTGAAGTGCCGATACCGATTGAGACCGAGGACCGTATTAATGTCGAGTTCAAAGAATATGGCGTAATACTTAATATCCAACCTATTGCTGACAGCGTTGGCAATATTTCAGCAACAGTTGAGGTTGAAGTAAGCAGTATCGACCCCGCTGTGAGTGTACGTGGTATCCCAGGGTTTTTGACCCGTAAGACGTCAACACACACCAATGTGCGTAATGGCGAGACGATTATATTGTCAGGCATGGTGCAAAATGAGAGTAGTAAGGATATCGATCGCGTGCCGGGCTTAGGTAATATTCCGATCATTGGTGAACTGTTTAAATCCCGCCAATTTAGAAATAATAGTAGCGAGTTATTAGTCTTTGTGACACCGACATTGATTCAGCCAAACAGTAAAGTGAATCAAGATGCATTCGAACGAGCTAAAGGGCTTTATTCTAAAGATGACGAAAATTATAAATTTAATTTGTTGGATTAACTAAGATGTATAAGCTATCTATTTCAGGAAACAGTGGCCCTAGTTCGACGCTCTCTTTAGTGGAAGGGCGGCGATATGTGTGTGGTAAAGGGCCCGAATCGGATTTGATTGTCTCCAATGATAGTGTGTCTCGCAGACATGCCGAGATTGAGTTGCAGAATGGCGAGGTATTCATTTTTGATCAAAATAGCACTAATGGTACTTGGATCAATGGCGAGCGACTAGTTGAGCCCCGAGCTAAACTAACGGTCAGTGATACGATTGTATTAGGCACAGCGGTGATAGTATTGATAGAGGACATGCTTCCGAGTCAAGCTACTAAGCCGAAACAAGCAGAGCCGGTCGCTCCGGATCCTGAGCCGGAAGTGTTTGCTGATCAATCTTATAGTTCGTCGACAGAGCATCAAGAGTTTATTCAACAAGTGCATAAAAAGACGCTTGAATTTTTGGACCTGCATAAGCGTTCTATTTTACACAAAATGTCGGACACTGACCTTCGACTCGAAGCTAGTAAAGCCGCAGAGCAGGTATTGAACTCTGAAATTGATGCGTTGCCGAAGGGGATTAATAAATCGGAACTAATCGAGTCTACAGTCGCGGAGGCCGTCGGACTCGGTCCTCTAGAACCGTTACTTGCCGATGAATCTATCACAGAAATCATGGTCAACGGATACCAGAGTATCTATGTAGAACGTAATGGTAAGCTGCAAAAAATATCATTGCAGTTCAATTCAGCGTCGTCCTTAATGAGTATTATTGAACGGATCGTGACGCCGCTAGGTCGGCGAATAGACGAGGGTTCGCCGATGGTCGACGCCAGACTAAAGGATGGTTCTCGAGTGAATGCCATCATTGCGCCGCTGGCTCTAAATGGAGCGACTTTAACGATTCGTAAGTTTGCAAAGCATCGCTTTGGTATGAACGACCTATTGTCACGCGATACTTTGAGTCCTAACATGGGTAGATTTTTGGAAATGGCGGTTCAACACCGGCGTAATATGTTGGTGTCCGGTGGAACAGGTAGTGGCAAAACGACCACTCTTAACGTTATATCCAACTTCATTCCATCGAATGAACGCATCGTTACGATTGAGGATGCCGCAGAGCTTCAGTTGAATCAAGACCATGTGATATCACTGGAGAGCCGACCCAAAAATGTTGAAGGCAAAGGTGAAGTACTGATTCGAGAATTAGTGAAAAACTCTTTGAGGATGCGGCCAGACCGAATCGTAGTAGGTGAGTGTCGCGGTGGCGAAGCGTTAGACATGTTACAGGCGATGAATACCGGTCATGACGGCTCATTAACAACGGGCCATGCAAACTCCCCTCGCGACCTTTTGTCTAGACTAGAAGTTATGGTCTTGATGTCAGGAGTCGATTTGCCCGTACGAGCTATTCGCGAGCAAATTGCGTCCGCAGTGGATATCGTTTTACAGCAAACACGGTTTTCCGACGGCTCTAGACGCATTACCAGTATTTTTGCAATTGACGGTATGGAGGGCGACGTTATTCTGATGCAAAAACTATTCGAGTTTGTGCAAACTGGTTTAGACGAGAATGGCACTGTCTTGGGGCACTACCAGTCCACAGGCGAAATTCCACAATTCTATAGCGACCTTGAGAACGGTGGTGTTGTCATGGACCGTAGCGTATTCGTTAATGATAGTAGAGAGCACGCTTTATGATGCACGTTGTGATAATCATGGTGTTGGGCATGGTAGCTGTATGCCTGTTTATATTCTCGATGCGAGATACCGTAAAGCGAGGTTATGAAGAATATGAAGACCGAGCTTTAGATCAAATAAAACAGGGGCTATCGGACAATTTACTTTTTGTAGATCCTAAAAAATTGTTTTTCGCGACACTGCTGTTTTCATTGGTTGTCGGCATCCTTTTTTTCGCAACCTATGGGTTGGTTGTTGCTGGCATCGCTGTATTTATTAGTGCTTTTTTACCGCAATTCGTACTCGCTTACTTAAAGAAAAAGCGCGATGAAAAATTTGTATACCAATTGCCAGACTGTCTTAGCACATTGTCCATGTCGTTACGAGCTGGCGCTAATCTTGCTAGGGCGATGGAGTTGGTAGTAGAGCAGCAGCCTCCGCCAATTTCACAAGAATTTGCTATCGTGTTGTCAGACGTGAAGATGGGGCAGCCAATAGAAGATGCATTGGCTAGAATGTACGTTCGTGTCGAGTCAATCGAGGTCGAGTTGTTCACATCAGCGGTTGCGATTTCTAGATCCGTTGGTGGCAACCTTGCTTACACAATGGAAACTTTGGCAGATACGATTCGCGAACGCTTGCAAATTGAAGGCAAGATTAGAGCTCTAACCTCAATGGGGAAGGCTCAAGGCTGGTTGGTTGGATCGATGCCACTTTGGGTCATATTCATGATGTATCAAGCTGAACCGGAAGCCA
>JAFMHC010000019.1:1745-3643 GCA_017854775.1 Gammaproteobacteria bacterium | reverse complement strand
TGCGCTGTTAGCGGTGATGGGCATTCTTGCTTTTTTTCTGATCCGAAAAATCATTGATATTGATATATAAGCTACGATGTTTTCTTTAATAATATTTTTAGTTTTAGTCACAATAGTCAACGTCGTGGTTTTCTTTGTTTCCAGCTGGAACGAAAGAGATGACAAGGGCTCCGAGTTTTGGCGTGATCGTCCGCCATCTTGGTTTACTTTGTTTTTGCCAGTAATCAACATGTTTAAACTAGTGAAGCCATTGTCTCCGGATTCGATGGTTTATCAAATGCTGGCGGATAAGTTGAAATCATCTGGGTACTCATATGCGATAAAACCAGAAGAGTTCTCGGCCTCTCGTTGGGTTGGATTGGCCTTCGGTTGTACCTTTGTTTTTGCCATAGTCTATGGCTTAGCAATTGAGAATATTAACCATATCGTTATGGTACTTTTCGCCATTCCAATAGGTTTCTTTTATCCAGATATTTGGCTGAATGACGCCGTCAAAGAACGTCAAAAGAAGATATCCAAGCACTTTCCATTCTTTCTTGAATTGTTGGTGCTTTCCATGCGAGCTGGTTTGAACTTTACTAGTGCTCTTGAGCATGCAACAAACAAGCTGCCGGACGGGCCACTGCGTCAGGAGCTTCAACATTTAGTTCGTGATATACGAACCGGCCTGAGTCGTAGAGAAAGCCTAGACTTGATGGCAAAACGTGTGGCGATGCCAGAAGTCAGTAATTTTGTTGCTGCGATCAATCAAGCCGAAGAAGTTGGAGGTGAGCTTGGCGATTTGTTATTTAAGCAGGCTACTCAGAGACGCAAAGAACGATTTTTAAAAGCTGAAGAAATGGCAGGAAAAGCACCTGTGAAAATGCTAGGGCCGTTGATCTTGCTTCTGTTTCCGATGACGTTTGTGGTTATTATTTTCGTTCTTTATATAAAAGCACGAGACGGCGGCGCTTTAAATTTTTTAATGGGCACTTAACGGTGTTCGCCAACCCTATGTTGAAATGAAAGAGGTAAATGGAATTGGTATACTCTAAGTTTTGTCGTCTAGGTCGTTTAATCGCGGCATTAGTCTTCCTAGCCACATCGTCGATGGCGCAAGCCCAATTCGACCCATTCCCTACCAATACGGTAGATTGTGGCATAGTGTGTTCGCCTGCATGTGACGATTCTGGTGGTGGTGATGATGACCCGTTATGTGAATTATTAGGTACTTGTGATCCTGGCGAGTGTGACGCAACCGTACAGAGCTGTATCGGCGATGATGATGGCGGCGGCGATGATGGTTGTGAGGGTGCCGATTGTGGGAATAATGACCCGTGCAGCGTTGGCGGGGTCGCGGATGGCAGCGCCGGAGCTCCAAACGGCTCAACTGGCAACCCGATTAACCTTATTTCAGGAAATAAATATAAACGGCAGGTTGATCTAGAAGCACTTCCTGGCGTTATCAGCCTAGAATTTGTTCGTCATTACAACAGCGCCTACTCGAAAAGCGTCGGTTTAGGCCGAGGTTGGCGTCACAGTTACTCAACCATTCTCTCGGTCCAAAAAGGTTTTCGGCCTGGTGAAATGGATTCTTTGAAAGTCCAACAAGCTGACGGGCGGATTCTCCTTTTCAACCATATTGGTGATCGCAAAGCAGGAGCTCAGTATCAAACTAAAAACCACCACGATGGCTACATAACAACAACTGATTTTGGATACCAATGGCGCTGGCGCTCCGGTCGTGTTGTCTCATTTGATGACCGAGGTTTGATGACTCAAATCCAGCAAGCGGGTCACACACTCAAGCTGCAATATGGCGGCGATGGTGGGCGCTTGATATCTGTTACTGATCCACAGGGACGTCGATTAAGCTTGCACTACAATCGCCAAAGGCTTGCTGGTTTTACCGACCCAAG
>JAFMHC010000019.1:0-1735 GCA_017854775.1 Gammaproteobacteria bacterium | reverse complement strand
GACTCAATTCAAGTTCGATAGTCAAGAGCGTTTAGTTAACGTTATTCGACCTGAAAATAGTGTTCGCGTTTATCACTATCAGGATAAAACCCATATTTGGAATTTGACTGGGATCACCGATGAAAGAGGCATTCGCGTTCAAAGTTATGGTTATGATGAGTCGGGTAGAGCAGTTTCTTCAACTAAGAATATAAATACAGAACAAGTTTCAGTTAGCTACGATGATGAAAACGATCTGCGTATATTAACTGATAGCCAGGGCATTAAAACTACCTATGTATTAGCGGAAATTGCCGGTCAAAAAGTTATTTCTCAAGTCCGCGGGCCTGGATGTAGCGTGTGCCAGACCGGTGATGTTGAATATGAATACAATGATGCGCTGCAAGTTACAAAAACCAAACATAAGAATGGTTTTGCTGCTGATTACAATTACGATTCGCGAGGACGACTAATATCAGAGTATCGAAGCGAGGCCGGTGTTCCATCTTCTTTGTGGGCTAAATACCAATATGAAGGCAACATGCAGCTACCATCTAAAGTACTCCGCCCAAGTGTCAAACAGGATGATTTTCGTGTAACTCAGTATGAATATGATTCTAGTGGAAGAATCGTTACCTTACTTGAGAAAGGGTTCTCACCAATCACACCATTAAGTGAAATCGACGATAATACAACTGGCTTTATTTCTATCAAGCGGGTCACTAGCCTTGAGTACGACGGTGCTGGAAATCTAGTATCGATAGACGGCCCAAGAACAGACGTTGCAGATGTTGCATCGTTTTCTTATGACACTCTCAATAGACTAATAGAGGCTAAGTCTGCCGATGGTGGTGTTCGGCGTGTGCTCTCATATGATGTCATGGGCCGACCTACCAAGGTGGCTATTAATAAGCAGCCAATTGTCTCTATCGAGTATGGGTTCGGCGGGCAACCAGTCAAAGTAATTAGAGGTGAGCAATCACTCGCATACCGTTACGATAAAATTGGTAACCTAGTTGCTATTGTCGATGCCGCGGGTAATGCAGTGGAGTATCAGTACGATAGTTCGGGTCGTTTGACATTGGTAAAACGTAATGATGGTCCAACCGTTGAGCTAGAATTCGATGGTGAAAATCATGTCATCAGCAGAAAGACGTCAAACTCCGTTGGTGATTTGATCGATGCCGTGGATTTCATTTACGACTCTAAAGGGCGCTTGTCCGAATTAAGTCAGAATGGAGTTAGTAAGCGCTACGGTTATAATGCCAATGATCAGCTTAATTGGGTTGATCATGGTCATGGCCAAATAACAAACATCGCAACATCGATGGAAAAACGCTTGCTAACGATGACGTCAGCGACTGGATGGTCTACGTCAGTAAATTTTGATCTTAACGGTGATGCTGCGGGTATAACCGACGCTAATGGTAATGTCACTGAAAAATTGAAAGATGATTTTGGGCAGGTGATTACTCTAAATAGTGCAGATACAGGCTCAACCTACTACGCGTACGATGAAGCTGGCAATAAGGTAGCGATACAGACATCAAGCGGATCGATTACTCGTAATGAGTATGACTCGAGTAATCGTGTTACCAAAAAAACAATCGATGGCGCACTTACTTTATATGAATATGCGCCTATCACAGGTGAACTAGTGCTCTAGTGGCCGTGCCTGGATTGACAAAATGGCTAATAATAGGCGAAACATGTTTGATCACTATGAAAGCTTAAGCTCGAATAATGTGGTATTCCA
>JAFMHC010000195.1 GCA_017854775.1 Gammaproteobacteria bacterium | reverse complement strand
ATTGCCAACCGCCAACACCACCGCACACATGATAAGCGCCGTAGTCAGGTTGTCGGCAACCGGCGAGATAAAAAACGCAAACAAGCCGGTAACCCAAAACAAGCTCCGAAAACTAAATCGCTTTCTCACTAGCCAAGATCGAAGGGCTTCGAAAACACACCGGTCAGCCATTGAGTTTATGTAGGTCATTGCAACCAATAGAAAGAAAAAAAGCTCAGTATATTCTAGGAAAATATGCCGTATAGCCGGTTCAACTTCATGCGACAAACCATGATTATTGTACGCTAGGGCGATCAATATCCAAATAAACCCAGCCGCCAACAACACTGGTTTCGATTTTTTAAGATGAATTTTCTCTTCGAGAATCACCAAGGCATATGCCAACACGAATATTAATAGAGCGCCATAACCAACCCAACTGCTTGTTAGGTTCAGCTGGGTAGACTCAATGCCCGCTTCAGCAAATAACCGCAATGGCAAACAACTCAAAATTAGCCCGAGTAAAACTAGATATTTTTTCATAATCAATCACCTAGAGTATTAACGGCAATGATGCGACTCAGCTAAGTTAGGCAAAGGCATCTGGCCTGCGACATATGTGTTAAATCATTATACGCCCTTGCCTTTGCTTTCGTCATTTTCGCTATTAATATAATTAACGCTGTTAACAACGTACTACTCCCGCTTAACGCTGTAAATTTATAGTCGAAACTTCAAGCCGGACGAAATGTTAGCTTATTCGCCCGACTCTAAGCCTCATCAGCAAAGGTCTATGTAAATTGTCATTTTGACTAACCTTTGTAGTAAATAATGATATTTTAACTTACGACTATTTCAGTAGCCTTAGTTTAAATGTGACAAGTTTTTAGATCATTGACGCCGAGCCCATACAATGAGAGCCACGATGATTATTGTTCGCGTGAAAAGCGAAGACCAATTAGACGGCCAATAACCCAACGTCAGCATTACAACGATCGGAACTATTAAGACACAATCCACGATGACACATCTCTTAAAACGCTACCACCCTCCAGGCACAGCGCCAGGAACATTGAAGGCCGTATCAACAAATGATGCGACGCCTCTGCGCATTCGATTAATTGATTACAGTAAAGATGAAATCAATACCCTTAACGGTATTGATGCGGCCGCTTGTGCGCCCTATTTAGGCAACGACAACATTACCTGGGTGCATGTCGAAGGTCATCCAAGTGAGGCCGTTATGCTTGAATTAGGAAAGCTTTTCAAGTTACACCCGTTGGCGCTTGAAGATGTGCTTAACTCAGGACAACGGCCAAAGATAGAGCCTTTCGACGACCAGTTGTTTGTTGTCATGAGCATGCCAATGATCGCCAACGAGCAAGTTAAAGTGCATCAAGTAAGCTTCTTTCTAAGCGAAAAATTTCTAATCAGTTTCTGTGAAGGAGACTCTCCGGTCTTTAATGAGGTGATCAAGCGATTACGCAATGACGGCAGCCGGTTACGATCTCGAGGTAGCGACTTTCTGTTGTACAGCCTTTTAGACGTGGTCATTGATCATGGTTTTCCAGCACTAGAAAACTTAGGTCTGCAACTCGAAGCTATCGAGGAACAGGTGCTTACTGCGCCCGACGAAAGTTCGCTCGAAACGATTCATACAGTCAAACGTGAATTAATCATGTTGCGTCACATGTTGTGGCCACAGCGGGAAGTCATTAACAAATTATTACGTGATGACCATGCTCTGATCCATGACGACACCTTGATTTATCTATGTGATTGTTATGACCACAGTATCCATGTCTTAGAACTGCTGGAATTATACCGAGACATGACCAGCAGCATACTGGAAATATATTTATCCAGTATCAGCAACCGCATGAATGAAGTTATGAAGGTACTAACGATAATCGCCACTATTTTCATTCCGCTTACTTTTATCGTTGGAGTCTATGGAATGAATTTTGATACTACCGCCAGTGCATGGAACATGCCCGAGCTAAATTGGGCCTATGGATATGTCGCTATCTGGTCGGTAATGCTCGTCATAGTGATCTTAATGGTAATTTTCTTTCGTCGTCGAAAATGGTTTTAACTAAATGCAAAGACGGCAGTCGCCATTGCAAACCGTCTGACACTCGAAGTGATATGCGCCCACGAGCATGGCTTAAGCAGCCAATAACCGAGTTACTAAGAGAGAAAGGCATCCAGTGACTAACTCTACTATCGATTGGATTTTACCAATTGTCGCCATCAGCTTGACGGCTATCTTACTTTCCAAGAAAGTCAAAAACTCGCCGTTGTGGCGTGCGACCCTAACGCCGTTGGCTTCGATAATTGGCAGTGGTTTTTTAGTTGTTGCTCCGCTACTTGGCAACATCGTTGGCGCCAATGCGGTGTGGGCGATTATTGCTATTGTAATATTTGCATACACAATAGGCTCGGTATTACGCTTCAATATTCTACAGGTTGAACCACTTTTGAATGCCGGTGGAAACCGTTGGCTTAGCGCTGCTTAAAAGACCTCCAATATTGCACTGACCTTGGCTTATGTAGTGTCGGTAGCCTTTTATATTCGACTACTAGCGGCGTTTGTATTAAGAGTTGTTGATATACAATCAAATCTCGCCGCAAATTCATTAACCACAGCAGTGCTTATATTCATTGGCCTAATAGGTTGGCATCGAGGCTTAAAGGGCTTGGAAATGCTCGAAGCTTTTGCCGTCACAATTAAGCTTACAATTATCGCTGCGCTACTGATCGGGCTTGCCGACTACGACTTTTTTAATACTGTATACCGCGATGTATTAGCCTTTGAGCCTCGCTCTAAATACGACACCCTAAGAGCTCTCGCGGGTGTTTTATTAATTGTGCAGGGCTTCGAGACTTCGCGCTATCTCGGCAGTGCCTACTCTGTCGAAATAAGAGTTAAAAGCATGCGCATTGCTCAAATCTTATCGGCCGCAATTTATATTGGGTTTATATGGCTGATTATGCCGTTACTACCATTACTCCACTCAAAAGCGGTTGACGAAACAGCAATTATCGATCTAGTTGGAATTGTTTCCTTTGTTTTGCCAACGATGTTGATAATTGCCGCGGTAATGAGTCAGTTCAGTGCGGCCGTAGCCGACACTCCTGGGGCTGGCGGTTTAGTCGTTGAAGAAACAAATAAACGAGTATCTCAGAGAGTAAGTTATCTGATTTTGATGAGTCTGGCTATTGCATTGGTTTGGGCAATAAACGTGTTTGAAATAATATCCCTAGCTTCCCGTGCATTTGCTTTTTACTATTTTGCTCAAGCGTTAGTTGCAATGATGGTCCCTCGCGGTAACAGCCCAACCTTCACATACACCTGTAGGCAATGCTTATTGGCACTATTGTCCCTCGAACTATTGTGGATAACACTCTTCGCAACGGCAATATCATAAAGCTTATCAAGCGGTTGGTGAGTTCAGCACACGATTTAGCTTTATTGCCGTCGGCTATTCGTTTTATGGTCACAAAGTTAGCAACAATAGCTATCAGTCTCACCCGGTAATATCACTTTTGATCGATGTCTTTCTGTCGTCCGCAGAGGTGTGACCTCTATCGAGCCGCCGAATAGCCAGCAGCTTAACCAGACTCTTGATCTGATAAAAGGATTTATGCCTAGGGGGCACTTTACGATCAGCTTAATCACGTTAATTGATGCAGATCAATACAAACCAAGAGTTTGCCGTTATTGTTTGTTGATAAGGTTTTATTCTTGATAGAGACCTCAGCCTAGCGTCACTATTTAGTACACTAGTAATAAATAGTGAGCTTAGTCAGATCTTAGACTTTAAAACATAAGATCCACTACTAAATATAGGCAGTATCGTTATCAAATATAAAAATTACTATGGAATATAAAGACTACTATAAGACCTTGGGGCTAAAGCGCGACGCTACTGCCGACGAGATCAAACGGTCGTATCGAAAGCTGGCGAGGAAATACCATCCTGACGTCAGTAAAGAAGACAACGCTGAGGCACAATTCAAGCAAGTGTCAGAAGCTTATGAGGTGCTGCGGGATCCAGAAAAACGAACCGCTTACGACCAATTTGGTAGCGACTGGAAAGCTGGGCAAGATTTTCGCCCTCCTCCGAATAATGGCCAAAGATCGCAATATCATGGCGGCGGATTCACCGGCGCTGAATCTGGTGACTTCAGTGATTTTTTCGAAAATATATTCGGGGGAGACAACCGCTATGCTAACCAAGGCTTTGGCGGCGGACGATCACGTGGCGAAGATTCGCATACTAAAATAGCCATTGATATCGAAGATGCGTTTCTAGGTTCGAATCGCACAATCACCTTCACTCAGACCAAAATTGGTGCAGACGGTAGGCCAGTGGCCGATAAACGCACACTGAATGTGCGAATACCTAAGGGTGTACAGCAAGGCCAAAACATACGGCCTGCCAAGCAAGGAGGTGCAGCACCCGGTCAAGGCGAAGCCGGCGACCTATATTTGGAAATTGAATTTAAGTCACACCCCTATTACTCGGTCGAAGGCTGTGACGTGTACCTCAAGCTTCCGGTAGCACCATGGGAAGCCGCTCTGGGTGCTAAAATCGAAGCTCCAACGCCAAACGGGCCGGTAAACCTCAGCGTACCGGCTAACTCAAAGAATGGAGCCAAGTTGCGGCTCAAGGGCCGAGGGATCCCAGCTAAGACCCCGGGCGATCTGTTTGCCGTCGTTGACATAATATTACCTAGTGCCACAACCGCCGAGGCAAAAAAAGCCTACCAAGACTTTAGCCAAGCGGTGAACTTCAATCCACGTAAGTCAATGGGAGGTAAGTAATGGAAAACCGAGAAGTCATCAGTTTTACCAACGATGAGTTTTTCAAATTGTCGCTTTCTGAATTCTGCAAAGCTTGTAGCGTTAATGCAGACGACGTACTCAATTATATTGACTACTCTGTAATCGAACCGCCATTTGAAGCTGGCGAGTGGCGCTTTAATAGCATTTGCATCAGACGAGTCAAGCAAGCTGGGCGACTACAACGCGACCTTGGAATAAATCCAGCCGGGCTAGCCCTCGCACTCGACCTGCTTGAAGAGCTTGAAAGGTTACGCACTCGTTTACATCATTACGAGCGCTGATATGATGTCGAGTAATAAGCAAAACGGCATTAAGCAATAAGCTTGATCGTATGTCAGGAAAAATAATAGAGATAAGTTGCCAAAGTAGCTTCTTTGACTCGATCACAGCAATGGCGGAGACACACTCAGCCACCATTCTGTCTAGCTATCGCCCAACAAAGGAAGGCGAGAAAGCCTCATTTCGACTGTTTGTCGAAATCGAAAATGTTCAACCTACGCTAGATCGTATTCAATCAATTTTACCAACGTCATCAAAGCCACTAATCTTACTGGGCCCTATCGAGGCTCAAGTCGGCGGTGATGAGAGTTTAGTCGACAGCGAGTTTGAACACTTACTTGCGACCCGAGAAGAGCTATTTTCAAACATATCCAAGGGCACCAAACTAGATCGCAACTTCATTCTACTGGCAATACTAGCAACCATCGTTGCCTCTATCGGGATATCCGAAAATAACGTTGCGGTGGTAATCGGCGCAATGGTTATCGCGCCATTACTCGGGCCCAACCTAGGCCTAGCGTTAGGAGCCGTGCTTGGAGATAAAGAACTGATTAAATCGGCCATCATTACCAATGGCGTTGGTTTAACGATCACCATAGCCATATCAGCCTTGATCGCGGTAATTTGGTCACCCAATATGGATAGCTACGAGCTACTGTCGAGAACACAAGTTCAAACATCAAGCATTGTGCTAGCCCTAGCTTCCGGCATCGCCGCGGTAGTATCACTAACCTCGCGCCTGCCCAACGCCCTGGTTGGTGTAATGGTAGCCGTGGCATTAGCACCACCAGCAACCGTATTTGGCATGATGCTAGGAACCGGCTATTGGACCCTAGCCAGCAACGCCGGCTTACTGCTTCTAATCAATGTAGTAGCGGTAAATTTCTCAGCCCAGTTAGTGTTTTTAATTCGTGGAATTCGGCCACGAACTTGGCTGGCAAAAAGAGCCGCCAAACAATCGGTTTATATCAATATTGCTACGTGGAGCTTATTGTTGGTGATTGTTGTTTTGATTTTGTTGTTAATGTCTAAGTAACAACTTGCTTTATCACACCGATAAATCCCGTTTAAGGTGATCAGAGAGTCGAAGTGATAGCGCGATAAGCGTTAGAGTTGGGTTGGCTGACCCGGAGGTTGGGAAACAACTCGAGCCGGCGATGTAAAGGTCGGCAATGCCGTGCACTTTACAGTTTGTGTCTACAACGCCTTTAGTTTTATCTTGGTTCATCTTGGTGGTTCCCATGTGATGCCAGCCGCCGCTTAGGTCGCCAAAGTCATTAGCCGATGAATCGCTAGTTAAAAAGGGACTGAGCTTTACTCGACCAAGATTCATCTCGCCGAAATATTCAGCCACTATCATTTGAATTGCTCGAAGGCTTTTTTTCTCAAGTTCGGTGAGCTGCCAGTGTAGTTTGACTTTAGCTAGGCCTAAACTGTCTTTGTCATTGAGCAATTGGATGCGGGAGTTTCGGTTTGGCGCTTGTTCTAGCCTGGTACTAAGTTGATACGCGTTTAACGGCGACGTATCTTTCGCATTAACGATTCGCGAGGCCGCTGACCAGTCGGAAAGCATTGTTCTCATCGCTTTTCTCGGGTCTTTGTCGCGCCAGGTTTGAATGCGGGGCTTTACTAGCCGTGCGTAGTTCAAGGGCGTTAACGATACTGTTCCGTTAAGTATTTGATATTGTTTTTGAATTTTCTCTTGGATAGCTATTTCGGCGCTTGCTATAAGCCTTGATTCTTGCCGCGTATACAACGAAGCATCGAACGGTTTCGATAGCCATAGCTCAGAACTATCAACCTCTAAGTGCTCCATAAAATAACGACCGACAAGATCAAAATCATTGCCGATTCCGTTCTTGGCTTGCGATCGAGACGCTAACAACAGCCGCGCATTTTGGATAGCACCGGCGGCTAAGATAAACTTCTTTGAGGTTACTTTATGAGTTTTACCGCTGTGATTTTTGGTCTCTAAACTAACGACCTTCGAGATGCTTGAATTACACTCTATGTTTACCACGCTAGCGTGAGTCACTAAGGTTATATTCTTGGCCTTGACTATCTCCTGTCTATAATCACGACCAAATCGTGCGTTCGAGTGTTGCCATAGTTTATTCCACACCTTGTTGCTATTGATAGAACGCGAGGCGTATTTTGAATCAATATAATGATGCAGTTTTTGCTCACCCATAATGTTCAAAATCTCATTCGCACGCGCGTAGAAACTGGCTAGCTCGCTTTTGCTAAACGCCCAGCCGCTATCGGCAACCCAATCTCTGGTTTTAAAATCTATCTCGTCTAGTTGCGTACACATGCCCGCCCAAAACGCAGTGGTTCCGCCAAACTGTCTAAGTCGGCTCGACTGTAAGGGATAATATTTCTGACCGGTGGTTTGGCCATCGTTAAGCGCTTGAACATCAGGGCTATAGTCGAAACCGCCACTTTCTAATAATATAATGTTGGTGGAATTGTGCAGCCAGTCTAGTGCGATGCTTATGCCCGCAGCCCCGGCTCCGACAATACAGATATCGCCTTGTAGTACCGAATCATCATCTAGTTTTCTTGCATCAATTAACATCAGCCTTGCGAATCAGACAATGATAAAAGCGCATATTGGCGAGCCTCGGTTAACGATAAAAGCCAGCCATCGATCTCAACGATGTCTGAATCAGCAAAATCCATTTCTATCTTTGCGTTAATCTCCGAGCTAGCTCCCTGTTCGCTGAGCGAGACATCGTTAAGCAACAGACCAGTCAATAAACCACGATGACTTTCCCATGGACGCCTATAGAGATAACGTTGACCGATATTTATAAGAAAACCTGGCGGCGGTGATAATGAAATAAACTTAAGCGCATCATCGAAAGCAACATCAGTGGCCGATGACATAGAGCGATTGGTGTTGGAATTTGAAATATCTGGAAACAAGCTCAAGGATACTATTTTAATAAAATTCCGTTTATTCATAACACTGTTTAGTCGCCGTATTTGCCGACCAAATTAGCCGCTTTTGTCATCAGTTTACGGTTAAAGGTCAAACCCGTCTTGACACACCAAGGTGCCGATTAAGGTGCCAGTATAGTTTCCAATGTCGCTGCCAGGGTCGATAGGAGATTGAGTCACAGTGAAGCTGCTTACCTGCTCACAGACAAGATCGCTGCCGCAGCGTTGT
>JAFMHC010000194.1 GCA_017854775.1 Gammaproteobacteria bacterium | reverse complement strand
GTACTTACGAGCCAGAGGTTATATCAGAGACGCGCATATTGAAGTTGATTTAACAGCCTTGGGTTTAGGCTTACAGGCAATGGTGGCAATACGAATGAACCAACATTCGAGAGTCGGGCTAGAGGCCTTTCAAAACTACGTGATCGGGCTGAACGAAGTGGTGACTGTTTACCATCTCAGTGGCGCTAATGACTTTATGGTGCATATTGCCGTTAAAGATGCCGAAACACTGAGAGACTTCGTGCTGGATTCGTTCGCTGAAAGGCCAGAGGTGGCGCATATTGAAACAGCGGTTATTTATCAACAGGTCAAAAATTGGAATTTAGTTGACCAGCGAGGGGATTAGATTGGTTTTGGTTGTTGGTAGGATTGATTTTGGTTGTTAGTAGAAAGACCCTTCTTCTGCGCTTAGCGACGCAGCAGCGGTTGCTAAGCGCAGAAGAAGGGTCTCTCAGAACCGATGGACTGGATGCCGCTTGAGGGCATCTCGAAGTCTAAAACTAACTACTTAATAATTTTCAAATGCGAGGTATCGCGCTTTGGCTTTGTTTTAGTCTTTAACTCAGTTGGCTCGCTTGGCACACGAGCTGGGCCAGTTGGCTCTGGGTCAGTGCCGTTTTCGTCCATGTCGTCGAAGAAAATACCTTGTGAGTTTTCACGGGCAAATATTGCCAGAATGGAATCAATTGGCAAGAATATATCTTGCTCAACACCGCTGAAGCGAGCTGAAAAGCTAATACATTCGTTATCCATAATATGCAGTTGCACTGCTGACGAGCTGATATTTAGTACTATCTGCCCGTCAACCACATGTGCTTTTGGCACCTCGACACCATCGGCCTCGGCGTCTACCAGTACCTGAGCAGTGAAGCTATTGTCTTCAGTCCACTCAAAGATTGCGCGCATCAAATACGGTTTAGTCGAGGTCATTGTATCGGTCACCAAATGGGGCGTTAAAAACGGATTAAAATCCGCGTAAGTCACGCTCAGTATCACTCATGCTATCTTGGAAAGCTTGACGAGCGAATAAACGCTCAGAATACTCTTCAACAACTTGAGCTTGCTTAGGCAAGATAATATTGAGGGTTGGCAAACGCCATAATAGCGGCGCTAAAATAACATCGACCAATGAATAGTCGTCGCCCATTGCATAGTCTTGCTCAGCAAATAAGGGTGAAATAGCAATTAGGCCATCGCGAAGTACCTTATGAGCCGCTTTGTCTCTCTTGTCTTCTTGCAATGCTTTTAATGAGTCAAACCAATCACGATTGAGTCGCATAATCATCAAACGCTGCTTGGCACGCGACACTGGGTCAACCGGCATTAATGGCGGATGAGGTAGGCGCTCGTCTAAATATTCATTAATGATGAATGGGTCATACAAGATCAAATCACGGTCAACCAAGGTTGGTGTCTCGTAGTATGGATTGAACTCGGCAAGTTCTTGGCATGTGTCTGAAGGGTCGGTATATACCACTTCACACTCAATGTCTTTCTCTTGTAGAACGATCCGGCAGGCATGACTCAACACGCAGTCTGTTCCAGAGTAAAGCGTCATTATCGAGCGTCTGGTTGCGAGTGTATTCATACTAATTTCCTTTTTTAAGATTGGAATATAGAGTGCAAAACGACATTAGCGTATAAATATTCTAACGTTTTAAGCATTCTTTAAAAATAACAAAACGCGACAAGGGCAAGCCCAAGCCACGTTTGTTAGCTAGCCTAATAATTATCAGGCTTATTTAACTATTTTAGTCGCGCTCTAATGAACGTCACGCCAGTACTCTTTCTTAAGAAGTATGCAAAGAAGCAGCAAGATAATTAAGAAAGCGAGGGTGTAAACGCCAATAGTTTTACGCTGCAACTGAGCGGGCTCAGCCATATAGCTCAGAAACGCAGTCAAATCAGCCATTGATTTATCAAACTCAGCTGGGCTTAACTTACCAGGGTGCGATAGCTCAAAGATGGTGTCGCCAACTACTTTATGATCGCCTACAGCATCACTAGAGGCATGTGCGTCGATAGCGCCATGGCTATCAGCCTCAACTTTACCGACAACCTTTTGCACGCCTTGCAATTCATACATTGCATGCGGCATTGCGACATTTTCAAACAACGAGTTATTCCAGCCGCTTGGACTGCTCTCGTCAATGTAAAAAGCGCGTAGGTAAGTGTAAATCCAATCTGGGCTGCGTACACGAGCAACTAAAGAAAGATCAGGAGGCGCAACACCGAACCATGCCTTAGCGTCTTCTTCGGGCATCGTTGTGGTCATTAAGTCACCTTCTTTCTCAGTAGTGAACATCAAGTTTTCCTTGAGCTGCCACAGAGGGATGTCTAAGTCTTTAGCAACGCGATTATAACGCGAGTACTGAGCACTATGACAAGAGAGACAATAGTTAACGAATATCTTGGCACCACTTTGCAGCGACGCTTTGTCAGACATATTGATGTGCACTTCATCAACGGCAGCGCCATGACCACCAGCGGCAAAAGCGCTAGAGCCCATAACAGCCGTAAAGAATAGAGCAACTAATAATAGAGATAATTTTTTCATTTTAATGTCTCCTAATGCGCTTCGTAAACGACACGGCTGGGCTCAGGCTTAGTTTTACCAATACTGGTAAACCAAGGCATCAAAGCGAAAAACGCGAAGTAAGCGACAGTGCAGATTTGCGCTAACAACGTTTTACCCGGTGTTGGTGCATTCATACCTAAATAACCTAAGGTCACGAAAGCTACCAAGAATAATACCAAGGCAATTTTGAACGGTAAGCTACGGTAGCGGATTGAGTAAACAGGCGAGCGATCTAACCAAGGAAGCAAGAAAAAACAAACAATTGCGGCCGCCATTAGAATAACACCCCATGCTTTACCACTACCAAATTGCAAACCGACGAAAACTCCAATAGCTAACAGGGTAAAGCCGATTTTAGCTTTAATACTTACCTTCGCTCTTATCCACAACCAAATAACGATTAAGCCGGTAATAATTTCAAGCGCGAATAGCAGTGACGTTGTGCTGGCACGCAAAATTGAATAGAACGGCGTGAAATACCAAAGCGGCACGATATCTGGCGGGGTTTGCAGCGAGTTAGCGGGTGCAAAATTATCTTTTTCCAATAACACACCACCACCATCTGGCCAGAAGAATACGATGCCTAGATAGATGATTAAGAAACCAGCCACACCGATCAAGTCTTTGATCACGATGTACGGGAAGAATGCGATGCCGTCTAACGGCTTGCCGTCTTCGTCTACGTGGTCATAAATATCGATACCGTCTGGGTTATTTGAACCAACTTGGTGAAGTGCAACAAGATGCAAAAACACCAAGGCAACCAAGATTAGTGGTAGCAGAATAACGTGGAACGCGAAGAAACGATTCAAGGTGGCATCGGAGATAACAAAGTCACCGCGAATCCACTCGGTTAACGCTGGGCCAACATAGGGGATAACGTCAAACAGTGACAAAATCACTTGGGCACCCCAATAGGACATATTGCCCCATGGAAGCAAATAGCCCATAAACGCTTCGGCCATCAGGGCTACAAAAATTACGCAACCAATCAACCAAACTAATTCACGCGGCTCACGATGCGAGCCGTAGATGACTCCGCGAAACATATGTAAATATATGATTACGAAGAACATCGACGCACCAGTTGAATGCAAATAACGCACTAGCCAACCAAATGGCACGTCGCGCATGATGTATTCCACTGAAGCGAACGCCAATTGAGCGTCTGGCTTGTAATGCATGGTCAAAAAGATGCCGGTAGCAAGCTGCAATACCAACATCAAAATAGCTAATGAACCGAAGAAGTACCAAAAGTTGAAATTCTTAGCCGCCATGTACTCGGCAATATGCTCATTCCAGACTTTAGTAGCAGGAAAGCGCTTATCGACCCATTCCATTACGGCGTTGGCACTCTTATGGTTGTCGTGACGATGAATAGCCATTATGTAATCCTCCCGTTGTCTTCACCAATAGTGATGACGGTACCGTCAAACATGTACGGTGGCACAGCCATATTAGTGGTCGCTGGTACATCTTTATATACGCGGCCTGCCAAATCAAACTTAGAACCATGACATGGGCAGAAGAAACCACCTTGTGAGTCATCACCCATTTGTGGATCTGGTCCGATCGCTAATTTTTCTACTGGAGAGCAGCCAAGATGCGTACACACACCTTCCATAACCAGCAACTGTTTACTGTGCTCATCGGCACGCTGCTCGTTTATGGCATAAATAGGCTGACTACTTGCGCTAGAGTCGGGGTCAGCTAATTCGCCCCGAATCTTAGTTAGGCCGTCCATCATTTCTTGAGTTCGCGAAAGCAAAACCACTGGCTTGCCGCGCCACTCAACTTTAACCATTTGACCTTCTTGAAGTTTAGAAAAGTCAAATTGAACCGGCGCACCGGCATTCTTGGCGCTCTCACTTGGTGCCATGCTCATTACAAACGGCACCACGGCTACGCCAGCGCCTATAGCGCCAAAGCCTGCGGTCATACCAGTGAGGAAACGACGCCTCTTTCGATCTTCAACGCTCATGCCATCGGCATTTACGTCGCTAACGTTATTGTCAGCCATAGGTGCTCCTAAGATTGTCTAGATCAATTAGACCTAGAATATTAGCTAAATTAAATTTTTTCATGGCGAGCCGATACGCTGTATTTAAAGCACCGGATCAAAAACTCATTTACATTCAATGAGTTGCCTTCGCCAAAGCAGGGTGCGTTTCATGAGCTTATTTTAAATACACACACCAATTGGTTCGTCGGGCGCGATTGTACCAGATGTGTCAAGCCTTTGGCTCTTTTGAAAGGTTAAAAATTACAGATATTTTAATTATGAATACCCCTCAACGCTAACCAAGCAGTGCTCGCATGGCAGCTAAATGCGCCTGACCCACTTCTTCTTTGCGCTGCGGGTCTTGTGATAACTTTTCTTCCCAGACAATATGTTGTTCATCTAATTCGTCTAGGAAGCGACTTGGAGAGCAATCAATAACCTCACCATAACGCTTACGTTGATTAGCATACGATAGAGTTAATTCTCGCTGAGCACGCGTGATGCCAACGTAAAATAGTCGCCGCTCTTCTTCTACCATGTCCTCTTCAATGCTGACTTTATGAGGCAAGATCTCTTCTTCCATGCCAACGATAGTGACATGTGGAAACTCCAGACCTTTAGAAGCATGCAGTGTCATCAAAGAAACAACGTTAGCATCTTCATCATCGCTATTCTTCTCTAGGATGCCCATTAAACTAACGGTGGCGACAACGTCGGCCAACATTTTGTCTTCATTTTTCTTAACGATCGACTTAACCCAATTTAGCAAGTCAGTCACATTTCGCCACCGCATCTCAGCCTGTTCAGGACTGGCACTTTGCCTGGTCACCCATTCTTCGTAGCCAATGTCATCCAAGATATCATCAATCAACTGCAGCGGCGGATCGGTTAACGCCCGCTCCATCATGCCGCTTAGCCAATGCTGGAACTCTCGTATTGCGCCTTGGCGTTTGGGCTGCAAAAACTGATGCACAAACGGGCTAGTGATAGCTCCATATAAGCTGCATGATTCTAAGCCAATTTTGCCTGAATCTTCAGAATCGGCTTTTGCAGCCTCGGCTAAGGCCTCTAAGGTTGACGCACCTATACCTCTACGCGGCGTGTTAATCGCGCGCACAAAAGCATTATCGTCTGATGGATTGCTGATCAAGCGCAAGTAGGCCATCACATCTTTGATTTCAGATCGATCAAAAAAGGACAGCCCGCCGCTCAAGTAATACGGAATATGCATTTCGCGCAACTTTTGCTCAAGCATTCGAGCCTGATGATTGCCCCGATATAATATCGCATAGTTTTTATACGGAGTTTGATTCTGAAAACGGTGCTGCATTATACCAGCGACTACTTTCTCAGCCTCACGCTCATCGTTCTCAGCATTAATAATTAAGATTGGGTCGCCGATGCCAAGGTCGCTCCATAGATGCTTTTCAAATGGTCGCGGGTTGTTTTGAATGACATGATTGGCGAGCGCCAATATACGCCCCATCGAACGGTAATTTTGCTCTAACTTTACCAGCTCCAGGGTCGGGAAGTCGGTTTGTAGCTGAACCAAGTTCTCGGGCTGCGCACCACGCCAAGCGTAAATAGATTGGTCATCGTCACCAACCGCGGTGAGACCGTTACCGCCAGAGCCCGCCACCAAGGTTTTAACTAGCCGATATTGCGCTGCGTTGGTATCTTGGTATTCATCGACCAGCATATATTGCACACGCTCTTGCCACTTTATTCGAACATTATCGAATTTGCGCATCAGTTCGTTGGGCAAATACAACATGTCGTCAAGATCAATCGCGTTACACGCCTGCAAGTAGCGCTCGTATTCTCCGTAGACATTGGCCGCCGCGACTTCTACCGGGTTGGTCATGGCCAACCGATTAGCATCTTCAGGTGATACTAGGTCGTTCTTCCAGCTGGAAATTTGATTGCGCACACGATCAACTAAGCCATTGTCATCAAGATCGGCTTTTAAAAGCTCACGCACCACGAAGAGTGAGTCGGCTGGGTCAAAAATGGAGAAGCCCGGCTTACGACCTGAAGCGTCAACCTCTTCGCGAAGAATTGCCATGCCCAAGCTGTGAAAAGTCGATACCGTCAAACCACGAGTTGTATCAGCATCGAGCAGCTCGGTAACCCGCGCCTTCATCTCTCTTGCGGCCTTATTAGTAAAGGTCACCGCGTAAATATGCTTCGGATTTATAAACTTTTTGGTCAGCAGCCAGGCTATTTTATAAGTAATTACTCGAGTCTTACCACTACCAGCGCCAGCCAGCACGAGCATCGGCCGCTCGCAGTCTTGCACAGCAGATCGTTGTTGAGGGTTTAATTGTTGAAACAAAAGGGCCTCGCAAGCACGGCTAGGAAAAACAAAAACAGAACAAAATCAGACCTAGAGTCTACGGGCAGAGAGGCAGCAACAAAAGCGCTTTTTGTCGCTCATTCAGCTTTTATTTATTGGTTCGACAAGCCGACACTGGTAAATTAGCATAGCCTACATCGCTTAGCTCGCTCCGGCAAAATACAGGCCATTTAATTGACAAACATCAAGCATCATTTATCTGACTACATGCATGGTGTACACTATTGATATGGGTATTTTGGGCGGAACACCATACATTCAAATGCGATCATGAAGCGACGCGCTGTAGGAGTTGTGATTAAATTGGAAAACAATAAAAATAAAGAGTCCACGTGGAAAGAAGTAAAATAGAACGCCACTTTAATAGCGGCCAATACCAAAAAGCCTTAAACGGGTTGAGCGAAAATGAATCGTCTGCTTGGGGTGATACCACCAAACTCAGATGTATGCGCGCGATGGGACATAAAGACGCAACAAGTTATGCCGATCAACTTCGCTCGATAATTGCCGGTCGCTCAGAGACTTACCCCATGACTACCTCGGAGCGCAATAACCAGTTGCGTTACATATCGCTAGTCTACGCGGAGCAGAATCGCGCTAAAGATGCCTGTAAGATTATGTCTAGGCTGTGCAAAAAAAGCCCTAATGTAGCCGCCCTTCATCGAGAATATGCCTTCGCGCTAAGTAACGATTCACAGCTCGACAAGGCTGAATTACACTTAAATCGCGCGATTGAGTTACAGCCCGACAGCGCTAGCTCACATGCCCAGCTAGCACTTATCTATTGTCGAACAGGTCGTGCCGAAGCAGGCTATGGTGGCTATTCAAGAGCCGCCACGCTAGAGCCGAATAATGTCGCCTATACTCAACGCCTGCTCTACTGGAGTAATTACTCAGAGCGCACCACGCAGCAAAGCAATTATCAGCTAACCCAGCTTTGGCTTAACAAGGCATTTCCAAAACACCAAATCGTCAACAATACGCGAAACACAGCTGATCCTAATAGGCAGTTAAAACTAGCCTTTGTGTCATCCGATTATTGCGCTCACGCTATTCGCTTTTTTATTCAACCGCTGCTAACGGGCTTGAATAAAGACGAGTTTCACTTAACTGGCTATAGTGATGCGAAGAATGGCGACGATAAAAAAGTTGACCAGGTGACGGCCGGCATCCGCCAGCTATTTGATGTTTGGCGCGACAGTTCGCAAATCAACGATGCCCAACTGGCGCAACAGATCAGCGCCGATAAGATTGATATTCTGGTTGATCTCAACGGCCATACCAGCGGCAATCGTCTTGGCGTATTCGCCAAACAAATGGCGCCGATACAACTGAGTTGGCTCGGTTACCCGTCGAGCACGGGCCTAAAGAGTATTGGCTATCGGATCACCGATCGCATTGCTGATCCGAGCGAGCTGCATGATCAGTTTTTTAGCGAAAAACTATTG
>JAFMHC010000018.1 GCA_017854775.1 Gammaproteobacteria bacterium | reverse complement strand
TGATCGCCATCAGCGATCAAATCTAATTGGCCTGGTCTGGCGGTAGAGGCGTTGCCTACCGGTAACGGAAAATTTCTGGGCTCATACACCGTGTCTGAGATTGCCGACAGATTATAAAACCAATCTTTACCAAACACCGGTTTGTCGCCTTTCAGCGGATTATTATTATTGTATGGGTCCCACCGATTCTCGGGATAACCTAATGACTCTACGATACGCCAGCGATCTGGCACAGGTGCTAGGTCAGGTAACAGCAATGCTTTTGGAGGAGCAAGCCTATCGGGGTTACAGTAATCTTCTTCGAAAACCAACACTGGGTAAGCTGGGCGTCTACGTGGGCGGCTAGTTTCTCTAGGCGCTTCACTGCAATCACTTACGGTTATCGAAGTTGCTGGCTCAATACCTAGCCGCTTTTGATTGGCGGAGTTTAGTTCATTCTGGCGAGCCGCTTGGCTATCAATCTGCGCTGACTGCGGTTGATCACCTTGGGCTTCGAGCGCAATAACTTGAGCTGCTTCTGGGCTAAGCTCGCTGCTCTCGATGATCTCACCATTGGCAACTTGCGCCATCGCTGATTGACTCATTAGCCCCATAGCAAGCGCTATTAAGCGGATGCTCGCTACCGTCTTATTGCTCGTTTTAATCTGCATTATATTAAGTTCAAGGGTTATCTCTAACAGCATTAAAAGCGCTGCACACTATGATCCGCAGCAATCTACTCGCCACTAGCTGTGTCATTTGCCGTTGCAAGGTGATGCTTCAGTGGAGTCGATAAAGGGCGCTTGCGGGCAGTTTATATAGCGCAACCTGACACCTTGAGGCGACAATGTATCAGCTCGAATTGAAGGGTCGGCGTTGTTAATCGCCCCGCCTAATTCTAAGCCTGCATTATGCAGACCTAAAAAGGAAATCATATCATCTTGGTCTACACCGTCACCGGAGACTCCGATAGCGCCGATCAACTGCCCACCGCGATATATCGGCACACTACCTGGAAAGATCTGTATGCCGTTAAGTAGACTCGGAATAGTGGTGCAGCCGACCGCAGCCGATAATATCTGATTTGCTATAAGGTTAAATTGCAGGCCGACATTAAACGGGCTCCAAATACTTATCGGGAAACTGAACGGCCCAGGAGGGTTTGCGTCGATACCATCGGGATAAAACGGGCGCGATAAATTGCCGCCCGCTCTGTCAGAGAAAGCAATTCCGTCAGCCAACGCAGTCGGCAAGCCAAACGCTCGGACTGTATTGACGAAGTGCCCATGGCCCGCATCGATCAATATTTGGCCAGCATCGCGTCGCGAGAAGAACGCCGCTGTTCGCGCTTTTTGTAATGAGACATCAGTGCCGAAAATTGGCGCGTCTGGCGTTCTGGCAATACCCAAAACCACACCGTTACTGTCGACGACAGAAATCGACACTCGAGCCGATGACTCGGCAGGGTTGCGGATTTGCGCGCGAGAACGCATCGCCACCCTGAGCGCATTAGCAATTAACACTCGAACTTCATTGGCGTTAAGCGCACCGGCATCGGTCCCTGCGCGAGGGTTAAATCGGTCGCCTAACACAACTGCGGGCACACCGAATTCTTGGGTGACAGTAAAACCGGATGCTTGGCTACCAAACGGTACGCCTGACTTAATTCGCCCATTGAAGAAGCCTGGAACAGCAATAATCTGCCTGTTGTTCAGGCCGCTTGGGTTGGCGGTTCTCAATGCCGCAATAGTTGTATCAGAATAACGAACTAATTTGCCATCTAAAGTAACCTGACGCAGCGGCCCCGGCGCTTCAAAGCCCCGGGTTCCGGCCATTGCCAGCATCTCGTCGATTGATTCGTCGATATCAGAGATTGAATTATCGATTGAATACAGGCCATCGGCAATAACGCCTATACCACCAACCACCTCACCGCCCTTATACAGTGGGAAACCACCAGGATCAGCCGAGAGGCCAAGCGGTGACGGCTTTGGTGCTTGGTTGGTACCCGCTTCACCGGTCACGTCAGAGCATTGAAGTTGGCTAAATTGAACGCCGAAAAGCGGTCCAGCGGGTTGATTAAATTCTCCCGGATTGAAATGCTCTTGCACAATTTGGCTGGCCACACGGGTACTGAATGAGTTGCCGCCACTAGAAAGGTAATTGCCGGTGATAGCTTTGGCTATAGCGGCAAATGTTGCTGGCACAACCGCGCCCTCCAATCCATTACCAGCGGGAATTCCTCGCTGAGAAGAGATCGTCACTTGAGCTGCAGCACCAGGCATTTGATACACGCCAAGAACATTACCCGAGCGATCAACTACTGCTATGGTCGCTGGTGCGCCGCGTGCGTTGCCCTCACTGACGACTAAACCAATAATTCTTTGCACCTCTGCGCTGCTTAAGACGGCTTGCGCGAACGCCGTATTAAGGGGCAAAACAGCCAATGCGAAAACGAATAAAACGCCAATACTAATTTTGTTTAACAGCATAGATTTTTTCATGATGTGCATTTCAGTTATCAATGTTTATTGATCTTTTTGTATCTACTTTTAAGCGGTTCTAAGGCTCTAAGGCGTAAGTGGCTTAAGCGGTGCAACAACTGGCGTAACTAGCGACGTACTGATGGCCTTATTATCGCTAGCTAGATGCTGATCAGTTTGTTGCCAAGCTAAGCTAATCTGTTCAACTACCTTTCGAGCAGATCCCGATTCGAGTGCTTGACGCCAATCGTTTTGCTCAGGCAAATGAAATTGGTGACACGACACACAACTACTGGGTGTCTTGTTCTCATGCGTTCGTTCACCGGTATGACAACTTTCACACACTGGTAAGTCAGGCATTAAAACGTCACTCGCCTGCTCCGAACCAGTGGCGTCATGACACAAAGAACAATCTGAAGCGCGATGTTTATAATGATCAAACTCAGATTTAGGCATCCATTGTTCAGTAATGCGAATAGGGTCTACACGCCATTTTGATAAATATTCACCACTCTCATCGATGCTAATCTCATGACAGGTTTTACAGGTGGTCTTCTCAAAAATCTCTTTAGCAACGCTATTCGCTTTACCCCAGGGGCTCGCAAGGTTAAGTGCCTGTTCAGCACGGCGCGCAACAGTGCCGCCCGGGCGACGCAAAATAAAATCGCGCACTTCTTGCGGAGTCGGGTTGCGACCCAAACTATCGCGTAGAAACTGTCGCGAGTAGTACTCTTCAAGCGTTAACAATACGGTATCA
This sequence comes from Gammaproteobacteria bacterium, assembly GCA_017854775.1. Classification (GTDB taxonomy): domain Bacteria; phylum Pseudomonadota; class Gammaproteobacteria; order Arenicellales; family Arenicellaceae; genus Arenicella. Next base: position 36,348 of record JAFMHC010000018.1, on the reverse strand, counting down.
GGGTCGCCGTGTGGAACTTCACGCTGCGGCGCATCTGGGTCGAAAACCAAGGTGTGACACGAGCGACAATTGTTCTCCATGGTAACCGGGCGCATCAGCTTACCGGCATCATCAGTAACATGGCAGTCGTTACAGGCCAGTACCTGATTGCCGTCAGGCGCGTCGATCCCTTCAGGATTCAAATGCACATCATGCGGAAATATGAGATTCGATTCTTCCAATGGTTTGTCGGCCAAGGCTACACGCCGCATTGACCAGGTCATGGCATCCGCCTTACCCTCAGAAACCAACATACTGACTTTAAACGACGGGTGAGGCGCATTGCGCTTACCACGCTGCTCCTTACCAAAACTATCTACATCAACCAGTTCGGTAGCAACCGCGCCGGTCTTGTCCATGTCAGCATGACAAGAACTACACAGTTTGTCATCGTGCCGCACAATACTGCTCGGTTCGTCATGCTCTATATGGCAGCTTGCGCAACGCGAGCCATCAAGTTTGGCAACATCATGCATTGAGGTGTCAAAATGATGATTAGTATCATCGTGGCAACTTAAACACGAATTATCTTGCACCACTTCGAATGCGTTTACGTGACACGCTTGGCAGTTTTGATTTAATTCCGGAATTCGATGTGGCTTTGACAGATGACCAGAACTCCAGGAATTATCAGACGGCAAAGGAGATCCTCTGAGCGCATCTGCCGCTTCATCACTGACTAAACTTGCCATAGGCACGATTAGAAATAGCGCCAGTATGGCGACAAACAAAACCCAAGAAACCCATCTTTTACTTAGACGAGTATCTTCTAGAGACAGCTTATAATCAGGCTTTTGGTCGCTCACAGTTGGATAACCCAGTTCATGGCAATAAACAGAAAATTAGTAATAAACATCGCAGTTACCAGTAGAAGAAGACAACTATTACATGCGTAATCAACGCCGCCAATAGTGCAAATGATATAGGCACGTGAATGTACAGCCAGATTTTCAAAATAGCTCGAATCTGAACATCACGCTTAATGCGTCTTAGTAAGGTTTGTTTGGCCGCAAAGTTAGCAATTAAACCCTGAACGGCACCGGCTTCGTCGCCCCCACCACTCAATTGTGATAAGCGATTAGCCAAAACATCGATCACCAATGCTTGGTCTTTATTCGATTGTGATTTTTCTTGCCCATCCGAGTCGAACGCATTAGGGATACTAATTGTTGAGGAACCTTTAGCCGTTAGCTGCTGCCACCAACCGCCGCCAATTTCACAGCCGTCAATCGCGCTATCGACTAATCGACTTAAGTCTGGAGTTGCGGCAATACGACGACTACGATCGTCTATCTTCAGCACCTTATCTAGCAGGCTATCGAGAGTGTCGCCAGAACGATTTACAGTTAGTAAGTTAGGATACTTAAGGTAAACAAAAATACCGAAAAAACCACTCAAAATGACCGCTACCATCAGCACGTAGGCCAAGGTGTGGACATTCATGCCAAATTGAAAACCGCCATGCAGTGTGCCGATAAGTAGCAATGCGGTGCCGAGGTAGACATGCGCCGATGTCCAGCCTTGTACGGTGCCCATATTGGAGTTGTAACTGCGCTTTCTCATACCAAGCAATAACAACCAAACGATGAGCAGCGCGCCTATGGTGCCAAGTGTATAGCCTAACCAAGTGCCGCCATTGGGCATACCAATTGGCTGATGCCATTGATAAGTCGCAATCGACATCACGCTAACGGCAAGCGCAAGCCATAAGTATCGAGCGCGCTTAAAATTTAAAATTGATTGATACACTATTTATTATTCTCAGTTAGCTTACTTTAGGTCGCTTTAAGGTTAATTGCTTCAACGCCAATTGCATCAAGGTTAAGTTTGTATTACACCGATCACCTAACTACCGAATCGGCTACCGACCAAGTCGACAAAATCCTTCGGATTCAGACGCATCGCGGCACCCGTTGGACAAGCTCGAACACAGGCCGCGCCACCAGCATTATCTTTACAAGCGTCACACTTCACCGCTTTTTTGATGGTCTCACCTTCGGCGTACTGCTTACCACCTGGGCCGGGGCCTTTGCCAGTCAACAACCAATGTAACAAGGTTGGTTTAGGCGCTGGGTTTTTCTGTAACGAAATCACATCGTATGGGCAATTACGCACACAATTACCACAGCCAATACAGGCTTCTTGATCGATAAATACCTCACCATCACTGGCGCGGTGAATCGCGTCTGGAGGGCAATCTTTCATGCAGTGAGGGTGCTCACAATGACGGCACGATATCGGCACATGAACATCAGCAAACGAGGCACCAGCCTCGCGATTCAAGCGCGAATTGCCATCGTGTGTTTCAGCGCAGGCTTTCTCACAATTATCACAACCAACGCATAAGGTCTCATCGATAAGCAGAACGTCGGTGCCTTCGCCCAAGCCTTCGCTCATCAGAAACGACATTAACTCGCCGCCTTTGGGCTGAGCTTCCATACGGGCTTCAACCGTTAAACGGTCACGAACATGCGATTGAATTTCTTTTTGTAAGCCTGGCTCTTTCTCTAACAACGTAACGAAGCTGGCTTTATTCAAACATATCGTCTCAGTTCTTACATTGGCCCTTACGGTGTCGGTTCTCATTCCGTCACCCATTACACCAGCCTCGCCAAAATAATGCCCAACCGGCATGTACGAGGTAATAACTTCTTTTTTGTTTGATTGCTTAACCGAGGTAACCGAGCCAATACGAATCAGGTGTACTTCGTCGCCGTGCTCGCCTTCGGTATAAATATTCTGGTTGGCGTCGAAGGTCTTTAGCTCTGTATTAGCGACAACTTCGGCCAACTGATCGTGCGGAGTATTTGGCGCAAACTTGGTTTGCAAGGCGCGTAAAATAAAAGCCTCGTCAAGCACACGTTTAACCGACTCGACCGAGTTAATCAACTTAACCATGCTACGTCGAGGCGTCTCGACCACAACACAACCTTCTCCGGCGTATACCGTTGCCGTTCGGCGACGACCTGAAATTAGGCTTTGCTCACCAAAGAAACCACCTCGATTAAAATGAAATTCGCCAACGCCTGGCAACTTCACATAGGCATTGCCATCGACTACAACAAAGAACGAATCGGTAAATTCACCCTTAACACATAGCTCGTCGCCCGGAGCCCTTTGAGAGACTTTACTATCGAGAATGAATTCGCGAAAGTTCAACGGGTTGATACCGTTGTAGATTGGTGATGAAGCTTGCAGATACTCTAAAATTTCATCAATAGTCTTATCGTAGGGCAAGCCATCAAACGCTTCGACAAATAGCGGATGATCAGCGGGTTCAATATTATTGCCCTGAATATATTCGACTACCTCGTAGCCCTGATTCATCGCTTGCTTAATCAGCGGATAACCGCCGAGCGCACCAATCACATACATGCCGGGAACATTTGATTCATATTGGCTAGACAGCTCGGGCAGCGCCGCAGGGCTATCATTGGGAAATTCAATACCGAACGACTCAACCAATCTACGCGGTGGAATCGCACCCAATCGAGCGATTACTCGATCAACCGGCACCGGCACCTCGCCAGTAGGAGTGCTTAAGAAGAATATGTAACGGCTCTCATCACTCGGGTTTTCTTCGATTCTAGCGGGGTTTGCTTCGTAGAAGCATTCAATCACGCCTTCGCTAATTGATGAGGTTATAAGATCTAAGTTGCCTTGCTTGGCACGCGCAAATTCGTCACGTCGGTTAATGATACAAACTTGATTCGAGCCCGCTAAGCCGATCGCATTTTCGATCGCCGCATCACCGGCACCGACGATAGCGATACGCTCGCCCTTGTATTCGTCCGGATCATCTAATTGATACTGCACATGCTCAAACTCGTCGCCTGGGCAACCAAGCTTACGCGGATTACCTTGAACACCGATACCGAGAATAATGAATTTTGCGCCGATTTTCTTGCCGTTGACCAAGGTGATGGTAAAGTCACCTTTAGAGCCTTCGATGGCGCTAACTTCCGAACCGTACTGAATATTAGTATTGGTCGAGGTCATCCCCTCTTCCCACTTATCCAATATGTATTCGCGCGTTCCGGCGGAGAAATCGAGCGGGCTTCGTAATGGCAGCTTGGTCGGCGTGTCCATCACGTGCTTGCCTTTCTGGTACTTCTGGATGGTATTTGAATGTTTTGGCGAGCCCTCTAGTAGAATGTGTGACAACCCTAACTCGGCCGCGTGAGCACCCGCACTCATGCCGCCAGGACCTGACCCAATCACTGCAATGTCAAACGTTTCCATTTACCCATCTCATCATTATTTTTTACCCTGAAGAAATACTAACCGAATGTTAACCTAATTTGAAGGAATAGATATACGCAGTTCAGACTATATCGCCTGACAACGATATTTGACAGACTACTTGTGTTTGACAAAACACTGGGGCAACGGCAAGATCAAATTAATCAAGCAAATAATTATCCGAGTTGCTGGCTCTCTCAAGGCGTAATGCTTATTCGAGAGGCGGAATACTCGCCCATTTTCTAGCTCCAGCACCAGGACTTTTTAGGCCATGTATTTCTCATCACGTTTTTTAATAAAACTAATCTTTTTGCTCAAGCTCAACTCTATGTTAAAAATTACCTCTTTATTAGAACTCAAAAAAGTTCGAGCATTGTCGGTCGTCAGTGCGATCCTCTTTAGCCTTTCAGCGCTTAACAACGCTTTTGCTCAAGACGGTTCATCGCAACAAGCTGCGAATCCCAATCCAGAGCAAATATCGGCCAAACATTTAGGGGTAGCCAGTTGCGCCGCCAGCACTTGCCACGGAAGCACCGTGCCCTTTGTTGAGTCAAATGTATTGCAAAACGAGTTTCGTACGTGGAATGAGCTAGACCCACACGCGCGAGCCTATCAAACACTGTTAACTCCAGAATCCAAAAAAATTGCTAGAAACCTTGGCTTAGCATCAGCCGAAACAGCCGATGTTTGCCTCAGTTGTCATGCCGATAACGTTGCTTTGGCAAGTCATGGAGATGATTTCGATATTAGCGAAGGGGTTGGCTGCGAGACCTGTCACGGCGGTGCTGAGAACTACATAGAATCGCATACAAAAGCAAGCCACCAAGAAAACCTCAACGCCGGTTTAAGCAAAACCGAAAACCCAACAGTTCGGGCAGAGCTATGCGTATCGTGCCACATAGGCAATCACACAGACCGCAAGATCACGCATACCATAATGGGCGCTGGGCACCCTCGGCTAAGCTTTGAACTAAACACCTTCAGCAGCATTCAACCGGCACATTATCAAGTAGACGACGATTATATTGCGCGCAAAGGCGATCATAATGAATTGCAAATTTGGGCAATCGGGCAACTGGTCGCATCCGAACAGTTACTGACCAATATCAAAGCGTTTCCAAGATCAGGTCTATTCCCTGAACTGGTTCATATGGACTGCCTAGGCTGTCACCAACCGATGAGCAAGGTCGACTGGGCGCCGAACCCGCTAACCGACCTCGCGGCAGGCTCGCTTCGATACAACGATGCGCATTTATTGATGAGCTATCAATTAGCTAAAACAGTGTCGCCGACTTTAGCTAACGAGGTACTCAGTAATACTCAGGCATTTTTAAACAGCGGAGTGTCATCGAGCAGTAGCGATAAATTAGCATCGAAATTACTCAACAATATTGAGAGAATTCGCACCAGCCTACAAGACTCACCACTCTCTCAGGAACAAGGTAATGCGATATTAAATGCGCTAATAAACAATGGCTTAAGCGCTAGCCATCAAGGTTATGCCTCAGCTGAACAATCGGCAATGGCAATCAACTCTGTGCTTCGCGTTGTTATCGCCAGCCAAGGCGATGGCAGCAATAAAGAGGCGCTGTTAGATGGCGTCGAGACGATGTTTAAAGGGGTAAACAACCCTGAACGTTATCGCCCGGAGGTCTTTGTTTCTGGGCTTCGGAAGATTCAGGCTTCGGTAAAATAGGTGATTAAAAGTGTAAAGTTTGAGCTTGAACTGACTGAACATGCTCTTGGGTTGGGGTATTGTCTGAGGACTAATGATTGATAAATTGGTAGAAAATTGCGGTCATTCAAAAAAGTTATAAACTAAAAACATGGTGGGTTATTTAGAAAAAGGCAAGACGTGGCTCACGTGTTAAAGTTCGATTAACATTGGAGTTAAAATCGCAGCTTAAGGCAATAGTTTCCCTCTGACATCACGTCTAGTTTAATTGAAACGATTGTCAATTTCATACTCAAAACGGGTATTGAATAGGAAGGAAAAACATCACTGCTTTGTCTTACGCAGGACTCAGTCGACAAGAAAAATTTCCGTGATGTAGGCCGCTTGGTTAACCAAATCAACCTTAAAATCCATAGCATTGAACATTAATGATCTCAGAGAATATAAACCTAAACCGAACTTTTTACCCTGTTTCAGAGGAGAGTGCTGATTCAGGAGATTTTGAAACTCAAATAGCTTTCGGTCAACAAAAGGCTATTGACTGGGACAATATTTTAGAGCATAAGCGGGTTGTCATTATAGCGGAAGCAGGCTCTGGTAAAACCCATGAACTATTGTATAGGGCAAAAGGACTTCATGAAGATGGGAAATCAGCTTTCTTCATGCGTTTAGAGTATTTTAAGAGTGGCTTTGAAACAGCTTTTCAGAATTTAGGAGATGACGACCATGCAGATTTTCAGGAATGGAAACAATCGAAGAAGGACGGCTATATTTTTTTGGACTCTGTTGATGAGTCTAAGTTAAGCAACCCTAGTGATTTTGAGCTAGCCCTAAAAAAATTAAGGAGAGAACTTGGTTTAGCGCTTCAAAGAGTAACTTTAATTATCAGCAGCCGTCCAACCTTTCAACCAAAATCTGAACTACAGTTATTTAATCAACACCTACCATCTCCGGCTTCGAAAAGCATAATCGCCGCAGGTATCGAAGAAAACAATACTGATGAATATGACTTAGCCAAGTCCGAAACAACAATAACAGAGGATAATAAAGCGATTATATTTTCTTTAACGCCTTTGAATACAGAACAAATCAAGAAATATTCTTTTGAAAAAGGAGTACAAAATACTGATGAGTTTATCGATGCGATAAAGCGATCAAACATTGAAAGATTTGCTACGAGACCACGCGATCTTGATGGAATCATAAGCAACTGGATTTTGACCCATAGCATTGGCTCTAAGCTCGATGTAATGAAAGCCAACATCAAACGTCGTATTGAAGAAGATGACACCAATAGAGATCAATTAAATCCGCTACCTAATCAAAAGGTCAGAGAAGGGATTAAGACCATTGCGGCTATCTGCACTCTTACATCCAATTCTCGAATTTCGGTTCCTGATAAAGGTCAGTTAAACAACGCCGTTTCCATTAAAGAGGTTCTACCGAACTGGAGCTTGGCTGAGCAGCTGGCTCTATTACAGCGCCCAATATTTGATGATAATGCCTACGGGACAGTTAGATTTCATGATCGAGATATTCGAGAGTTTTTAGCAGCAGAATGGATCAGAGAGTTATTACTAACTGGGTCTAGAAGAAAAATTGAAGCCCTATTCTTTCAGACTACCTTTGGTGTGGAGGTGACAAGACCGAGGCTTCGTGAAGTTTTAGCTTGGGTTGCATTATTTGACGATAGCTTAAGAGAGCGGACATTAAATGTAAATCCGGCAATTTTACTTGATGGAGGCGATCCAGCAAAATTCCCACTGGAATTTAGAAAAAAAATATTGAAAGCCACCTGCCAGGAAATGGCGAAGGATGACAGCCTACGATATTTGTTTAATACAGGTGCTCTCGAACGGTTTTCTGACAAAAAAATGGTAGGGGTCGTCAGCGAACTTTTTAAACAATACAAAGACTATAGAGATATAGTAAATCTTCTTCTAAGAATGGTCTGGCAAGGAAATTTAATTGCTTGCAAATCTGAAACCCTAAATATAGCTATCTGTGCCAGTACAGAAAAGTACACTAGAATTTATGCCCTTCGAGCATGCTCGTCGGTATGTAATACTGACGAAGTTAGCGACATTATTGACTATTTTATTTCCTCTGAACTTGGAAAAAACCGAGATATAGTTAGTGAGCTAATAGATTGCTTTCCCCTTAAAATTTCTCCAGAAAGTCTCATCAGCATAGTCAATCGCCTTCTTCCCCCAGAACCATATAGTTCTGACGCCCTGAGTTATTCACTCGAGCAACTTAGTAAGATTTCGAACCTGCAGAAATTGGAAGCTCTCTTTACAGGGTTCGCGGAACTGGCTTTACAAGAGCCGCATATTGAACAACCGCTCTGTGAAGTCTCAAAACAATACAAATGGCTACTACAAACAGTATCCAACATAGCCGAAGAACTTGTTAAAAAGCGCTCTAGGATAATGCTCTCGTCGTTAGGTCTACAAACCCTTTCGCAATTAGCAAGCTTTAAAGATAGTGGCCATAGCGAAAACTTTGAAAATAAACTGAGGATATTAGTGCCCTCATGGGAAGAACTTAATTGTTCTAGCTTTTGGCACGATACGGCTCGGGTTAGAAAGTTTTGGGAACAAGGCGTTACTCAGGAATGGCAGGTTAGTAATTATGGTCACTTCTGGAACCTGTCTGATACTTCATTGACTCAAGCACTACTTTGGATAAAAGAAAAATCAGCCAATGACGATAAGTTAATCGCCTTGTCCATAGCCTTTCGGATTTATAAAGAAAACAAACGATTACCTGCTGAAAGAAAAACAATCAAAAACATCTGTAACGGCAATGAGTTCCTTGAACAAGCTTTGCGAAATTATTTGCATCCGCCTGCGATGAGTGACGAACTTAAAGAACTTAAACTATCACAACAGCGTTCGAAAAAACGAAGAACCACTTATCAAGCCAAGCAACGAGCTAACCTAAATAATTGGCGCGAACATGCATCCAAAAATTTGGAAAAGGTTAGCTACGTTGATGAAAGCGGTAAAGGTGGAATGTACGAGGTTCAACGAGTGCTCTTCAACAGAATGAAAAAAGGTGAGCCTAAAAACAATAAGTGGGCGAATACCAATTGGACGTATCTCATTGAAGACCAAAATAAAGCGGTCGCTGAGGCGTTCAAGATTTTCTTAATTACAATGTGGAAGCATTACACACCCCAGCTTTGTTCAGAGGCTGGAAAATACGATAACTCAACTCCATATTCCGTGATTTATGGTTTAAGTGGTCTTGGAGTTTTAAATGCTGAAAACGAAAACTGGGTTTCTGAAATTTCTGAAGATGAAGCGAAAATTGCGTGCCGTTATGCAATTCAAGAGATAAATGGAGTTCCCGACTGGTTAGAAAGTCTTTATAAGACTCATCCTGATGTCGTTGTAGAGATGTTTTATCGAGAAATCCAATGGGAATTATTTGAAGATCAAGGTGATAAACTTCTCCACTACGCGTTAGACAAAGTCTCATGGCATTGTAAATGGATGTTTCCAGAACTAGCACCTCTAGTTTTTAAAGAATTGATTTCTAAAGAGCTACGGTTTGGAGAAAACCTAAAAAAGTGTTTAGAGGTGATAGTGGCATCTGCGCTGATCTCTAATGAGCAATTAGCCGATCTGGCTATCAAAAAAATAGAAGGCCAAGTCACCAAACATCAGTTTTTTTGGTTCTCTATACTCGTTTCTGTTTTACCTGCCGAGGGCATTAGCCGCCTAACAGCATTCCTAAAGGCGTATAAAGACAAAAATGAAGCTACGGAATTTGCTATGAAGTTTGTAGTCAACCTAAGCGGCACTCGAAGAGGTAAAGTCACACATAGCGTTAAAGAAAATCACAAAACAGTTGAACACTTACAAAATTTATATTTATTGATAAACCAGCACATCCATATGTCAGAAGACATTGACCGTACAGGACGCGGATGTTACTCACCAGAACTCCGAGACAATGCACAGGATGCTAGAAGTTTACTTTTTAATGACCTGACAAAGATTCCTGGAAAGGAATCCTATATGGCGCTTAAGAAGTTATCGAGCGAACATCCTTACGAAAATGCGCGAAGCTGGATGGAAAGTAGTGCGCGAACACACCTCGAAAACGAAGCAGACTTACCAGACTGGAGCGTCGAGGATGTATTAGACTTTGCACTACACCAAGAATGCGAACCTCACAGTCCGAAAGAATTATTTGATATTGCTAATTCCAGATTATTTGATCTAAAAAATGAACTTGAACATGCTGAGGATAGCGTGGCAGGTACTTGGATCAAAGAAAATAGAGAAACCAAATTACGCTTATTAATATCAAAATGGCTTCGTGAACATGCAAAAAATAATTACTCCGTTCATCAGGAAGAAGAACAAGCGGATGGTAAGAAACCCGATATACGTCTTAATTCACAAGCTTTCGATGCTCCAATGCCAATTGAATTAAAGATCGCAGATAATTGTAGTGGCAACGAACTTATTGAACGGCTAGAAAACCAACTCTGCAATGACTACCTGCGAGATTATCGAACCAATTTTGGAGTATTTCTCCTCGTATACCGTGGTAAAAAAAGAACTTCATGGGAACTTCCAAGCAAAACTAATTTTGATGAATTGGTTATGAAACTTCAAGACCATGCGAAAGCATATATCGAGAATAGGAGTGATATTGAAGATATAGAAGTCATTGGTATTGATTTGACTAAGCGCCAAATTCCAAATAGGCCTACGGAACAAGGAGAAGCAGACATCCACTTAGATCAGTGAGGTGTCTCGCTTTTTAACTACGGTTTCTCAATTGGCTGGACTCAACCCTTTCGGATACTTGGGGCCGTGTCTTACTTTTTGCCAATTTAACCAATGACCCGTAAAAATGAACACCCATCTAACCCCTTAGACGGTTATTTCACATCCACCTTTTTCCAAGGCAATTGCGCTTAACTAAAGGATCACCTCTCGAATCATCAGTTTGCTGGCCCGAATGTTTCATAATGAATCTGTTCTACCGGCACAGACCGGCGTTGTAAGTCTGCCTGAATATCGGCCATAAAGCTTGTTGGCCCGCATAGGAAGTAATGGGCGTCGGTGTCGTTGACCAGCGTTGAGAGCAAGGCTCCATCTACACGGCCAGCACTGTGGTAATCCATATTGAGGAAGTCCATATTCAGGATATTTCCCGAACTCGGGTGACTATAAACGACATGCAATTTAATATTCGGGTGCTTGGCAACCAAGCTGCGCACTTCTTTTGCAAACGGATGGTGCTCGCCGTCGCGTGCGCCATGAACAAACCAAACCGGGCGTTCTCCCGCTTGCGAGGCGACTGTTCGTAAGATGCTGAGCATGGGTGTGATGCCAACTCCAGCGCTTACCAGAACCAACGGACAAAGATTGCAGGTCATCATGAAGTCACCCGCTGGAGCGGTGCTCTCAATTATGTCACCGACTTTGACATGTTGGTGTAAGTGGCGAGACGCCAATCCATTTTCGGTGCGTTTTACGGTAATTCTGTAGTTGGTGTCGCTGGGTGCGTTTGAGAGTGAATAGGTGCGGCTTATAGGATCTTCAGCACCGGCAACGGACAATTTAATCGGCAGGTGTTGGCCGGGTTCAAAACCGGCAAGCGGCTCTCCATCTTCTGCCTCTAAAACGAATGACGTAACATCTCGGCTTTCGCTAATTTTATCAATTACTCGCAATGAACGAATAGCGGATTCATCGCTATCCCATCTTAGTGGAATTGCGTTAGTCAGTTCTACAACGTGTTCGATATCAATTTTGACTATACGCTGTGCATCAGCTGTCGGTCGAGCTTGTTCAGGGTGCCAGTCAATAATTGCCGTGCCGGAGATTTGCAGTAAACTCCCGGTCTTGATATCGACAAAGAGCAATCCAACCCGAGGGTCGAGCACTAGGTTGCCGAAAGTATTGAAATGGTTATTACCAGGGTAATCGGGAAAGCTCAAGCTGGTGTCACTGAGAACGCTAACAAATCCAGCGTCGCCGCCTCGGTGAGAGGCATCCAGACCAAAAGAGGCACTCTCGCCTTCGCCGCGATACCCGCTGGCAATAAAAAAGGTATCTGCCGTCGCAATCCACTGTCGCTGAGGTTGCGAGAGTCGGGTACTGCGCTGAACTTGCACCTTGGTTCTTTTCTCAACCAGACAAGTCTCACGTTGATGAATGTACTGTGGACAATTTCCGAAAGATTGCTCAACGCGAAACGTAAACGACTGCGAATCAACCGCTACGATACGACCATTCACTCGATTGCGTCTTCGTGTGGCTGGCTCAATCCCTAGAATACCGACGTCAGCTCCGACCTCAAACGCATGTTCGAGTACATCGCCGGTGACTCGTCTGGCAGTAATCACTAGATGTTTCGGGTCCGGAGAGATAACGAAGCCGTCAGAGCCGGAACCGTGCAGTAAAGTCACCCAAGGCTGCCCAGCCTTGTCGCGTGCAGACACAATAAGAAACGGCTGCGTGGTATAGAACTCGCGATGTTGTTCTGGTAAATAGTCACGGATCACTTGACGCGCCCATTGCTCGACATCGCGAACTCCCATAAGCGATTGCACGTGATGCTCCCCGCTATGAAACGGAGAATAGTTGCTGTCAGATTGGATCTCAACGTTAGTCTGGTGGTGCATTATGTAGACCTCTCAGGGTTAACTCGTAAGCTCTGGGTGTTTGTTGCTTAAGCCTCTCCACGACGCACTCGCGAAGCTACATCGCGGTGCATTTGCCTTTGATCGGCAAGCTATGTGGCAAAACTCAGGCAGCAAAATCAGGTTTATGCGGCCAAACCAACTCTGGTGGCTTGCATGGGGATAAAGCCCTTTAGGCTTTCAATGTTTGTCAGCCACCGACGTACATTTGCATAGGGTTCTAATGACACATCGCCTTCAGGCGCATGGGCGACGTAACTGTATATAGCAAAGTCAGCTAAGCTGATTTTATTGGCTACCAAAAAGTCGCGGCCAGTTAGTTGTTGTTCCAGTTTTGTTAGGGCTTTTTCGGCAGTGGCTTTAGCCACCACTGGATCGGATTGCGAATTGAACACATTAATTAATCTCGCAACGCCTGGGCCATAAGAAATTTCACCAGCAGACATCGCAAGAAACCGATGCATTTCGGCTTCTTGCTGCAGGTCTTGAGGGATAAACGATGGCGCATACTTGCGCGCTAAGTAAATAAGAATCGATATCGAATCGTGAACAACGACATCACCGTCTTCAATAACCGGCACCACACCCAAAGGGTTAAGGGCTAAAAATGGCGCTTGTTTATGTTCACCCGCAACAAGATCAACATGAATGATTTGGTGCGCTATGCCCGCGACGCTAGCAAATAACTCTACTCGATGAGAATGGCCGGACAGTGGGAAACTGTGAATTCGAATGGCATTAGACATAGTGGGTTCCTCTAAGATAGTGAATGATTTGTATCGTGAGAAACAATAGGCCTTGATTGATTTAAAGACAATACGCTATATTGTTTAAATATTATCTCCAAAATAGAGACAATATTTAGAGCTGACGATGAGGAACGCTTGTGGATACGATCGAGAGTATGCGTATTTTTGTGGCTGTAGCTGGGCAAAAGTCGTTTACAGCTGGGGCAAAGCAGTTAGGTATTAGCACCAATTTGGCAAGTAAACATGTACGACAACTAGAATCACGTTTGGGAGCACAGCTCTTTCATCGCACCACTCGACGCGTGGCTTTGAGTGATACGGGGCTCGCATATTTTGATCGCTGTGTATTATTGCTTGATCAATTTGATGAGTTAGAAGGATTGGTGCAGGAGCGACAATCTGAATTAGCAGGGCCTATTCGCATTACGGCGCCGACCGGATTTGGCTCGGGGGAACTGGTCAAAGCGATTCGGCCATTCCAAATGGCGCATCCCAAAGTCTCTATTATGCTCGACCTTTCAGATCGGCACGTCGACATACTTGACGGCGGTTTTGATCTCGCTATTCGTTTTGGCCCACTGCAAAACTCCACTCTTATTGCCCGGAAGTTGCTGACTATGCGACTAGCGGTGTTTGCCTCACCAGACTACATTCGTACTCATGGTGAGCCGCTTCACCCAAGTGCATTGTCGACACATAATTGTTTGATACAAACATCATCCGCGGACCCAGAACATTGGCAGTTTAGTATCGACGGAAAAGCAGAAAAGTTTCGTGTTAGCGGATCGTTTACCGCAAATTCCCCGTATGCTGTGGCGAATATGGCAGCGGGTGGCTTAGGCATTGGTCGTTGCCCCCTCTATACAGTTGAACCCTTTGTTAAGAGAGGTGAGTTGGTGTTGTTGTTTGAAGACAATATGGCAAGCGAATTTGTCTTATACGCCGTGTACCCTTCGGCCCGCCATTTAACCGCTAGGATAAGAAAGTTGATCGATCACTTGGTGATAGAATTCGGGTGAAGGCGATATCATCATGGGCATCTCTTTCGAGCAATATATTGACTATCTAAAATAGCGAATCAAACAACTGGAAGAAAAAGATAAGCAAATTCCGGATCACTATTTCAAGACGGCCAATAAGGCACTAATGAAAGGTAAGCACAAGAAAGCGGATCAAATTTTTGCCCAAGTTGAACACGATACCGAGGGTGCAATACAAGCGGCCGCCGAAGCGGCTTATCAAAGAAGCCTGATCGCAAACGACAAGATGAGCTGACTCATGCATTGCGTGCAACACACTTAATCTCTGATAACGCCACGTATTTAACTAACGCAGGGTTAGTACTCAAGGCACTCGGGAGATTTTCTGAAGCAATGTTGTTGCTTGGTAAAGCTCTTGAAATCAATCAGCGCGTTCTCGGTGAAGTGCATCCTGATACGAAAACGGCTTTGGCTAATTGGCAAGCAATTAGATTAAAGAATAAAGGCGAAGACGATTAAAAAGACAGTCATTTGATTATGCTAAAAAGCCAATGATCTGACTTCATCTAACCTCTGGATGTATGGCGCCAGATTTAATTCAAGCTCTTACAGTTAATGCGGCTAACTACTAGGGCGATAGACTCAATGTTTCCTGTCGATCGCCAATCTTCAAACTAACGCCGCTTGAGTCTATCGCCTCAACCCGCCAGGCATCTAGCATATCGCCAGTCTCGAGCCTGCGTATTTTGCCACCCGAACTGTTGGCTATGATGGCTATACGCGAGGTCTGTGAGATATTAATCGCGGCGAGGCGATAGTGTTTGAGGCTCGGCGATCTGAAGCGAGACCGCGCATTTTGATCGAACAAACCGGCTAAGATGTTTGTCTCTGAGTTAACCAAGTTAGACGCCTTGATAACGCCAGCAGAATCCGTCGACAACGCTAATGCATCAGTATTAGCAAATGAAGTATCGTTGGTGTACCACATGGCGACGCCCAAATTTACTTCTAAGCTATTGTTCGTATTAGTGCGCGAGCTAGTCTGTGCATTAATTAAATATTTCTCATTACTACGCAAGCTAATCAGCTCGATATGCAGCTTGGGTCGACTCTCTGACAGCGTCGTTAATACGCCCTTTAAAGACTCAGCGGGCACTTGAAAATTTATCTCCAAACGGCTTTTCGATAGACCGCCGGAGAGCGCTTCATTGCTCGGTCGTAACTGCGATATCGTCACGGCATCAGCTTGTAAAACTGCTTTTATTTGTTCTTGTAGTCGGTGCCCTGCGTCACTCGCTTTTGCTGAGTAGACCAGCACACCCGATTCGAGCATGGCTTTTGTTTCGAGCGCTATAGAGGCGTAATTTTGCTCGGTCTTTTGCCGCTGAAGTTGCAATGCAAGCATCTCATTCTGCAGTGCTTGATTAGCTTTTTGTTGTGAGCTTAGATTCGCCACTATTGGCAATGCGAGAAATTTCACTAACAGCCCTAGCGTGACGAGCAATAATAAGTAAGCTAGGGTGACGTGGCGATTAATCGTCATATTTACGCGCCTCACTGATACTTGCCTTAAGCCTAAATCGCTCTCGGTCATCGCTGGCACTACGCGATATCGTACTGATAAACTCGCTTGCTTCGAAGGCCCCTGAGGAATCTAAATTGGCCTGCACTTGGGTAGCACTTACCGCGTTAGCGTCGATCACTAATTCGTTGTCTGAGAGTATTAATTGATCAACAATCGCGGCTTCGGGTAAAGACTCAGCGATAGCCGTTAAGGTGGCAATGATTTGCTCGGCATCTCGCGTTTCAATTAGCTGCTTAATCGATTTTGTTGTTACTCCATCGGCCTGCGCCCCATGTACTTGCTCCCGCAATTGGCTTAGTTGACTGGCGAGTGCTTTGCTTTTTTGGCTTTCAGAACGAGAGAGATACGCCGTGCTAATCAACAAGCCGATGACCAGCAATAACAACGCCAGCAACGAGTATTTTGGTATTTTCGCTTCGCTCACCAAAGGTTGGTCATCTAAGCGTGCGAATAGCCGCTGTTCTGACACATCGAAGGCGACGCCGGAGCAGACTAAACCGCTAACTTTACATATTGATAACGGTTCGACTAGTTCAGACCTGACAATACAATGGAGTTGGTCTTGATCATCGCCTTGGGCAACATCTAGGGCAACAATAAGTTCGCTTGCATCAAACGGCAGAACTTCTTCGGCGATGGCGGATAGCGACAAGCCTTTTTGGGCGTCGAAAATGCGTCTAGACATGACTTTTTCGGGGGCGACAAAAAGATAGAGATCCGCGCTTTTGCCAAGCTGATCGATTTCACCTTGGTTAAGCGTTTGACCGGCTGAATCACAGACAACATTGTCGACCACCGTCAATACAACTCTGACCACTTCTGCCTTAGGAAGGGGACTCAGCAAGCCTTGCTTCCACCAAGCAAAAAAACCTAAGACTGGGTTATCAGTATGTGACATAGATTATCGAAACGCGTTTAACAACAAATTTAGACGATTAGTGTAACTAGCTTGCCGAGCAATGAATATAACTAATTTGTCGACCAAGGTTGAGAGAGAAACACAGCTCTAGAGAATTGCCTGAACCTCATACAAACGCCCTTTCTGGTTAATCATCTTAATGATCTGAAATCGCGTATAGCGCCTACCGTTGAGCTCAAGCGATACAGAAATTCGATAATAAGCCGAAATGGTCGAGCTGAAGTAATCACTCTCGATAGGGTTGCTGATCAAGCTCGGCGAGTCATCGTTGCGTGTGGCTAATAGCCGCTCGCGCTGCGCTTTAGACAGCTTAGGCAGCAGTGATAGCACAGCCGCTGTGGCCACGCTGGGATGCACCCCTTTCTGATTATTATGCAAGCTTGCCACCGATAACAAGGCCTGAGTGTCTATTGAGCTATCTCTCAGCAATTGCCTTAACCTGCGATAACTTGGCTCACGGCCGGGTTCTTTTAAAGCTTGAAGTGATTCAATTATCGCATCAACGTCTTGTCGCGAGGCTCCGCTTGCTGCTACGGCGGATCTTAGTAGTTCTTTATCGCCGGTTAATATGCTGATAAAACCGGCTTCATTTTGTATTTCGATCAATACATCAGCGGCGGGCGACGAATAGACAAGATGCTTAGAGGGAATCGCCGAGCCCGAGACTTTTTCTCTCGGTGAGGCCAAACTCAATGCGGCAAAACGGGTGCCAGCATCGAGCAGGTGTTGCGCCTCAAGTTGTTGCAGATCCAAGCTGGTCGCGCGCGTATTGGTGAGATACAAATTAGTCATAGCCAAGCTTATTAGGCTAATAACCGCGAGCAACATGATTACCGTAAAAATCGCAAAGGCTGAGCATCGCTTATGGTTGGTCATTGTGCGCTAAACCTCCAGCGCTGCAACACGCCTTGTTCGCTCCAGCTCAACTCTATCGCGCTTGGCGGTGACACATTATTCCAATTTGGCTGACTTAGGCCATCATTAACGAAACTAAACTCGGCCTGATCAAGCGACCCTAAAAGACGTGAGCCGGGCTGTTGGTCATCAACGTAGGCCCATAGACTTTGATCATCAGCAATCACTAAGCGCAAGCGGTCAGCGCCCTCTAGCCACCGGCTGTTGGCGCTAGACAGATCAAATTCGATGGCATATCTATCACCGCTAATACTCGCTTGCGAGTCGATTGCATTGCTTAGCGTGCGATACGCCGAGCGGCGTTCGCTTTGTTGATCAATGGCATTAGACACCCGCAGCTTGGCTTGTGAACTCGACACTATAGATTGATAGGCAATCAATAATATTAGGCTAAAAATACTCAACGCCAACACCATTTCAATTAACGTGAAGCCGTTTGTATGGTTTGTTGGAGCCCTCACTTGGTTGCTGCCAATTTAAACTTGGGTCGAGATAGCGAGGGTTGCTCTGGTTCGATGAGCGGCTCGGCCAATATCAAGGTATGAAACCTTAACTCGCGCGCACCTTGATCGACCCACACCGACAAATCGGCGCTTATCGGCCGAACTTTGTCGCTTAAGGAGATCGACTCAGGTTGCAAAGCGTCATCACCAAGCGGGGTCAGTAACAACTGCCACGGATAACCGTCGACACTTTCGCCTCTCGCGTACTCCCCAGTTTGAGAACCGGAGGCAATAGACTTTTGCAACCCCAGCGAACTTAAATGCGTATCAGCAAAGTAACTCGCCTGCTGAATCTCTTCAGTCAGTGCTATGTGTTGATAAGCCGTAAGGCGCAGTTTGGCAACACCGGCAACACCTAGGGCTAAAATGCTCAAGGCGACCAACACTTCGATCAGCGTGAAACCTGATGAAGATTGACGACCATTGGCCAGCGATCCACTAAGTTTACTCATCGCTCACTGCCCACTGTTTTGTAGGCTGACATTAGCGGTTAACTTGTCGATCTTCACAACCGTAGCTCGGCGATCAGCTGTCGCGGCTGCACCAATAATAATTTGCGCCGTGTGGCTGGCAGTGCCATCGGCATGAAACAGCGGTAACGATTCGGCATTTACCGTTAGCTCTGCGGTATCGGCTGGCAGTGGACACGACTCTGACCCTAGGCCAATCGAACGTTGTTGTTGCTGCGCGGTGATGCTGCATTGTCTTGCGGCAACCACTACCTTTTGCACCAACAGTTGATGATTGGCTCTCTCATTTAGCCCCATTAAGCCGCTCGGCACCATGCTCACAATGAGGCTTAATAAGGCCAATACCACCAATATTTCGAGCAAGGTAAATCCTTTTTGCTGTTGCCCTAGCGGGTGTGACACTAGACTCACAACGGTAGGTCTCCCATGCCTTGCAAGGCGGCAAAAACGGTATAGATAATTAGTCCAATGACTAAGCCTAAGGCAAGAATCAAAATTGGCTCGACCAGCGACGCCAAGCGTTGTGCGCGTCGACTAAAGTCTTTCTCTAGGCGTCGCGCCAGAACATTCAAGGTCGCCGGTAATTGCCCAGCACGTTCGCCACTTTCAATGCTGTGAGCGTAAAGGTCGCCGAGACCTTCTACGGCCTTAATCGCGCTACTAAGCGATTGACCTTCTTTGATCTTGCTTATCGCCAGCTCAATTTGATCTCGATTACTTAATTGCCGGAAACTCTCAGCAGCAATCGCCAAGGCATCGGTCTGCGATAAACCTGAGGCCAGCAAACTTGACAAGGTCGAGGTAAATCGCGCAAATTCAATTTGACTCAAAAGCCGCCGTATAAAGGGCACACGCACTAACAGCGACTGCATTCTCTGTTTAGTATTGAGCTGGTCTTGCAATAGATAAGCCACGATGATCGCAGCGGCAACAACAAATAAAATCGTCTGCCCCCATGCCGTCATAAACTGCCCGACTGCCAACAAAGCCTTAGCGGAAAATGAAAGATCACCGCCGAAGGACTCAAACAATCCGGTCAGCTTTGGCAAAATAACACCCAGCACCAAGGCGAGACTGAGAGTCATGGCAACTGCCAAGATAGTGGGGTAAACCAGCGCAGTATTGATCTGGTTCTTTAGCTCTTGACTGCTTTCTAACTGCTGAGCAAGTTGCTCTAGCGCAGTCGCTAACTGGCCAGATGCTTCGCCACTTCGAACCATAGCAACCACATAGTTGTCAAAAACTTCTGGGTGTTGCCGTAGAGCCGAACTCAGCAATACTCCTTGCCTGAGCTTGCCCCTGATCTGCGATAGCACTGGCTTTAAGCTGCTCTCGGATCGTGAGCTAACCATTAAGCCTAAGGCCGAATCAAGGTCTGAGCCGGCATTGAGGAGCACCGCAAGGTCCTCAGCAAAGGAAATAAGTTGATCCGACTGGTTCATAACTTCAGCTCGCTTTGACCAGCCACCTAGATTGGCTTACTAGACTGAATGCTAGGCTGGGCATGAAACCCCAAAACCCGAAACACTTCGGCTTGATCGGTTTCTCCGCAGGCAATCAATCGAGCTGCATCGTCATTCAGACTGACGCCGTTCAATAGCCTTGTTGCCATAAGCTGTTCAGAAACTTGACCAACCTGTTCAGAAATTCGACTAACAAAGGCTGACGGCGGTAAGTACTCGGCAATCGTGGTTCGACCTGAATACTTAAGCCCGGCACAAGTCGAACAAGCCTCTGCGCTATCCGTGTCTTGACCCTGATCCTGACAGTCGCGACACACGCGTCGCAACAAGCGTTGAGCTAAGACCGCTTTCACCGTCGATGACACAAGGTATTCCGGCAGCCCCAAATTTATCAGCCTAGTGATCGCTGATGCGGCTGAGGGAGTATGCAAGGTCGCTAACACTAGATGACCGGTGAGCGCCGCTTGAGCCGCTAACTGAGCAGTTTCGGCATCGCGAATTTCACCCACCATAATCACGTCGGGGTCTTGGCGTAGCACTGTTTTTAGTGCCGCTGCGAAACTAATGCCATAATCTTCATCGACTTGAATCTGATTAATGCCGGCAATGTTTAATTCAACCGGGTCTTCAATGCTGATCAATTTAAGCTCTGGCCGGTTCAACTGATTTAGTAATGCATACAAAGTAGTCGATTTACCTGATCCGGTTGGGCCGGTAATCAATACCAGCCCTTGCTGCGAACTAATTGCTTGCTGTATCGACTCGGCGATATCGTCACTGAAGCCTAGACCTTGAAGTGATTGCTGACTGAGACCAAATTCTAATAAGCGCAGCACGATGCTTTCACCATCATGCAGCGGTAGCGTTGATACCCGCAGGTCAACCATTCGTCCGTCGGCGGGGAATTTAAAGCGACCATTTTGCGCTTGACGCCGTTCAGTGACATCTAATTTCGACATTAGTTTTAAACGGGCGACAACTTGATCGGCGTATTGGCCACTAAAACTATCAATGTCTCTCAACAACCCATGAATTCGAAAGCGGACACGCAAACGTGACTCTACTGGCTCGAAATGAATGTCTGAGGCATTACTGCTGACCGCCCGTTGAATTAAACGATGCAGGTCACGTACTAAAACCGACTCACTATTAAGGTCATCCGGTAGATCCTGGTCATCAGATAAGTCAACGTTACCGATCTTGGTTTTGCCGGTCTCAGTTTCTCCGGTCTTAGTATCAGCCGACCGGCCATTGGGATAGACCCTCGCCAGTGCCTCAAGAAGCTCGCTGCGTAGGGCTACATGAGGCTCTACCTGGCACTTTAATTTGGAGCCTAATACTTGCAAGGTAAACTCATCGGACGGGTCAGACATAGCCAGACTAAGCACGCCGTTTACCAACGATACCGGCAGTGCTTCATGTTGAATCAGAAAGCCAGACAAGTCTTGGGTGCCTGGTAACGCCAACGAGGGTAGTTGCTGACGGGTAATTAGCGGGGCTCGGAAGGCGGAGCTTAGCACCTCGGCAAACGCACGTTCAGGCACCAAACCATTATCAATCATTGATCTCAAACCACCGCTGCTAGCGCTGGCTAGTTGGTCACGCTGTTTGTCAGTAAGATAGCCCTGATCAACAAATCGTTGCAGTACTTCGACGGTTATAGGCTTGGCTTCGGACTGATTCATTAACAAGGAGCTAATCGATAAATTAGTTAGTTTCAATCTCAACCATAACAGTGCATTAGGCCGCGATCAAACTTTGATATTAGCACCTTTAATACAGCGCTAGAGTCGGTGCGGCTTTGCGCCAATTATGACATTTTTGTGCGACTTTTCGTGCGACTTTAGGCCTGTTGTGCGAGCAACTAGGCTGCTGTACCATTTAACTCAGTTGTACTCTGTAAATCAATGGCGCTGGCATTAGCTATGATTCAGGCGTTCAGATCTTTAAACGCCTGATGCTACGCTTAATATAATAAAAATAAGTACTGGAACAATTATGACTCGTTTTAATAACATTAAACGTAATTGCGTGAGACACGGGCTGACTATCATCGCAGTCGTGTCACTGGTCGGCTGTGAAACTGTCAAGCCTAATTGGCAACGTCACACTACAGGCTTAGACCACGAGCTTAAAACCGATACCAGCGATGCTAAATTTAAAGCGCCAGCTGATAGTCGCGCGACTGCGTTATCGCTAACCGAGAGTGGTAAATCACAGGCTAAAATATATCCTGGGCAAGCGGTCAATGCGCCTAAACCTCGCTCATCGACTACGCCTGATGCACGCTTCCGCGCTAGAGGCGGCGACATTGTTCTCAACTTTGTCGACATCCCTATCCGCGAAGCGGCGCGCATGATCCTCAGCGATCAACTCGGTAAAGAATTCACTATATCGCCTGAGGTACAGGGTCAAGTCAGCTTAAATAACCAAGAAGGATTGGCTGTTAGTGATTTAGTGCCAACCTTAGAAGTGTTGTTGTCGACAGTTAATGCACGCTTAATTATTCAAGATAACAGCTACAGCATCGTGCCTGGGGCCGACAATAACTTAGCCGTTAGCCAAGGCAACTTTGAAATTATTCCATTGCGTTATATCGACGCCACCGAATTCGCCAAGCTTCTCGACGGCTACCAAGTGTCGGCGACGGCGGTCAAACGAGGCAATTTATTGGCCTTGAGCGGTTCCAATAGCAAGATAAACAAGGTTAAAGAGTTAGCACGTAGCTTCGATGTAAACTGGCTAAAAGGAATGTCAATTGGCCTATTCCCAGTCGATAACACCAGCGCCGAAACAATCCGTGGCGAGCTGGTCGAGCTATTTGGCCAACAGATTGATGAGAGCCAAGCACAAGCTATGCGCATCATCGCCATTGAGCGCTCTAATGCAATCATGGTGATAGCCAACCATAACGACTCGGTGAAAATGATCGGTGATTGGGTCGAACGCTTAGACAAGTCTGGCGGCGCATCGAATCAAGCATTCTTTGTCTACCGAGTTCAAAATGGCCGCGCCACAGACTTAGCCAAACTGCTTGAGTCTATGTTTGGAAATACAGGGTTTGGAAATACAGGGTTTGGCAGTTCTGGAATTGGCAATGCAGGGCTTGGTAATACAAACCAATTGAGTGGCGATGATGAGCGCAGCCGAACTGCACCGCGCTCACTAAGTAATTTGAAGCAAAAAAATAACTTTAGAGTGGTCGCCGATGAAAGTACTAATAGTATTATTGTGACTGGCAGCCCGCATTATTATAAAGCGGTTCGCGATGCGATGAAGCAGCTAGACAGCACGCCATTACAAGTACTGGTCGAAGCTCGCATTATGGAACTCACCCTAAGCGACGATTTACAGTATGGCCTAGAGTGGTATTTAAACGGCTCCAGGGGAAGTTCGAGTACCCGTGGTGGGCTTGACTTAGGCGGCTCCGGTATCGGCGCGATTCAACCGGGCTTCAGCTACGTTGTAGAACGTGCAGGTGAAGTTCGTGCGGCGCTCAATGGCTTAGCCGATGATTCGCGCTTAAAAGTGCTCTCGTCACCCTCGTTAATGGTACTCAATAATCGCACAGCTAGTATTCTAGTCGGTGACGAAGTGCCAATCCCGACGCGTCAAGCGGTCAGCAATATATCGCCGGAGGCACCGACCGTTAACGAAATCGAATATCGTAATACGGGTATTCTGCTAACCGTCTCGCCTCGAGTTAATTCGGGCGGCATGGTCACCATGGAGATTAGCCAAGAAGTCAGCAGCGTGGTCAACAACACTACATCGCAGATAGATGCCCCTACTATCCAGCAACGCCAATTGAACAGCACAGTGTCGATCAGAGACGGTCAGACCGTGGTACTAGGCGGTTTGATTAGAGAGCAAAGTTCGAGCCGTGAAGCGGGTGTTCCACTACTTAAAGATATTCCAGGCTTGGGGAAATTATTCAGCACTACGACCGATGTCTCGAAACGCACCGAATTGATCGTATTGATAACGCCCCGAGTTATCTCTAACGGCGATGACACCGATGCAATTACTCAAGAATATCGAGAGAAAATGATTGGCTTACGCCCTATTCCGTTGAGCCAGCTTTGATTTACTGCACGGCTGCGCGAACTTAGCAGACATGCGCTAATTCTAATGATTTAGTTTTCCTAATAACTTCGTTACGAACCAGCCGAAGTGTGTGTATTGATTAATCAATACACACTGTAAGTCAGTGCTAATACGATGGCTTAGCCTTTGTCCTGCCGGTTGTTAAAGACGTACCCATATAGGTATAGGTATTCAAATAGCTTGTTAACAAAGCCTGAGCTTGTAAGGATTCCGCATCATATAGATCCAAGCGATAAGACCTGCATCATTGACGCCGATGGTTAATACAGTATTGAGCTGATTATTTGCAGATATAATTAGTGCAGGTTGTCCATTGACATTGGTTCTATGTGTCGTGCTATTGCTTGAGTACTTGCGTAGTATCGAAAGCAACACACCGCTTACCTCAAGAGCACCAAACAAGGGTCGTAGTGCTGCGCGGACGTGGCCCCCACCGTCAGAAATAGACACGACATCTGGCGCCAGCAAGGATAATACTTGGTCATGATTCTTGGCAGCACAAGCTTGAGTAAATTTACTTAGCAACGCGTACGTTTCGCTCTGTGTGACGTTAAACTTCAATTTAGTCGAAGCGATTTTCTGCGAGGCCCGACTAACGATTTTACGACAGTTCGCTTCAGTTTTGCCTAAGACTTCTGACAACTCAGCATAGTCGCTGTCGAACACTTTACGTAAAATAAAAGCACTGCGCTCCTCGATGGTTAAGCGTTCCATAGCCCACATTAATGCTAATTCACAGTCTTTTGCTAATGCCAAAGCGGCATCTGGCCCACCTTGAACGTCTTCAATCAACGGTTCTGGCAGCCACGGCCCGACGTATACTTCGCGCTTTTTCCTAGCCGATCGCAAAGCGTCTATGGCTAATCGATTGGTTACCGTTCGCAACCATGCTGGCGGCGAGTCGATGGTAGCCTTATCTGCCTTATTCCAAATCTCCCAGGCATCTTGAACTAAGTCTTGCGCAGCCGCACGTTCGCCCAACATTTGATAAGCGATCGACATTAAGGCTGGCCTCTCCAACTCAAAGTATTCAGTATAATTAGGCATTAGACCTGCTGCGGTTCATGCACCGCTTGATATTCACCAATAACCAGCTTTTGGCAGGCTTTGGCAGACCCCAAAGCGCGTTTTAGTAAAGGATACACTGGGTAGCTGACAGTCGCGAAACTTGCGGCTATTAGCGCTTTATCACCATGCTTTTTGAGTATTTCGCCGCGCAGCGGTTCTAGGTTTTCTAAGTTGCATAGGGTTGCTTGGGCGAAGCGATAACCTAGCCCAGTATCAGCGGCAGTCAGCCAGTCTTTATTAATACAGGCTATAAGTTGCTTTGCATCTAAGCCTTGTTCTATCAATCGATCAATTACTAATTGCGCACACGGGCCGCAATCCCCATGCAAGGTAGCGGCTAACGCAGCACCGCCCCAGATCGTTTTGTTACTACCGCTATAATTTGTCATGCCCGACAACATCATTAACCGAGTCGTTGCACTGGCTGAAATGGAATTGATGTCATGCATATAGCTTGCGTCATAGTCATAATGAGACTCAAATTTATTGATCATTTTGCTCAGCATTAATTTAAACATTGCGCACCTCATTGAATCTAATAGCCAATAACATTACAAGTAAGCCGGGAATAATAACGGCTAGAAAATCTGACACGCTGACACGGTCAATAATGAAGTCGCGCCTAATCCAAATCGTTATATGAAATAATGCGTGCATCAGTGGCCATAAAGCGCCCATCATTGAGGCCAATTTATTGGACTGAATTGCCCCCAATTGAACCGCGATGCCACTGGCAAGAAAGGCGAATGATACATCTAAGACAAAGTGCTTGTTGTATGGCCCCATCATTGAGACACCTGGTGTCATCTCATAAAAATGCATAGGTGCGAATAAAAGGTAGAATCCAAGCAGTATGTAATATAGTCCTAAGCAAATAAGTAGTTTCTTCATCGGAAATAAGCAAGTAGTTTGTGTACCTCTATGACGAAATAGCGCTTGGATTTGTGACTTACTTAGTAAAAAAACTTAGTTAAAAACTTAGTGGCAAAAACTTAGGAACAAAAATGTGCGTGAATAGACCGAACTGGTGATTTAGCTCTCCAGCTCGTAGGACACTAATTTTATCGCAAATGTCTGCCTCAGATAATGGTATTCACTAAAATCAGTAATGGCTGGGCGAACTAATAAAACCTACTCCGGCTATCCCTTAAAAGCCAGACCCAGGTTGTGATAAGAAACTATCCTCCTCGCTAGTCGAGGCGCGGCCCAAGATCTTATTTCTATGAGGATAGCGACCAAACTGTTCAATTATCAATTTGTGTTTAACTTCGAACTTCAAGTTTGATTCGACACCAAGATTGGTAAATAAAGTCATCGCTTGCTGATGAATTATTAGTGACTCACTATGCATAAACGGCATATATAGAAAACTTTTTTGTTGCGACGTTAACTCTAAATCAAACCCTTTCGATATTGCCGACTGTGCCAGCGATAGCGCCAAAGAATCATGGGCAAACGACTCTGCCTTGCCGCGATACATATTTCTTGAAAATTGGTCTAGTACAATAATTTCAGCGAGACAACCAAGGGCTGTCGAGCGCCAAGAAAATAATTCGCATTTAGAAGCTTGGACATGCACTTCGCTGAACCTTGATCGAATTAGTTCATCAAAACTCTGATCTTTTTTGAACCATTTAACTTTATCGATTTCAATAAACCAGAATTCTATAATTTCATTGTGCATTTTCGATTCTCCAATATATTTGGCCGCTTATACATCGATATCGAAGTATATCCAGTTATCAGGCAAACTAATTTGTTCTTTTAGAACAGCTAGGTAAATGAGTTCGGCAAAAAAAACGCACACCCAATGAATATGGTATGTGCGCTTTAATTTTACTTAACAGCTTGAGCTAGTTTAACTAACTGCTTGGGCTAGTTTACATCACGCCATACGCCAACATAGCATCAGCAACTTTTATAAAACCAGCGATATTCGCGCCTTTTACATAGTCAACTTGGTCGGTTGTCTCGTGCTGACCGGTACCATGCTTTACACAGCTCGCATGAATTCCCGACATGATTTTGCGTAAGCGTTTGTCCATCTCTTCGCGATCCCATGACAAACGCATACTATTCTGGCTCATTTCCAAACCGGAAACAGCAACACCACCGGCATTAGCCGCTTTGCTTGGGCCGAATAGCACGCCAGCATGTAACAATGCGTCGATACCATCTTTATAGGTAGGCATATTCGCGCCTTCGCAAACCGCCATCACGCCGTTGTCAATCAACATCTTAGCGTCGTCTAGCGTT
Source organism: Gammaproteobacteria bacterium (assembly GCA_017854775.1). GTDB lineage: Bacteria > Pseudomonadota > Gammaproteobacteria > Arenicellales > Arenicellaceae > Arenicella. The sequence continues at coordinate 8,704 of JAFMHC010000018.1, read as the reverse complement.
ATCTCGTTTTGCGTTGCACATGGGAAAGCCAAATCAGCTTTTACTTCCCAAGGAGCTTTACCTTCGTGAAACTCGCAACCATATTTCTCAGCGTACTCAGAAATACGACCGCGACGGCCACCTTTAAGCTCTTTTACGAAAGCCAGTTTCTCGGCATCAATACCTTTAGGATCATAGATGTAACCCGATGAATCAGAGAGAGTGACAACTTTGACGCCTAATTGAGTCGCTTTTTCACAAGTATATTGCGCCACGTTTCCAGAGCCAGAGACGATAGCAACTTTGCCATCCAGCTTATGATTGTGATGGTTCATCATGTCTTCCATCATGTAAACACAGCCATAGCCGGTCGCTTCGGTGCGAATCTCACTACCACCAAATTCTAAACCCTTGCCGGTTAGCACACCAACAAACTCATTGCGAATACGCTTGTACTGACCGAACATATAACTTACTTCACGCGCACCAACGCCGATATCGCCTGCTGGTACGTCAGTAAATGGCCCAATATGTCGATACAACTCAGTCATAAAAGCTTGGCAGAAATGCATCACTTCACGATCTGATTTACCTTGAGGATTAAAGTCGGCACCACCTTTACCACCGCCCATTGGTAGGCCGGTTAAGCTGTTCTTAAAGGTCTGCTCAAACGCTAAAAACTTTAAGATGCTGGGCGTAACGCTCTTATGAAAGCGAATGCCGCCCTTGTAAGGGCCAATCGCATTATTACACTGCACACGATAGCCGCGATTAACTCGCACGTTACCATCATCGTCTTCCCATGCTACGCGGAAAGTGATCATGCGGTCTGGCTCACTCATGCGCTCTAAAATTCGAGCCTGTGTGTATTTTGGTTTGTCATGGATAAAAGGAATGATGGTGGCCGCCACTTCTTCTACCGCTTGTTGAAATTCAGTCTCCCCTGGATTGCGTCGTTTCAAACCGTTCATGAATTCTTCTAATTCTTCGCTTACCTTGTTTGTTGTCAATTTCATCACCTTGTATTTAAACATCTTTTTATTATGAATAGCTCATTTTAAGAGCCGCAGTAATCTCTAGTGGGCTGTCAAAAGATATAGCCCTCTTTGGTTGACTCCCCAGATTTACCCCTATTGTCGTTAGACTCATCGAACAATAAACCCTTTTTACTGGCATAGACACCTAATGTCTATAATCCTTTTGTTCTATTGCATAGTTAGGGCAAACAAGTTTTACTCTAAACACGCCCGTACCTATACTGGTACTCGGGCTACTCGTGCACACTCAAAGTGTCGCTTTATAGGCTTCGGTTGACAATATATCGATCGCCGTTGAAGCTTAAAAATAATAAAAGCACTACTCAACAAGAGGGTAATAAATGAAGACTTCCGACCTGTTCGTAAAAGCACTAGAAAATGAAGGCGTTGAATACATCTATGGTATACCTGGAGAAGAAAATTTAGATTTTTTAGATTCTCTTCAAGGTTCCTCAATCAGGCTAATTCTAACTCGTCACGAACAAGCCGCTGGCTTCATGGCGGCCACCTACGGTCGCCTTACTGGCAAGCCTGGAGTGTGTCTGTCGACCTTGGGCCCTGGCGCAACAAACTTTGTAACATCAGCCGCTTACGCACAATTGGGCGCCATGCCAATGATCATGTTAGCGGGCCAAAAGCCGATTCGCAAGAGCAAGCAAGGTCGATTCCAAATCGTTGATGTAGTCGGGCTAATGAAGCCAATTACTAAGTACTCTGAACAGATCGTTGATGGCAATAATGTGCCAGCAATGGTGCGTGACGCTTTTAGAATCGCGATGGAAGAACGACCTGGTGCAGCCTACTTGGAACTGCCAGAAGACATCGCTGAAGAAGAAACTGATGCATCCCTTTTTGAGGTTGTTGGCCACCGCCGCCCAAGTGCTGACCATAAGTCGATTGATGCCGCTGTCGAGATGATTCAAAATGCCAAGCTACCTCTTTTATTAGTTGGTGCTGGCGCCAATCGAAAACTCGCCGGTAAAATGTTACGCAAATTCATTGACGAAACTGGTATTTATTTCTTCAATACACAATTAGGTAAGGGCGTAATCGATGAACGTCACCCGCAATATTTAGGCACTGCGGCGCTGTCGTCCAACGACTATTTACACTGTGCGATCGAACGCTCTGACCTAATCATCAATGTTGGTCATGATGTCATCGAAAAGCCGCCATTCTTTATGGAGAAAGGTGGTAAAAAAGTGATTCATTTGAACTTTTTCGCGGCGCAAATCGACGATGTCTACTTTCCGCAACTTAACGTTGTTGGCGATATCTCATCGTCAATGTGGGAAATCTCTGAGAAAATAAAGATTTCTGAGGATCGAGATTTTAGCTACTTTAAGCGTGTTAAAGATAAAGTAGACAGCCATATAACTAAGTACTTTAAAGACGATCGCTTTCCTATGTTGCCTCAACGTTTGGTCAATTTGCTACGCCAGAATTTGGATGACGAAGACATTGTCACCTTGGATAATGGCGTATACAAAATTTGGTTTGCGCGAAATTATGAATGCCGCGCACCCAATACTATGCTGCTCGATAATGCATTGGCGACGATGGGTGCAGGCTTACCCTCGGCCATGGCCGCAAAGCAAATTCACCCTAATCGTAAAGTAGTGTCGATCAATGGCGATGGTGGCTTTATGATGAACTCGCAAGAAATCGAGACAGCTGTTCGCATGGGCTTAGACCTAGTCGTAATTATTCTCAACGACAGCGCTTACGGCATGATTAAGTGGAAGCAAGAGGGTGTTGGCTTTGACAACTTCGGCTTAGATTTCAAAAATCCCGATTTCGTAATGTACGCTGAAAGTTTTGGTGCCCATGGTTACCGCGCTGAATCAGATGAGCAATTCCAAAGCATTTTAGATACCGCACTGAACTCGAAAGGGGTACATATCATCGACTTACCAATCGACTATTCTTTGAATCATTCAATCTTAAATGTATTACTCAAAGAAAGCGCGTGCATTATTTAATTCGCTATTTTTAACCCGGAATACACAAGCGCAGCTCAACAGGCTGAGGTAAAACAAAACTATGAGTACTATTCAGGTTAACAACCCATTCGACCAAAGCTTAATAAAAAGCGTGCCGGTGAGCACAGCTGGACAACTTGAAAGCGCCATTAGCAAGGCGCACAGCCTAATCGAGAATCGTGACAACTGGTTACCCGCGCACCAGCGAGTAGAGATACTCGAGCGGGTGATCGAGATAATGAGTGAGCAAGTTGAGGAGCTCACTCAACTTGCCGCAAGTGAAGGCGGCAAGCCGTATGTTGATTCCAAAGTTGAGGTGCTTCGTGCAATCAACGGCGTCAAATTAGCGATTGAACACATTCCTCAAATCAAAGGCGAGCAAATTCCAATGGGGCACACCACCTCGTCGACGAATCGAATCGCCTTCACCCAGCGAGAACCGATTGGTGTTGTCTGCTCGGTCAGCGCGTTTAACCACCCGCTGAACTTAATTGTGCACCAGACCATACCGGCACTCGCGGTTGGTTGCCCAGTGCTGATTAAACCTGCGGCGCTAACGCCACTGTCTTGTCTTCGCTTTGTCGAAATTCTGCACGAGGCCGGTCTGCCAGAGGGCTGGTGTACTGCGCTGCTAACCAGCCGTGAAGATTCCGAACGAATGGTCTGCGATCAACGAGTAAATTTCTTCTCCTTTATTGGCTCGGCCAAGGTGGGTTGGATGTTGCAATCCAAGCTCTCACCTGGCACGCGCTCAGCCTTAGAGCATGGTGGCGCGGCTCCAGTAATCGTCGATCAGAGCGCGTTCGATAACGAGAGCGATGCTGAGGAAATGCTCGATAGCCTAACCAAAGGTGGATTTTATCATGCTGGTCAGGTATGTGTTTCGGTTCAGCGTGTGTATGTGCACCAATCACGCGCGGCCGATTTCGCTAAGCAGCTTGCCGACAAAGCATCTAAACTTATTGTTGGTGACCAACTCGACCCGAACACTGAAGTCGGGCCATTGATTACTACAAAAGAGGTCGACCGTATCGCTGACTGGGTTGAAGAAGCCGAGCAGTCTGGGGGCAAAGTGTTATGCGGTGGCAAGCGAATTTCGGAGACGTGTTATGCACCGACAGTCATTCTAAACCCTGCCGAAGATGCTCAAGTTTCTCAATTAGAAATTTTCGGGCCGGTTGTTTGCGTTTATTCTTATACAGATAAAAGCGACGCTATTGCCAGAGCCAATGGTTTGCCTTTTGCCTTTCAGGCAGCGGTATTTACCACGCTTCTCGACGATGCCTTAGATACCAGTAACCGACTCAATGCGACAGCCGTTATGGTTAACGACCATACCGCTTTCAGGGTAGATTGGATGCCGTTTGGTGGACGCGACGCATCTGGAATCGGTATGGGTGGCATTCAATATTCGATGCACGAAATGACCCGTGAGAAAATGCTGGTAATTAAGAGTAAGGTTCTCTAAAAGTCACTATCAATTGTCACCCACTCAATTAGCTCTTGAGTTAAGTTCTGAGTGCTCTTGATGGGATTTTGAGGCATTGTCGATTCGAACTTAACGCTCTCTTACATACGCGGACAAAGAAAGCCGAAACGAATTATAGATCTATAATAGTTTCGGCTTTAGCTAATTCAAAGTGCCGCCCTTCAGTCTTCGATTGCTGCTCAAGGTCTTGATCGATCTCGACTAGTTCAGACCATCGGCGACTCGGGTCATGATGGCCAATGTAAGTGTGTTTTACATTAGCCTTTATCGCCATATCAACGACGTCTTCAATGCAACTATGCCCCCAGTCTTTTCGTGCCACGCCTTGGGCACCGCCTAAGGGCTTTTTGGCATCGTATTCATCACGCAAGAACTGACCATCTCGATACAGCACATCGGCGTTCATCGCCTGCTCTACCAAGCGCTGTTCAGCATCTAAGCTAGCGACTTGCAGATGAAAATCAGGGTCGTCACCTCGACGCAACTCATGGTCAGTACAAAAAACGAACACCTTGCCATTATGCTCTATACGATAGGCGAGACACGGGTCTGGGTGAAAAACACTAAACGGTTGAATAGTGGTTTTACCTATCTTAATTGGCTCACCAACATCATGATATTGGCTAACCATTGGATTATCTTCTGCGCCATCTTTAGCAATATCTCTAATTTCAGTAGATTCAAAGCTGGCCGGCATCATTTCGTAATTCAATGGCGTTGGCCGCCCTTCATCTTTTCGGTTCGCTTGATGAGAGAAAATCCCGAGATGGCGGTCTAATGAAGTGAGGTAAGACCGATTGGCCAGAAAGTGAATATGGTTGCGCGGGTCAAAGCAAACGTTCGACTGGTCGAAACCTTCAGTGTGATCGAAATGCGCGTGAGTACCTAAAATATAGAGCGTGCGCTGCTCTTTATCGCCCCATTTTTTTTCAAGATCCTGGGCACACAGTCGAAAACCACTACCGCAGTCAATTACAATGTCGTAGCCGTCGGACGTTTCTAATCTGAAACACGTAGTCCAACCGCCGAAAACCGGTTGCTCTTGTGGCTCTAAACTTTCTCGAAACAGCGTCAATGATTCGGCGTTTACTGGGCCACCCAAGATTTCTTCGACCGAACAATTTAGAGTATTGTTAGCATTTGTTTTTTCTTGTAGTTTGGAAAACGCTTTATTTAAAAGTTCTAAGTCGGAGTTCAAGCGAATGTAATCTCGCTCTTCCTTTTGGGGGAAAACTGAACCACTGCCCTGAACACCATAAAAGTGTATTCGTAGGTTTTCTATGTCGCCTATCATTATTCTTATTTGACCCTATCAGTAGCTTCTAATTTATAGCCTATCGCGATGATCACTTCAACTATTAGACCTAAAAGCTTTATAAAAGCGATTACATATAGATCTCGATATTGATGCCGAATAGAATGGCATAAATATTGGTATCTATAATAGCACTGAGAAGGCCCATTATCCGATGATAAAAAAGTACTTTAGTAGAATCCTTGTTGGTCTCATTCTTACCAGCGTATTTATCGCTTGGGAGCGCAACAAAATTGACTTGCCGCTACTGGACAAACTAGAGCTTATCGCCTACGACACCCGACTCGCTGCGACAGTCACTGAAAAAGCAGTAGACCCGCGCGTGGTAATTATCGATATAGACGAGCGAAGCTTAGTTGAAGAAGGCCACTGGCCATGGAACCGAGTAAAACTAGCAAAATTGATTGACACTTTGTTCGATGTTTACCAACTCGATATTCTCGGCTTTGACGTGGTATTCGCAGAGCGTGATTCGTCTGAAGAGCTTGAGTTGCTCGAGACACTCGCATCGCAAAGTAACGATGAGGCCTTTCTAAACCGTTTTCAGGACTACAAGCCTTACTTGAATCCTGATGCTGTATTCGCACAGTCGCTTAAAGACCGGCAAGTCATTATGGGCTATTACTTCGATAAAAGTATTACTCGCTCAACCCGCACCGGTGTTCTAGCTGCACCAGCATTCGAAAAAGGCACGCCCTACTACGATATGCTTACGCTGCAAAGTACCGATGATAGAAGCGAACACGCAAATAATGGCGAAATGGTCGAAGCCTTGGTGACGAGCTATACCGGCAATGTCCCAGAGCTACAAGAGAACGCACTTGGCGGCGGTTTCTATTCCATTCCATCGCAAGATAGGGATGGAATTTTACGCCGTATCCAGCTGTTGGAAAAGTTTGATGGCGCAATTTATGAATCGCTATCATTAGCCTTAGCGCGAAATTATTTAGTCAGTGAAACCGAGCTGATCACGGCAATCGACGAACAAGGCAAAGAAGTAATTGAGGGCTTAGATATCGGCACAGGTACAGTGCCAATTGATCCACATGGCTCTACCTATATTCCGTATACCGGCCGCGCATACAGCTTTCGCTATATTTCAGCTACCGACATATTAAATCAAACGGTTAAAAACCCAGAGGATTTGCAGTATGTGATCGGCATTGTTGGCACCACGGCAGCGGGCTTAGTCGATCTAAGAAATACACCGCTGCAACAAAACAACTACCCTGGGGTTGAAGTGCATGCGGCGACGATCACCGGCATGCTCGACGCGAGCTTTAGGTCTCGGCCGTATTATGCCGCGAGCGCTGAATTTTTATTGATCTTGCTGATTGGTGTTTTACTCTCGGTTTTATTGCCGATGCTTGGTGCCACCACGCAAACCTTGTTGTGGCTATTGTCGTCAGCAGCGCTAGTCGCGGGCAATATGTATCTATGGACATATGAGAACACCATCTTGACGATTGCCCCGCTGCTGTCGTTGGCAACCGGACTGTACATGATTAATATGGCCTACGGCTATTTCTTCGAATCACGTAATAAGGCCAAGCTTAGTGGTCTGTTCGGCCAATATATACCGCCCGAATTGGTTGATGAGATGTCAAAAGACCCCGAAGCCTATAATTTAGAGGCCAGGAGAGAGCAGCTCACCGTGCTCTTCAGCGATGTTCGAGGGTTCACAAATATATCCGAAGGCCTAGACCCTAAATCACTGTCAACCTTGATGAACGAGCTCCTTAGCCCCATGACGCGCATCGTTCACGACAACCATGGAACTATCGATAAATATATGGGCGATGCCATGATGGCCTTCTGGGGAGCTCCTGTGTCGAATGAAAACCATGCTAGCGCAGCAGTGCAATCAGGCATGGCAATGTTAGAAGAACTCGGTCCATTGAATGAACGTTTTGCGGCTAAGGGTTGGCCTGAAGTTAAAATCGGCATCGGTTTGAACACCGGCAATATGAACGTTGGCAACATGGGCTCGGAGTTTCGCATGGCCTACACCGTTTTAGGCGACTCAGTAAATTTGGGTGCGCGAGTGGAAGGTCTGACTAAAGAATATGGTGTGTTATTTATTGTCACTGAATTTACCGCAGCCGAAGCGCCGGAATACGAATACAGAATCTTAGACCACGTGCGGGTGAAGGGAAAAGACGAACCGGTGACGATTCTCGAACCAATCGGTTTGAGCGAGGAAGTAAGCATTGGTGAGAAAGACGAACGCGATCGCTTCCATGCGGCACTCGATCTTTATAAGCAACAGAAATTCTCTGAAGCGATTAGCGTACTCGAGCGCTTAAACCGAGAATTCGGAGAACGGTTCGTGCATCAACTGTACATCAGCCGCTGTAAACACTTTTTGGCCGAACCTCCAGCGTCTGACTGGGACGGAGTTTATACCTTCACCACTAAGTAATGGTATTTAAGTCAATAACAATACTCAAACAATTTAGTTAGTACTAAGCGGCTTAAATAAAAAAGGCTAACCCTACATTCATAGGGTTAGCCTTTTTATTGTCCGATGCTATAAGCGCTTATCGCGAGGTGAAGCCTCTTAAAGCTTCAAGCAACCGTGTTGCAACAACGATCTAACGACACTGGTTCTCAAAGCTTCTAATTTCATCTTCGTCTTCATCACGAGTTGGTTGATCAAGACGTCTCACGCTCGGGTCTCTCGATTCCGGGGTACCGCGATCAACTGCCACAACGTCATTAATAATATCGTCAGGAGGAGTCATCGGCGGTTGCTCTGGAGTTTCATCCGGCGTCGGCGTTGGAGTCGGCGTTGGAGTCGGCGTTGGCGTCGGCGTTGGGGTCGGCGTCGGAGTCGGAGTCGGAGTCGGAGTCGGAGTCGGAGTCGGTGTCGGTGTCGGTGTCGGCGTTGGAGTCGGCGGTG
>JAFMHC010000017.1 GCA_017854775.1 Gammaproteobacteria bacterium | reverse complement strand
ACGTTTAGCAATTGTCGCCTCAAGTTTCAGCGACTTATAAACTGCCCTTACTTATAAACTGCCTTTAGTTGACGGAATAACACCAACACTGCGCGGGTCGTACTCAAGAGCCATTCGCAGCGCACGACCGAACGCTTTGAAAATAGTCTCAGCGATATGGTGTGCGTTTTTACCTCGAATATTATCGATATGAATCGTCATGCCTGCATGATTAACAAAGCCATGAAAGAACTCGTCGAATAAATCCACATCGAAGCCACCAATACGGGCGCGCTTGTAGTCGACCCGGTGCATTAATGTCGGCCGACCGGAGAAATCCACCACCACTCGGCTAAGCGCCTCATCAAGTGGTACGTAGGCATGCCCATAACGACGAACACCTGTTTTATCACCCAAAGCCCGAGCAAAGGCTTGCCCGAGAGTAATGCCAATATCTTCTGTAGTATGATGGTCGTCGATATGCAGGTCGCCTTGGCATTTAATATCTAAGTCGATCAGACCATGACGACCGATTTGGTCCATCATATGCTCCAAAAACGGTACACCAGTGTCAAAAGAGCATTTACCTGTGCCGTCTAAATTCAACTTAACGGATATTTGCGTTTCGTTGGTATCGCGAGTTACTTGCGCGACTCGTGCGCTAGCTTGAGGGACAATATTGGTCATAATGATGTTGCTTGAGCAATAGAAAGTGGGTTAATCGAAAATACGCTAATATGTGGCTAACTTGAAATTGCAGCTTATGGCACACATATATAAAATATTACGACTGTGATTAGGGCGCGAATATTAACAAAATTTGGGCTTTTCACCTACCGATAAAACGCATTCAGAGTAAGAGATGCTAATATGAAGCAAGCTATTAAAGATCATCTTCCGAAAACCAAGCTTAGTGATGATAATGCTAACGATACTATGAAGCCAATTCCATATGTGGGCGCGGTTCCGCTAAAATACAAGCGCTACATTCGCAACAAAGCGATAGAACGGGCAAGAACACGTATTATCGTTGCTGGCAATGACCCACAAAAGCTAAGTCAACAAGATTTAGAAGTTGTTGTGCGCGAAGAAGAAGACAAAATCAAAGGCTCGATTAAAGAAAAAGGCTTGATGGCCGTATTAGCGCTGCTCGGCCTTAATCTCTTCGTTTAAACGACACGTTAATATGCTGAGGTCTAATGGTGTTTAAGCAAGTTTTCAGAGTCGCCTTTGTTACCCTTATTTGGAAGCAATATAAGGCTTTAATCGTATCGACATTTTTATTGATCGCCTACTTACTCTTAGTTGGCAGCGTGCACAGCGACTACCTAACGCATAGCCAACTACAAAAGGACACATCCGCTAGTGGCATGAGTTTCATTTATAAATGGGCCGCTTATACCGCAGGAATCGTACTCTATTTCGGCTTTCACGCGTTGCGTAGCTCACGCCCTAAAAAACAAGATCTAGCGCAAAAGGCCAAACAGGCCAACAAAACTGCAAAACACGATCTCGAAGACCCGTTTGCCGCGATAAGAGAAAAAGACAAGTTACGAAGCCGGGCAGATTTTATTGAGCAGCAACACAAATAGCCTCACTGAAACTAAAAAAAAACCGACCAGAGAGGTTGGAGTCTCTAGTCGGCTTAAAAGTGAAGGGTGTTCTACCCCCCCCAATAGACTCGTAAAAACTCGGGTTGGAGTCGTTTCTACGAGAAACTTTAAATCTTTCTACTGCTAACAAAGCCACTATAACCATACGAATGTCAAGAAAAAGTGAAGCTTTGATCGGTCTACCGATCAATCTTCAGATTATGGCAGTCCTGTCTGACCCCAACGCAAAACGCTCTAAAAGGCAATCATGAGAGTCTTCAAATAGATTGCGTAAACTCAAACCATTGGCGATAGTTTGCCAGCAATACGTTTGATATCAACTCGCTCGATAAGCTCCTCAAGAGCAATACAGTCAAGCGGCTCCTCGAATATTCCAGCAGTAGTAACTAAATGTGCAAGTAACTGCTCAGAACTTCCGCCATCTTCTCTCCACTGCTTTGCAGAGATAGAGCCATCGCGCTTCGACATGCGTCGCCCTTTGTCGTCTAGCATTAAAGGTGCATGCAAATAATTAATCCTACCGCGTTTTGGCTGCAGTAATTCCGCCAGATAGACTTGCTTTGGCGTGCTATCGATCAGATCGGCACCGCGAACCACTTCGGTAACACCCTGCTCAAGATCATCAACGGTAACCGCCAGTTGGTAAGCAAAAAAGGCGTCTGAACGGAGAATGACAAAATCACCGCAACTAGCCTCCATCTGAGGTGGAACTTTCAAGCGAGTGGCAGGAGACTTATTGCGAGCACGCAATGCGACTTCGCTAACAGACAATGAACGACAAGTGCCGGGGTAAACGCCAGCGTTGCCATGAGGCGCGCTGGCAGCCACTTGAATATCCTTACGTGAGCAAAAACAGGGGTAGCATAATCCTAGGGCGTCTAAATCGAGTAACGCGCGTTGGTAAAGGTCGGTGCGCTCAGACTGATAAACAATCGGGCCATCCCAGTCCAAGCCAAGCCATTCGAGATCACGTAGTATTTGATCAGCGCTACCGGCGACCACTCTTGGTAAATCAAGATCCTCCATGCGCACAATAAACTGTCCCCCCTGAAGCCTTGCATGCAACCAAGCCAATAAAGCTGTTCGGAGATTGCCGAAGTGTAAGTCTCCTGTAGGGCTAGGCGCATAACGGCCGACTATCTGGGGTGACTTAAATTGAGGTTGATAGGGCATGCACTGAGAATACCAAGTTATTCAGACTCAGCCTACTCATGTCGCTCACGTCAAAAATGCTCTGGCGTCGTAGACCACTAACTGACAGTCAGTAAGCGGCACACAACGCCAGTCATCATCGACTAGCCCTTACTGCATAAGAGCTAACTATTTACCTTCTTTAAACAGCCAATTGTCGAGAGACAATTTACCGCCACCATTGGCCAGCAGCATCGCTAAGATAATCATCCATAAATAATGCTCGTGATTCTCAAAGCCCGGTACGAAGTATTGGATAACAATGGTCATAATCAACAAACCGAGAGCGCCAATCCGAGTAAATAATCCGACGAACAACAGAATCGGCAATACTAACTCACCAAAAGTCGCCAAATACGCGGGTATCTCTGGCGGAAATGATTCAGGTAAAAAAGACAAGATAAAGTCGCCATCTTCTGATGGGTCGAAGTTCTCGACTGTACTCTCAAGGTCGTCAAATTTCAGGACGCCCGATCTCCAGAAAATTAGGCCTATGTAGATGCGGGCGCAAACACTGACCAGCGGCGAAATCATAGTTGCACAGAATGTCCCGAACGCTTCATATAAGTTTTTCATTTTATTCTCATTTTTTATTAGAGGCCTTTGCGCGAACTAGGGTGAGATGAAAACCGGGTGGAAACGGCTTAATTGCGGCGGAAAAATAAACGGAATAGCTGGCTATTCGCTACTTTCCCAACAAAAAGTAGTTTGTTTCTAGCAGTTTTCAATCACTTATTTAGTTCGTACAAAACACCCCATTGGTTAACCTGATACTAAACGCGATATTTTAAGTCTAGGTAAAATTCAGACACCAACTCTAATCAAGTCAATTTAAACTCAACTGCACTTCAGCAATTGAGTCTCAAAGACTAATGACAGTGTTTTTGATAATGTGTCTTCTGCTATAGACCCCTGCAAACCTTCAATTGCTTGCAACAAATTTTGATTCTCGTCTAAAGCGCTAAGAAATGCGGCCTGTTCCGCCTCTATCACCATGCACTGAACTTCATGCCCAAGCTTATAAATCAATAAGTTATCTTGGCTTTGATTCAAATCAATTGATACGCGACCTTGAAATTTAGGTAGCGACTGACGTTGAATTTCATAAATAGGGTAGTCGGAGCAAATTATAGATACACTGTCGTTATACATCACTGAGCTTGTTAACAGCTCTTCTTGTGGTATCACACTAGGATCAAGCGCATCGCTGACAATGCTAAAGTAACTCTTATGTAACGCCCATTCATAACGCATCAGATCAAATAAATACGGCAGACCATCAAGCCCCTCGAATGAGCCGCAAAGCGTTGACATGCCCTCGCCGTAAAAATGTATATTGCCGGTGGATGGCGGCGAACTCTGGATAAATACTTGTGCCATTTGCTTAAAAAAATCAGCCCCAACAACACCTCTAGTGGCTGGATAAACCTCTTTTAGGTAATCTTGCACTGCGCCAAACACGTTATTTTGGTAAATCCAGATGCGATGTTGATGTTCAGGGCTGGCCGTTTCTAAAGTCTTACTTAAGTTAAGCACACGATCCAAAAAGTCATCTTGCGTCTGAGCCAGATTGACCGAACTTATAAGGCTTTGCTCGCCGAGCTTGGTGCTCCCCGTTGATTTGACTGGATATTTATTCAATAACATCGTGGCTTTTTGACACTCACCCAGCAACACCTCAAACTCAGGGAAATCAGAATCCCATTCAAACAGTGTTGGCCTAGCTCCATGAACCGATAGGGCGTGATCAAATAGTTCCCATACGGGATCGTATACAGTTTGATTATGGGTGTCGATGAGTATCGATTCGCTACCTCCCTGATAATCTCGCTTTACCTCTGTATAACCGGCTAAATGGTATTGCCCAATAGCGTCGCTGCTTACCGCATTAATATAGTCGGAGCCATTGCGACCAATATTGCTCGCGCTTACATGAATATTATTGATATCCATTAATAGGCCACAGCCGGTTCGCTGAGCAAGCGCATTAAGAAATTCAGGCTCAGGAATTTGTAGCTGATCAAATAGCAAATAATTAGATGGGTTTTCGATCAGAATCTGACGGCCGAGCGCAGTCTGCATTTGATCAATGTGTTGGCAAATTATATCTAACGCTTGAGTAGTAAGGGATAAGGGCAGTAAATCAGGAAGGTGGCGATGCGAGTACGCACTCCACGCTAGATGCTCGGAAACCAGGACAGGTTCTACTTGCTCAACGAGTCGTTTGAGTTCAGCTAAATGCGATTGACTGAGTTCATCTGCGCGACCCAATGAAAGGCCAACTCCATGCAGGGATATAGGATGATCTTGGCGCAGCTTTAATAATTTGGCTCTGGCAATTGACTCACCAAAATAGTTTTCGGAATGAGCTTCGAAAAAACCAATTTTTTGTTTCGCTGAACGATTCATGCTCGCAACTGAATCGAATAATTCAGACCGTATGCCTAGGCCTGACGCTGTAGAGCTAAGATTGTTTTCGTTATTCAAAACTGCATTGCCCAGAAGGATATTATTGACCAAATGTTAGAGTATTTAGCTCTAATAAAACCTGACAAGACAACGCAGAATTAAGTAGCTAGCCTAACTATGACTTAGCTTCCTTTTTGGCAGCTTTAACCGTACCACCAACTATTTTGTCACAGGTTCCTTCAGGCACATAAACCCATTCGTTTTTGTCGCCATCTACTTCTGCCTGACCGGCACAACTATGTCCATTGGCACCACAGTCATTCATGCCTGCCTTAGCAACCCCTTGGCATTTTTCATAGCCTTCTTTGCCTGCGTGGGCTAGCCCAGAATTAGCCACTAATGCCAACGCTAAAATTGAGGCCGCTGCGGCCGATGCTTTTAAATTAGATTTCATATAAATACTCCGTTCCATTACTCATTAAAAAATAAAGCCCTCACCTTTAGGTAAGAACTTTAACAGGTACTAACCAACATCTTAAAATAAATAGTGCGGTTTAAATAGACTCGCCAACTTTGTCTACTAAACGACCACCAGCAACAGATGAGTCGCTTTGCTCTGCAATTTTCTCACAGGCTTTTTTAAGTTTTTTCTCAGAGGTGCCCTCTGGCGCTTCAGCAGTAGAAGCACAAATGCTTACAATATTGCCACAGGTGCCGGTAGGTACTTTAATCCAAGCCCCAACGGTATTATCGTCAGTTGCTTGACCTTGACAAGAAGTGCCCAGGGCTTTAATCGCACATCCATTCTTACCACCTTTTACAACATCGGCACAACGCTCGGTTGATGCTGCTGACGCTACCCCAGAGACGCTAAGAAGTGCGGTTGCTAAAACTGACGTTGCGATCGCCGAAGCAAAAGTTTTCTTTGAATTGTTGATTAGTTTTTCGTTTTTCATGGTGTGTATGACCTCAATAAATGAATGTTTTGAATGTTACACTTCTAAAGAACTATCAATTAACTGATAGCTTACAACTATATTAAACGTTTAAATATATTTAACATTAATGTTGCACTTAATTAAGGTTTTTCATTACTAGCGGACCACTCAATGCTACAAACCCTGCCAAATACTGATATCTATACTGTCGATGCGTTGTATCACCAACCTCAGCTAGCCTCTATACACTTAGTGCGCTCAAATAAGCGCATTGCTATTGTCGACACCGGCACTCAATATTCTGTGCCTCAGGTACTTGCTGCGCTTACCGAACTCGGCCTTAGTTATGACGATGTCGATTACATAATTCTTACCCACATTCATTTGGATCATGCTGGTGGCGCCAGCGCGTTAATGCAGCTTTGTCCTCAAGCCCAGCTAATCGTGCACCCCAAAGGCGCTCGACACATGGCTGACCCAAGCAAGTTGGTTGCCGGCGCTAGTGCCGTTTATGGCGCGCAAGAATTTAATCGCCTCTATGGTGAAATCAGCCCAATAGATGCCAGCCGCATTTATCAACCTGCGGATGGTGAAACGATCGATTTTTCTGGCCGACCACTAACGTTTATCGATACCCCCGGACACGCCAATCATCACCATTGTATTATTGATGAGCAAACCAATAGCATATTCACCGGTGATACCCTTGGCGTTGGCTACCGCGCGCTTCGTGACGAAAACCACGCCTTTATTGCGCCGACAACTACGCCAGTGCAGTTTAATCCCGAAGCACTGCATGCCTCAATTGACCGAGTTATGAGCTATAAGCCGGACACCTTATACCTAACCCACTATAGCTCGGTAACACCAAGCGCAAGAATCATCGCTGGCCTGCATGAGCAAATCGACGACTACGTCATGCTGACCCAAAAAGCCGCCGATTCTGGCGATCAATTTGAAACCGTTTTAGCGCAAGATTTAAACCAATATTTAGTCCGCCGCTGTCTGAATGAGATTAGTAACATAGATGAAGCAACCGCGCGTCATTGGATAAAACTCGATGCCGATTTGAATGCCCAGGGATTGGTGTTTTGGTGGCAACACAAACGGGCCGCTTAATCGACTGATTTGAAAAATACATGAGAGCTATTTATAGGCAAGGTTGATTAGTCGCCAAGGCATTGCACAACCAAGTACGTAGACAATGATGGCGGAACTTTGCTATGCCAAAACTTGCCACCTTTAGGGTAAGCAAATGGGCGAGTAACGCGGGTTTCGCCTAAAATGCTGAGCAATGCAAGTAATTGATCAGTTAATAACCCCAATCCAAGCCTATTTTCCGAATCCATAACACGTTAAAATCTCGGTCTATTAATAGCCCCCGGTTAGCCAGACATTGGCGAAAAGAGAAAGCAACTTGAAAGACCAGTTACAAGCCCTGTTTAATCAGGCGATAAAGCAGCTTAAGGCTGACCAAGTAATCCCTGCTGAACACGAGGTAAGCGTTCAATTCGAACGCACTCGACAGAAGGAGCACGGAGACTTTGCAACCAATTTAGCGATGACTCTTGCCAAACCGGCTCGCCGCAACCCACGTGAATTGGCCGACCTGATCGTCGCGGCACTTCCAAGTGATGGATTAATTACTAAAGTCGATATTGCCGGGCCCGGTTTTATCAACGTGTTTTTGGCACAAGACGCACGCTACTCGGTGCTCAATAGCGTGTTCGAGCAAGGCGATCACTACGGATTAGGTGAGCCTAATTCAAAACAAAGAATCATGGTCGAGTTTGTCTCGGCAAATCCTACCGGACCGCTGCACGTTGGCCACGGTCGTGGCGCGGCTTATGGCGATGCCCTAGCTCGCGTGCTCGCGGCGGCTGGCAATACCGTCGAGCGAGAATACTATGTTAATGATGCCGGTCGTCAGATGGATATTCTGGCAGTCAGCGTTTGGATTCGATACTTGCAAGCCAATGGGTTGTCGGTTGATCTGCCAAGTAATTGCTACAAGGGTGACTATGTAAACAGCTATGGCCAAGACATGGCCGAAACACATGGTCAAGCACACGCAATCTCTCTTGAGGCTTATAATAGTGCCAGCCTAAACCGCGACCAATCCTCAGCATTAATTGAACTCAATGCCATGCCTGAAGATGTTTTTGAAAAACAAAGAAAAGCGCTAAATTTATCAGTTGATGAGTTTACCGAAAAATTTGAAAAGCGCTTTTTGGAAGAATCGCTGGATGCACGAATTGAATTTGCCAAAACACAGTTAGGTGATAAAGGCTTCGAGCTTTTCTTTAAACGAGCGCTAGATTCAATCCTTGAAGATATTCGCCAAGATTTAGGCGAATTTGGTGTTGATTACGACACTTGGTTTTCTGAGCGCTCGCTGTTTGACCAAGGTAAAATAGATAAAGCTATCGACAAACTTAAGGCCTCTGGCGACGTCTATGAAAAAGGCGGCGCTTGGTGGTTTAAGACCACCGACTACGGCGACGAGAAAGATCGTGTAGTAATTCGCGACAACGGCCAACCAACCTACTTTGCCTCTGACATTGCCTATCACGCCGACAAACTTGAGCGCGGCTTTGATCTCGCCATCAATGTTTGGGGCTCAGACCATCATGGCTATATCCCTCGCGTTAAAGCCTCCTTAGAGGCTCTTGGCCTAGACAAAGACAAGCTAAAGGTAGTACTAGTGCAGTTCGCAGTGCTTTATCGAGGTGGCGAAAAAATCGGCATGTCGACCCGCAGCGGCAACTTTGTCACGCTACGAGAATTACGCGAAGAAGTCGGCTCTGATGCGGCTCGATTCTTCTACGTACAACGTAAATCTGAACAGCACATGGACTTCGACCTTGATCTCGCCAAGTCGCAGAGTAAAGACAATCCGATGTACTACGTGCAATACGCGCATGCGCGGATTTGTCGTATTTTTAAAACCGCAGACGAGCGAGGCATCGATACTAGCTCGATAAACCACGCCGATTTCGGCCTACTAATGAGCGACCAAGAGAACAGCTTGCTGACTTTGTTACAACGGTTCCCAGAGTTAGTGCAAACAGCGGCTACTAACTTTGAGCCTCATCAAATCACCTACTATTTGCGTGATTTAGCTACCGCGCTACAGTCGTATTATGCTGCAACAAAGATTCTCGATGCGGACACCGCCCAACGTAACGCAATGCTAGCTCTGTGTTCAGCAACCAGACAAACCTTGAAGAACGGCCTTGGCATCTTGGGTGTTGGCGCTCCTGAGTCTATGTAACACAGTCTATTTATAGAAAACTATGCCACAAGCAAGACGTATTAAACCAAAGCCTAAAAGCAAACCTAAAAAGGCTAAACAAAACCGCAATATCCCTTGGGGGCTGATGCTGGTTATCTTGATTTCAGGTATGGTGTTAGGTGCATTATTGAACGGGGCGCAGAATGGCGACTCACAGTTTGGTGCTGGCCTGAAAGCACTATTTGAATCCACTGAGTCGGTGACCAACGCCGAAGATAAGGCGATCGATGAGCTAATCAAGAACAAAAGTACGGAAAAGGAATTCGACTTCTACACCTTGCTACCCGATATTGAGCAAATCATGCCTGACGATTTGCCCAATGCAACACCGACTAAAGCACGAAACGATCTCGACTATTATCTTCAAGCAGCCTCGTTCAGATCTCATGCAGATGCCGAAAGACTGCGTGCCCGTCTGGCACTCAAGGGTTTTAAATCAATTACCCAAGCTCGTTCATCCGAGGCTAAAGGCACTCTATACCGGGTTCGCTTAGGCCCCTATGCCGACAAACGCAAAGCCAAAACGGCGAAAAATAAGTTGCAAAAACTTGGCGTTCGCCCATTTGTGTTTACCGTCAAAAAAAACCTATAGCAAAGTGAAAAAGCGCTTTCATAAAGTTCATATTGAAATAAGCAATATCTGTAATTTACAATGCAGTTTTTGCCCTGCGGTGATTCGTGACAATAAGATGATGGACATCGACCTGTTCCGTCAAGCCGTAGAGCAAGTTGCCCCCATCGCTGAGCTGATCTGCTTTCACCTGATGGGCGACCCCTTGGTTCACCCAGAGCTGGAACAGATGATTGAGATTTGCGACCAACACAGCGCGAATATCTTTCTAGTCACCAATGGCGTACTTCTCAGGCCCGAAAAATACGACTTAATGCTGCACCGTCGATTTCACCAAATCAATTTTTCATTACACAGCTTTTTTGACAATTTCCCGAATAAAGACCCGAGTAACTATCTAGAACGCATATTCGGCTTCACTGAGCGCGCTCTAATTGAGCGGCCAGAACTGTATTTGAATTTCAGACTATGGAATTTGAATGACCCGCTCGGCAGCCAAACGCCGAACACTCAAATGCTAGAACGTATCTGCCAGCGTTTTGATTTCCAAGCGCCCAGCGAGATAGACGTTCGCAAACGTAAAAGTATTAATATCAAAGGGCGACTTTACCTACACTTTGATACCGAATTCATTTGGCCCAGCTTAGATCTACCGGTGCTTGGAACAAGCGGCAGGTGCCATGGTTTGTCTTCACACTTTGGCATCTTGGCCGACGGTACCGTGGTGCCTTGCTGCTTAGATAAAGAAGCCGCAATTCCATTAGGCAACATAGCCGACACACCCGTGCTTGAGATACTCGGCTCACGCCGAGCACAAGATATCATCAAAGGTTTTAAGCAGCGCCAGCTGGTAGAAAACCTTTGTCAGCGCTGCCAATATATTGAGCGGTTCGACGACTCGACGGTTCGAGGACTCGGTGGTTCGACTGACAACCAACTCAAAAATTTGACAACACCTAGCTAATAGGCTGGCGAGAAAACTAGCTCTCTTGCGGCAAGTATTCAGCAACCGACAAGTATCGCTCACCAGTGTCATAATTAAAACCAAGAATAGTCGCGTCTTTAGCATCTGACTCTTGTAAATGCTGAGCAATTGCAGCTAAGGTTGCGCCCGACGAAATGCCGACTAACATGCCTTCTTCAGTCGCGGATCGGCGACCCATTTCCCGTGCATCGTCGGCATCTACGCCAATAGCCCCATCTAATAGGTCTGTGTGTAAATTAGCCGGGATAAAGCCAGCACCAATACCCTGAATAGGATGCGGCCCAGGCTTGCCGCCACTAATGACCGGAGATAAGGTTGGCTCCACGGCAAACACTTTGAGGTTCGGCCACACTTTCTTCAGCGCCTGAGCACAGCCGGTAATATGGCCGCCGGTACCAACGCCGGTAATCAACACGTCAACGCCTTCAGGAAAATCAGCGATGATTTCTTTCGCCGTTGTCTGCACATGCACATCAACATTAGCTGGATTTTCAAACTGCTGCGGCATCCATGAACTAGTCGTTTGGTCGATCATTTCCTGCGCCTTGGCAATCGCTCCGCCCATCCCTTTTTCCTTAGGCGTGAGTTCCAGCGACGCGCCATAAGCTAACATTAAACGTCGACGTTCGACCGACATACTTTCTGGCATTACCAATATCAGCTTATAGCCTTTGATCGCGGCCACCATTGCCAAACCGACACCTGTGTTGCCTGAGGTTGGTTCGATAATAGTGTCGCCTGGCTTTAGCGCGCCAGATTTCTCAGCCTCTTCGATCATCGCCAGTGCGATTCGATCTTTAATAGAGCCGCCTGGATTACCTTTTTCAGATTTAATCCAAACGTTTGCATCCGAGCCAAATAATTTATTAATGCGTATATGAGGAGTGTTACCGATGGTGTCGAGAATATTATTCGCTTTCATTTTGATACCTTTGATAGTTTCGCTAAGAATTTTTTGAGTGAAAAAAGTCTATTGTGTAGGGTGCTATAAACATCTGTGGACATTAGTATAGCTTAAACAATCTGAGCCGCAATTTGATTGAGCTTTGACCGCAATCCATCGCCAGCCAATGACGATTGATCGATCTCAAGTAACGCCCGAATGCGACGCTCTAATATACTAATAGTGGAATCAAACAGGGCACGCTGACGGTCTTCATCAACAACTTCTTTCGAGGGATCACTAAGCCCCCAATGTACTTGCACTGACTGCTCAAACCAAACAGGGCAGCTTTCTTGCGCTGCGCTATCGCAGAGAGTCAGAATTGCATCAGGATTGTAATCTTCGAATTGATTCCAAGACTGGCTGCACAGGCCGTGAGTCGATATCTTATGTTCGTTTAAGTACTTTAGCGTTAAAGGGTGTACTTCTCCTTGCGGCGAGCTACCCGCGCTTTTGGCTACAATTGTTGCATCAGAAATATGCCTGACTATGGCTTCGGCTAAAATACTGCGACACCGATTATGTGTGCAGATAAATAATAATTTCATGTGTTTTGGTTTAGCCGCGTGCCGCCGCTTTGAGCTTGTTAACGTTGTCCATCATGGTTTGCTGAACACGCTTTGCCGCTTGCTCAGGATCTTGTTTAAATAAGACCCGATCAATCGTGATCGGCTTACCAAAGCCAATATGAATAGTTGAAAAAGGTTTCGGAAAACGGTGATTATCCCAACTATTGAGCACCCATTGTCGGCTGGCTTCGATGTGAAACGGCACAATCGGCGCGTGTGCCGCAGCCGCCAACCAGACAATCCCTGGCTGCACTGCATACTTGGGCCCTCGAGGGCCATCAGGTGTCAATGCTACTGATTCGCCACTGCGAAGTAGTTTAAGCACCGCTCGGGTCGCCGCCGACGATCCTTTAGAACTCGAACCACGGATGGTTCGGTTGCCAAATAATGCGGCTAATCGAGCAATGTATTCACCATCGCGGCTGGCACTCACCATGCAGGTCAAATTCCGGCCCTTCATCGCCCACGGAGAAAACGTTGAGCAGTTGTGCCACATAGCAAAGACCACTGGCGAGCCAGTTTGCTCGAACTGCTCAGCAATCTCTCTGTCGTGCCAGCGCACGCGGCAGGTCATGGTAACTAGAGTCATTGTCCATTTAAGCAGCAATGGAACAATAATAAATTTTAATGGAGTACGCATGTTACGAATTCAACGGTAAGTGTTTCTATAAGGTAAACAAAGGTGTAAATAAAAAGCTAAGCAAAAAACAGCACAATCGAAGCGCTACTTAACTAAAAACTGCTTACTCAATTGTTTAATTTGCAGTTCGAGTTTAGCCACTTTTTTATGTAATGCTAAGCCACGCACGAACTCTTTAAAAGGTTTGGCTGGCGAGCCCGCCCACATGCCGCCAGTAGTAATGTTTTCTGAAACGCCACAGCGGTGAACTAAAATAGCATCGTCAGCAATGCTCAAGTGGTCCAAAACTCCAGTCTGACCAGAGGCGATCACACGCTTACCAATTTTAGTCGAGCCGGCGATCACCGTCTGTGCGGTCAACATGGTGTCTTCGCCAACCTCTACGTTGTGGGCGATATGCACCAAATTGTCGATCTTAACCCCGGCAGCGATCGTCGTGTCACCATAAGTGCCCCGATCAATGCAACTATTGGCACCGACGTGTACGTCGTTTCCAAGCACCACTCGACCGGTGTGCGGCACGCGGTGATAATGGTTTTGTTTGTCAGGCGCGAAACCATAGCCTTCACTGCCAATAACCGCTCCAGCCTGAACCACTACTCGCTGCCCCAGTTGACTACCATAGCCGATATTAACATTGGCATTAATAATTGAATCAGCGCCAATCACTACTCCGTGCTCAATTATCGCACCAGCTCTCACGGTAACATTATCAGCAAAGTCACAATTAGCACCGACCACGGCATTAGGCCCAACTCGACACCCCTCGCCAAGCCGAACAGTGTGGTGTACCACTGCACTTGGGTGTATCGCATCCCACTCAAGATCATGTGCTTGATAATCGTCAACGTGTTGCTTGATTTTCGCCTGCGCCAAACGCACATCGCTTACCACCACGATATAGGCACTAGACCAATCTTTTATTTGATCAGCTACTTCTAGACTAGTAACGATCACCGCAGCCGCTGCCGGTGCCGAGCTCAACTCGAAGACAAAGACTAAATCATCGGCCTCGCAAGACAACGGGCAGGAAGTTTGTTTGAACGTTTGGTGTTGGCCATACGTTGTTAGCACGATGTCATTGAACTTTGACACCAGTTCTTTAGAGGAAGTAGTCATATAATCATAATACGCTAGGCCGCTTGCCTGAGTCTATCTTCTAGTGTCTTTGACAGGTCTCAAATAAACGAAAAACTATCCTCCCCGAAGGGCGAGCTGGCGAGTTGTATCACTTTCTCCTGACGCAAATCATTATCCGACAGCGCCAATGTGGAGATAAATGCCTAGATTGTTTATAGTGTGTGATGCCTCTAAACATATTGAAGATCGCCATAATCATGCCCAAGTTAAGTGCAGCGCAGCGCAGAGTTACACAAACTCTCATTGCCTTTTCATTGTTAGCCTTATTGACCTCGTGCGACCTTCCTAACAATCAGAGTGAAGCTGAAGCAAACGCGAACCAAGCTTCGGTTACACCAAACTCACTAAATAGCATGTCGCATCTATTGCTCGGCACGGGTAGCGTACAAGGCGTCTACTTTCCGATCGGCGGGGTAATCTGCCGACTACTAAACCGACACAAAGATTTGCACAAGATTCGCTGCTCACTCGAAAGTACCGGCGGTTCAATCTATAACTTAAAAGAACTGCGCGACGGAAACTTTGATCTAGTGTTTGCACAATCTGATTGGCAGTTTCACGCTTATCACGGCACTAGTGCCTTCGAAAAACAAGGCGCGAATAAAAATTTGCGTGCTGTTTTTGCACTCGAGGCCGACCCTCTGGCCATCATTGTGCGTGACAATAGCGACATCAATAACTTTGATGACCTCGCCGATCGGCGCGTTAGTTTTGGCTACACTCGCTCACTACAACATCGCATTGTCGACGACTTACTCGAAGCCAAGGGCTGGAACAACAATAACTTCAAAGAAGTGCGGCCAATGAGCGATA
Organism: Gammaproteobacteria bacterium; assembly: GCA_017854775.1. Classification (GTDB taxonomy): domain Bacteria; phylum Pseudomonadota; class Gammaproteobacteria; order Arenicellales; family Arenicellaceae; genus Arenicella. The sequence continues at coordinate 24,500 of JAFMHC010000017.1, read as the reverse complement.
TAAAACAAGTTGCACAACTATGTAACGGTGAAATAGAGGCAATCACTTTGCTTACTAGCAGCCTCAACGATAACTTGCGCAGTGTGGCTGACGACTGTCTGATTCGCTTAGTCGCAGTCGATGGCCCAGAAGTGTCAACCGCTATTAAAGCCAAGCCTTATTATCGAACGGGTCTAATCACCAAAAATATGTATTCCGGCGATCAAGATATTATGTCGTTTGGCTTAGGCGCAACCTTTGTCGCTTCTGAATCGACATCGCCTAAAGCGATATATCATGTCGTTAAAGAAGTAGTAGAAAATTTTCGAGACTTCAAGTCTTTACACCCTTCGCTAGAGGGTTTAGATAAAGAAGAGCTATCATATGCTGGCATTTCTATCCCGTTACACCCTGGCGCGATTCGCTACTATAAAGAAGCTAGATTGTTGAACAAACAAGAATAAAAATAAACATGATGAATGCAGACAAGGCCCTTCAAATGCTAATTGAAGGCAATGAACGATATATCGAAGGGACTGCCGACGGTGCTGAGCTAACCATTTCTACTCGCCGACAAGGTATCAAAGATGGACAAAACCCGTTTGCCGTAATTCTAGGCTGTTCGGATTCGCGAGTGCCCGCTGAACTGGTATTTAACCGTGGACTTGGCGATTTATTCGTAATTCGAGTAGCCGGCAATATTGTCGCACCTTCTCAAATTGGTAGCGTCGAATTTGCCTGCCAGCACTTTGGCACCCAACTTGTAGTGGTATTAGGCCATTCTCACTGTGGTGCAATTAACGCGACTGTCGACTCACTAATGGACGACCCCGATAAGCTGTCACCGAATGTTGCGTCAATTGTAGACCGAGTAACACCTGCCGTTCATCCAATCGTGAAGAGCAATCAATTCAAAGACAGAGAAGACCTTATCCATCAAGCCATGCGCGCCAATGTTGAGCAGTCGGTAAATGGGTTACAGATGCGCTCTCGCTTTTTACGAGAGCTAGTCGATAGTGGTCAGATTAAGATAGTTGGCGCCGAATACTCGATTGAAACAGGTGTTGTCGATTTTTACTTGGACCTGCCGGATAATGATTTGCGTCAGGACTAGGTGCCCTCGGGGTAGAAAGCGGTACAACTCGCTAGCTCGCCCTTCGGGGAGGCTAGTTTTTCGTTTATTTGAGACGTAATGGTTGTTCCATTGCTCGAAAATAAACGGAAAAATAGACCAAAGTCGCGCTTTCGTAGGAGTAAAATTCATTATCCGATAGGCCCTATTTAGACTAGATCCGTATTTTATGGAGACTCTAATTAAGCTCCTACAGAGAAAAACCATTTAAACTATAGCTCTGTTATATACTGTTAGAAATAACAAAAATAGACTGTGATGTAGGAGACTTACTATGCCGGGAAATCCATTTAGCAACTTGTTCGGGCAATCGCCAATTCGCCCAATTCAGGAACACATTGGGCTGGCACATCAATGTGCCCAACAACTACCCTTATTAATCGACGCCGCACTAGCAAACGACTGGCCCAAAGTTGAATCAATTTATGACTTGATTTGCGATCTTGAGAATGCCGCCGATGACGTGAAAACAAAGCTGCGAACCAACCTACCGAATAGCTTGATGATGCCGGTTAATCGCGGCGACCTACTGGTGATGATTTCTCGGCAAGATGAAATTGCAAATTGCACCAAAGACATCGCCGGCATTATGCTTGGTCGAAAAATGCAAATCCCGACAGAAATCGCCGAGCTAATGAAAGAGTTCGTTAACGAAGCGGTAGAGACATCGGCGCAAGCTCTTAAAGCCGTCAATGAAATGGATGAGCTGCTAGAAATGGGCTTTAAAGGCCGCGTGCTAAACGTGGTCGAAGAGCTAATTGAAGAGTTGAATCGATTAGAGCATAAGAATGACGAGCTGCAAATTGACGTGCGAGCCGCACTTTTCAAAATCGAAAGCAATCTACCACCAGTTAACGTGATTTTCCTATATAAGGTGATTGAGTGGGTTGGCGCACTGGCCGATGCCGCACAAAACGCAGGTGGAAAACTACAACTTTTAATTGCTCGCTAACGGTCTTACAGCTAAAGACCCGGTTCCATTCAAGCGGCCCTCAGAGCTGCAACATTTCAAACTAAAACAACACTCATTTCATCGGATAACACTCTATGGAAATCATCGCTGAACACGGGCATATACTGCTTATTCTTGGCTGTATCTTTGCATTTTTTATGGCTTGGGGAATTGGCGCTAACGACGTTGCTAACGCCATGGGGACCTCAGTCGGCTCTGGCGCATTAACGGTAAAACAAGCTATTTTCATCGCCATAATCTTTGAATTCGCCGGCGCCTATTTAGCCGGCGGCGAAGTTACTTCGACAATTCGCAAAGGCATTCTTGACCCTGCATTAATAAATAACCAGCCTCAGCTACTGGTATTTGGCATGATGGCGTCGCTATTAGCCGCAGGTTGTTGGCTGTTGATTGCCAGTATGAAAGGCTGGCCAGTTTCTACCACGCACTCCATTGTTGGAGCCTTAGTTGGCTTCGCTGCGGTTGGCATCTCGGTGGATGCAGTCAACTGGAGTAAGGTTGGTACTATTGTTGCCAGCTGGGTCGTTTCTCCATTATTGGCTGGCACCATTTCATACGCGCTGTTCCAAAGCGTTCAACGGTTAATCTTGGATACCAGTGATCCATTTAAAAACGCCAAAAAATATGTGCCGATGTACATGTTTTTTGTTGGCTTTATGATCGCCATGGTCACCATTCTTAAGGGACTAAAGAACACCGGTTTAGATTTTGACTTTGGCTTTAGTAGTAAGTTTTTAAATGCTATGCCATTGGCGATGGTTGCTGGCCTAATAGTTGCCACTATTGGCGGCATAATGCTGTCACGAGTCAAAGAGGCAGAAGTCCCGAGCAATGGAAATCGCTTTGCCAATGTCGAAAACCTGTTTGCTATTTTGATGATATTCACCGCCGCGGCAATGGCATTCGCACATGGTTCAAATGATGTTGCTAATGCGGTCGGTCCACTCGCGGCAATTGCCAGCGTAATTAAATCCGGCGGTCAAGTTGCTACACAATCTATGCTGCCCTCTTGGATTCTAATTCTTGGCGGCATAGGCATTGTTTTCGGTCTTGCGACATACGGTTTCAAAGTGATGGCAACCATCGGCAAAAAAATCACTGAACTGACGCCTAGCCGAGGCTTCGCTGCCGAACTCGGCGCAGCATCAACCGTTGTTTTTGCCTCTACCTGGGGCTTGCCGATATCAACCACTCACACCTTAGTCGGTGCTGTTTTAGGTGTCGGCTTAGCGCGCGGCATTGGCGCATTAAACTTAAAAGTAGTCGGCAATATTTTTATGTCATGGATAGTCACGTTACCGGCAGGCGCCGGCTTCGCGATTATTTTCTTCTTTACACTGAAAGCAATATTCACCTAGTTAAAACTAGGCCGAGAGCTGCAATAGTCAGCCACTACCTAGAATGTGACATTAGCAGTGGCTAACTCTAAAGGGCCTATACAGCTTAGCGTCGAAACACCGCGCTAATCTAATTGTTATCTTGCTTAATCATGTCCGCTGCTTTTTCGGCGATCATCATAGCTGGCGCGTTAGTGTTGCCACTGATTAGCGTCGGCATGATTGAGGCATCAACAACTCGCAGGCCTTTAATCCCATGAACTCGCAGCCGGGTATCCACTACCGCCATTGGGTCATGACCCATCTTGCAAGTTCCGACTGGGTGGTAAACGGTATCGCAGCGCTGGCGGATGTCTTCTCGAAAGGCCGCCTCATCATCGTTATCACTTTCATACATCGGCGCGCCACGAACCTTATCAAAACTCGACGCGCGTAAAATTTTCTGTGCTAATCGGCTGCCTTTATAGAGCAGCTCCATGTCTCTGTCATCTTGCAAAAAGGCTATATCAATCGCGGGGTCATCCTTGTAATCAGCACTAGTTAGCGCCACTGAGCCTCTACTTTTTGGCCTTAAAATACAAACATGCGTACTATATCCATGCCCCCAGTGTAAGTTTCGCCCATGATCGTCGACCAACGCGCGTACAAAGTGTATTTGAATGTCAGGAGATACCGCATCGTTCTCGACTTTTAAAAACGCGCCCGACTCGGCATAATTTGTGGCCAGCGTTCCGCGCCGTTTGACGAAGTACCTCAGCGTTTCCCAGGCAAACTTTAGGCCCCCTAGGATCGAGAACCCAACCGTATCTAACGACTTTGATCTAAAACCTAGTAAGTAGTCGGCATGATCTTGAAGATTCTCTCCAACGCCCGGCAAATCATGAGTTTGCTCAATCCCATGCTCGGTGAGCTTATCTTTAGCGCCAATTCCGGACAACAGAAGTTGTTGCGGTGAACCAAATGCGCCGGCCGATAAAATGATTTCTTTATTAGCACTGATGGTGTGTTTACTTCCCTTAATATCAACCTCGACGCTACTCGCTCGCTTGACGCCGTCAGTGTCATCGAGGTTGATTTTTTGAACATGGGCTTTGCTAAAAACAGTTACATTACCGCGAGCCACCGCCGGCTCCAAATAGGCGCGCGCCGCCGACCATCTCTCACCGTTCTTTTGTGTCACCTCAAAATAGCCAACACCTTCTTGTGACGGGCCATTAAAGTCATCATTGCGAGGCAAGCCTAACTCATCTGCTGCATTTAAAAAGGTTTGGTTGATAGGGCTAGGGTCGGTAACAGGCGCTACGTTTAACGGCCCTCCTTGCCCTCGCAACTCAGTCGCACCGGCCTCACGATGTTCAGATTTCTTGAAATAGGGCAGCACATCATCAAAACCCCAGCCTTCACAACCTTGCTCTCGCCAAGCATCGTAGTCTTGCTTAACACCGCGGATATAAATCATCGCATTGATAGATGATGAGCCGCCTAGTGCCTTGCCCCGAGGTTGATAGCCAGTGCGATTATTAAGCTTGGCTTGTGGTGTTGTTTCAAATGCCCAGTTCTTAATCTTGCCAGGCATCAGGCCAATGACCATGGAGGGGATCCAGACCAACGGATTCTTATGACTACCGCCAGCTTCCAATACACAAATACTAAGCGACGGGTCCTCACCCAAACGATACGCTAAGGCGCAACCAGCAGAACCGCCACCGATAATCACATAGTCAAAATTCATTTGTTACTCCCAAAATTAGTGTCGAACAAACCTATTTAAGTTTGTTTGGCAAGCCATCTAAGCGACGAGACAAAAATTTATATTACCACCCCTGTATCGTCAATCATCACACTGAACAGAGTTGGTTTGGGTTATGACTTATACGATTGTTTTACCTCGATTTTGACTCTCAGTTTTAACTCTCGTTTTTCACTTAAGATCAGGTGTCAAAACCTTAACTTCTCATTGCCAACTGGCGGCGCGCTGTCGTGCATTCAAAAACGTAGATAACGCAATTACTAAGCCACCTATAAATAAGGCTAACGCCCCCAAGAAAAACACAAAGTGTGGGCCAGCTCCTTCAACATATAGGTAACCCACTACATAGGCGGAGACACCTTGAACAATGGCAAACGTTGAGGTTGCGAGCCCCCAGATGGACACTTGCATTTCTGCTGGCACCAGTTCGTTGACGCGCCCAGCAACCGAGGCAACCACACCCGGAACCATAGCACCTACCAAAATAGAGCTAAGTGACAGAACTAGTATATGGCTCGACATTAGTGGCAACGAAATTGCGAATGCTTTACACATGAAGGCTAATAACAATGTAGTTTGATAGCCAATTCTTGCGCCAAGAAAGCCGATGAAAAAGGGGGAAATTATCGCACCAAACGCAAACAAGCCCCATTGGAACGCGACAAAATCAGTAGAAAAGCTCAGTTCACGTTGCAGATAATCCACCCAAAAAACAGTGTGCGGAATATAGCCAAATGCATCCAACGAATAGGCTAGCAAAATCAACAGAATAATAGTGTTAATTTTAAACGGTGATTTTGATTCATCTGTTTTCAACTTAGTCAGTTCATTCTGCTTTTGCCTGCCAGAAACCACCGCCAGTTTGCGCGTCAACAACAATGGTAATGTTGCCAGCACAGCTAGCACCAACCAAGCCACAGTCAAACTAAATTTGTTTGCAACAACCGCTATTAATGATGATGCCAATATCCCTAGGCCAATACCTGTAAAGATCACCGCTCCTGCCCAACGTTTTAATTCCTGCGGAATAAAAGTGAGCATCGCTGGCGGGGCCACGGCCATGAGCACGCCACCTCCAACACCAGTAATAAAACGTAATACAAAGTGGATAGCAAAAACACCGTTAAATGCGGATAGAAGAAATGCAATTATGATCAGCGTCACGGCATAGAACAGCGTTTGAAAGACATCAAAGCGCAAACTAATTTTGCCTGAAAATATGGCTCCGATAGCATATCCTGACAAGATTGCAGCACCCAAGTAAGCCGATTGCAGCTCACTGAACCAACCATCTAAAACTTGAGTTGGCAGAATAGCCGAATATGAAAAACGAGCTAAACCAACGCCACAAAAAGTGCAACAGATGCCCAAAAGCAAAGCATAAAACGTAGGTTTGTTGCGCCTAATTGGGCCTAGCTGATTGATCATATTGTTATTTTACAATGCGCATTGATGTGATTGATTCCTCAGCAGGCAACTTTATACAAGAGGCACGCACAAGAAAGGCAGGCATCTTGTACTGGCTCGGTAAAATTACCTTGAGCGGCATTATCAGTCTTCAGCATAAGTCGACGAACGAATAACAATGTCTGAAACTGTTTTATGCTGGTTGAAAAACTTACAAGTATCCAGCTAGAGTCATTTAAACCACTTTTCGTTCCTAAGCTATGCTGAAACCTTGTTAAGCTAAATTTTCTGGCTTTGTAGCTTTCATTGATGGCCGCTGAGAAAACTCAACAAACCAATTGGCAAGCTTTTTACGAGAGTCTCGCCATGGAAGATCAATCAGTCTAAAATCCAAGTATCCCAGCGCGCAGCCCAATGCAACTTCTCTAAAGTTACAATCAGTTTGATTTGTAAAATGCTGCATATTGTTTTCTACATAATCTAATGCGCTTTCAATCGAGTCAATCCAGCGCTGTTTCCAGAATGCTGATTGTTCAGCATCTTGACGCAGTGCTTCCATTACATACAAAAATGCTGAGTCCATCACTCCATCGCATATCGCTTCAAAAGTACGACTTGTACTGTTCGCATAGGCGGCTTCACGCCCTAGCTCAGACTCCACCAGGAAATGACATATAGTGCGGCTGTCGGCAATTAACTCACCTTCTTGAGTAACTAAGGCGGGTATTTTACCTAATGGGTTATGCGCTCTAATGCGTTGCGAATCTTTTAGTGGGTTAACAGCTTCAACTTGATATTGGTCAACTATTCCTAGCTCGTGCATGTGTACTAGAACCTTTCTCGCATACGGCGACGAAGGCGAATAAAATAATATTGGTGATTCCATCGTGGTGACTACTCCATTTGATTTACTTTTACTGATTGGCGACATCAACTAAACATCCCTATTGAGCCTCAATATAACTCAGGGACAAGATAAAAATAGTTTGAAACTCCTCCATTTTTCGTCGAGCAATGTTTTCAGCAACCCTAGTGAATTGACTAAGCGTTAAGAATTTAGTTTACATTTGCATGACAAGCAACTTATTTGTACATTTTAATGACCTTTCTTAAACAAACTCATATCGGCCTAAACTAGTAGGGCTGCACATGCCATTGAGGCGAAGACAGCCGCTACCAACCTTTGTGCTCTTGACCTTAGCCCATACTTGCTAGCAAAGCGACATTACCGCCAGCGGCGGTGGTATCAATACAAAGGTGACGTTCAATAACACAGCGCTCGGCGATATTATTTTCAGTCACTAGCGGCACTAAAGCACCCTTGCGCGCCGCTAATGCCTTACGAATTTCGCTCAAGTCAGCGGCATCGCTGCTACAGACTACCGCAGCGAAACCATTAAGGTCGGTTAACAGTTCTCTTGACAATAAGCCGTTGATCGAATGCTCGTCGGTTGCACTTGGGCAAATAATTAGAGTTTGACAACCAACACTTTGAGCTGCTTCTGCCTGGGCCTTGGCTAGTTCAGGTGTTGGCCCCAAGCAAAGCACCCGTCCAATCGGGAACACAGATAATTTGTTCGACTCACCGGTTGGCCCAGGAAGGTAACGACTCGAAACTTGCTGGCGTTGGTCGCTCAATGCATTGAGCGCATTCTGCGCCACATCAATAGTCACTTCTGGCCCAGCGACCACATTAATAGATTGATGATCATCACTATTGCTGACGAAGCGTTTTAAATAGTGTGGACCACCCGCTTTGGGGCCAGTGCCAGAAAGGTTTTCACCGCCGAAAGGCTGTGTACCCACCACCGCACCAATCTGGTTTCTGTTAACGTACATATTACCAACCTGTAGACCGGTAGTAATTCTCTCTACACGGTCGTCAATCCGCGTATGCAAGCCAAAGGTAAGTCCGTAGCCGCTAGCGTTGATGTCTTTCACCAACTGACCGATTTTATTGGCTTTAAAGGTGGCCACATGAAGTACTGGCCCAAAGATTTCTTTCGCCATATCAGCAATACCATCGACCTTGATAACCGTTGGTGCAACGAAGTGACCAACACTCGGTATTGCGAGTTTCTTCAGTAAGCGCGATTGCTGTTCTGCGTTGTCGACATAAGCTTGAATGTCACGCCGCGCGTCCTCACTGATTAGCGGCCCTACGTCAGTATCTAGTTGCCAAGGGTCACCCAGCGTCAACTCATCCATTGCACCATAAAGCATGGTTAAGAAATTATCGGCAATGTCTTCTTGAAGATATAACAAACGTAATGCCGAGCAGCGCTGCCCAGCAGATTGAAACGCTGAGACGACAATGTCGCTAATGGCCCGCTCAGGCAGTGCTGTTGAGTCAACAATCATGGCGTTAAGGCCACCCGTTTCGGCGATTAAGGGCGCGCTTGCCGAGGCATTATTAGCTTGCGCTTTATTAATCGTCTGTGCTGTGTTAGTTGAACCGGTAAAACAAATACCTTGCAACCTAGAGTCTCCCGCCAAGGCGGCTCCAACCAGCTGCCCGCTACCTGGTAATAACTGCAATACCGACCTAGGCACACCCGCCTTATGCAATAGCTGAACGGCTAAGTAAGCTACTATTGGTGTTGGATCGGCAGGCTTAGCCAAGACACCATTGCCAGCGGCTAACGCGGCTACGACTTGTCCGGTAAAGATTGCCAACGGAAAGTTCCATGGAGAGATACAAGCAAAAATACCACGCGCTTTGCGGCTGTCTAATTGTTCAATCTGTGATGCATAGTATCTCAGAAAATCGACAGCTTCACGCAGTTCAGCAACCGCATCATTAGGCGACTTACCCGCTTCTCGAGTTAATACGGCAAACAGTTCACCATGATTTTTCTCATATAAATCGGCCGCTTTATTTAGCACGCGCGCGCGCTCAGCGCCGGACACAAATGACCAAGTCTCGGCGGCAACAATAGCACCTTCAACATCACTGAGGCTGGCTTCGACGACGCTGCCGACTAGCTCTTCTGGATTATAAGGATTGCGAACCTCTATAGGTGCTTGACCAATCGGAGCGTGGGCAAGTAACGGGCTGGCATGCCACTTTGTGTGTTTGAATGGGTCACGCGCTCGATCAAACTTATCGATGTCATCAAAGTCGCTTAAGTCCCAGCCGGCTGAATTCGCGCGCTCAGGTTGGTATAAATCTTTTGGCATGTCTATCGGCGATGCCTTGTTACTGAGATTAGTACTGATCTCGGTACGCCATGTTGTCAGTGGGTCAGCGGCAATTTCTTCTGGGCTGACATCTTCGTCAATCACTTGATTTACAAAGGAAGAGTTGGCGCCGTTCTCCAGCAAGCGCCGAACCAAGTAAGCAAGCAGGTCTCGATGCTCACCGACTGGTGCGTAGATACGACAACGTGAATCGCTGTTTGCGGTGATGTGCTTGTAAAGTGATTCGCCCATGCCATGCAAGCATTGAAACTCGTAGGCACCGTCCAAGTCGGATTCAGCCGCGGCATTAAGTGCCTGAACTGCCGCAACGGAATGCGCATTATGCGTGGCAAATTGAGGGTAGATTCGATCGGTTGCGGCTAACAGCTGTTTAGCACAACAAATATAAGCAACATCGGTAGCCGACTTTCTGGTGAATACCGGAAAGCTACTTAAACCCTCGACCTGCGCCCGTTTAATCTCGTAATCCCAATAAGCACCCTTAACCAAACGCACCATGATTTTTCGGTCATAGCGCTCGGCCAGCGCGTAAAGCCATTCGATCACCGCGCTGGCACGTTTACCATAAGCTTGAACCACAACCCCAAAGCCGTCCCAGCCAGCCAGTCTAGGGTCTCGTAACACCGCCTCGATAACATCAAGCGACAGGTCTAGCCTATCGGCTTCTTCGGCATCGATATTCATGCCCATATTGGCGCTCTTAGCCTGCAACGCTAGTTCTAAGGTGCGCGGCACAAGCTCACTCAGCACACGTTCTCGTTGCGAAGTTTCATAGCGCGGGTGTAAGGCCGACAACTTAATTGAGATACCAGGATTGCCACGGATATCATCATTAGTTGCATCTTTCGATAAGGCTTCAACGGCCGCTTGATAACTTTTAAAAAAGCTCGAAGCATCATCAGCTGTCAGCGCCGCCTCTCCCAACATATCGTAAGAATAAGTGTAGCCTTGGGCCACGCGTTTGACTCCACGCTTAACCGCCGATTGAATCGTCTCGCCTAATACAAACTGGTTGCCCATTTCTTTCATCGCACGTTTAACCGCGACCCGAATCACCGGTTCGCCAATGCGTTTAACAGCGCCCCGCAGAGTCGATGAAATAGCATTACTTGAAGTCTCATCCAACACTTTACCAGTCAGCATAAGGCCCCAAGTCGCGGCGTTCACCAATGACGACGATGACTTACCTAAATGCTCTCCCCAACTTGAAGGTGCAATTTTATCTTCAATCAAGTCATCAATCGTTTCGCTATCTGGCACCCTCAATAGCGCTTCGGCTAAACACATTAACGCCACGCCTTCATCAGTCGATAAACCGTATTCGGCTAAAAACACTTCCATTAAACCAGGCTTGTCGTCGCCCCGTACGGCTCTAACCAAATCGGCGCCGGCACTTGATGCATCCGCCAGCAAGCTTGCGGATAATTGCGCGCGATCTATTAAGTTGTTCAGTACCGTCTCTTCGTTAGCTGTATGTAGCCGTCGAATCGCGTCGCGTAATTGCTCTAAGTTTGTCATAGCCGAATAAGCGTTTGATAATTGTCTGGTAAAAGTCTAGCTCAACAATGCCCATCATTTTTCCTTGTATTTTCACTTATTCAGAGAATAACCTTTATTTTTGCCAAAATAAAAGTTCAATCACCCATGTATCAACAGCCAAATAGACAATTGAACCCCTTCGACAAGGAAATATCAGCAAAGCTACTCACAAGGGTAGTCTGTCTTTAAGGAACGATAGACGTTGCTTGCTAGTTGGACTGAATTTCGCTCTGAGTCTTTTACGTGATCTAAAGTTTCTTCAGCAATATCCAAAACTGTTCTTTGCTCTGGCAAACAAAAGCCAGCCAAGGCGGTCGGCGATGAGGCCCTTGTGCCGAGGCGTGTTTTAAATGCTCGCTCCGCAAGGGTTGGCTCAGATTCATCAATCGATTTAATGATTGCCGTATCGGTTAGTATGGCCCCTTGCAAAAAACCTTTAATGAAAGACAAGCAATCATCCATCGCATCCGTGTCATCCGAGCAACGCAGCTTATCCACGATCACGGTTACCTCAGTCATAGCCGCCCCTTTTGGTTTAGCAATTGGCTCGCTTTGAGCGTGCGCGGCGCTGGCGTTAAACAGTGTTAGAGTAAGCAACGACAGTAGAGCAATAGTATATTTCATGAGTATCCTCTTAAGTTTCAAATTGGTTTAGATTAATTTCAGGTTAGTCAGTTACAACTAACGGCTTGTTTTTTGACGCATTTAATACAGTAACCGCGAGTAATGCAGACGCTATTGAACCAATCATAACGCCAAGCTTCACGGTCGTTTGATAGGCCAACTCTTGGTCTTCAAAGGCGAGCGTTCCAATGAACAAACTCATCGTGAAGCCAATACCACACAGTAAGCAAACACCGTAGAACTGAGGCCACGATGCGCCTTCAGGTAGTTTTGCCAAATTCAACTTGATAGCCAAGTAACACATACCAAATATGCCTATTTGTTTGCCGACGAATAGACCCAAGGCAATGCCAAGGGTAATCGGGCTAAATAAATCGCCGACACCAATATTGCCGAGATCGATGCCAGCATTGGCGAATGCAAACAAAGGAAGCACGAAGAAGGCGATCCAAGGATGCAACGCATGCTCGAGCTCGGGCAACATCGGTTTACCATTTTGGTTTTTGAGCTTCAGTGGAATGAACCATGCGATGGCAAAACCAGCCAATGTTGCATGCACTCCAGATTTCAGAACGGCGACCCAAACGATCATTCCGACAACCGCATAGGGAGACAATGTATTAACCTTAAAGCGATTAAGTAAAAACAAAATCACTAAGCCAGCTATGCCAACCATTAGCGAGGCCGTTGAAAGCTCAGCCGAGTAGAATAAGGCAATAATAACGATCGCTCCGATATCGTCAAAGATTGCGACACTTAATAGAAATAGCTTTAAAGATAACGGCAAGCGCGTTCCAAATAAGGTAAACACACCAATCGCAAAGGCAATATCCGTGGCTGATGGGATTGCCCAGCCGCGTATTCCAATCGGATCATCAATGGTAAAAAACACATAGATAAGGGCCGGAAATACAATACCGGCAACCGCCCCGATTGCCGGCAATATGATTTGTTCTTTGGATGACAAATTGCCATCTAAAACTTCTCGTTTTATCTCCAAGCCGATAAGTAAGAAAAACAGCGCCATTAAACCGTCGTTAACCCAGAGCAACAACGGCTTGGCTATTTCAAGCGACCCAAAAGCAACTTCAACCGGCACATCTAAAAAGCCAACGTAAAAGACACTAGCCGGCGAGTTGGCTAGCACCATCGCTACCAAAGCAGCAGCTACCAGTAGAGCACCACCAAAAGACTCATGGTGAATCAACTTAGTTAAATTCATAACAACCTCGTAAAATAGGGAGGCCAAGTATACGATTAAGGGAATTTAATTATATTCGAACTATATTTAACTATAATCAGGTTTTATCGAACATTGGAAGCAACCAACATGAAGCAACTTAATTTTAACCACCTTCAGTATTTCTACGCAGTTGCTAAAGAGGGCAGCGTTACTCGGGCGGCAGAAGCCTTGCACGTGACCCCGCAAACCGTCAGCGGACAGATAGCCACGTTTGAAAGTTATATTGGTGCGCCTTTGTTTCAGAGGCACGGCAAACGCTTGGAAGTTAATAGCTTAGGTCAAATTACCCTGCGCTATGCAGAGGATATTTTTAACTTGGGCAACGAGCTATCAAGAACCCTAGCGTCGCATGACGTCGGCCAGGTTGCCAATTTCAATGTCGGCATTGTCGACGCTATCCCAAAAGTGATGGTTTTCGAGATGTTGAACGATTGTTTTGATATCGACAGTCGCTTCATTCTAGAGTGCCACGAGGGCGACTTACCAAGCTTGCTAGCCGATTTATCAATGAATAAACTCGATTTGATAATTTCTGACCAACCTCTGCCGATAGGGGTCAGTGTGAGAGCAATCAATCACTACCTCGGCCAATCTGGAATTACCTTCTTCGCTCGCAAAGAAGACTGTGCGAAATATCAATCGAACTTTCCAGAGTCATTGCATCAGGCCCCGTTTCTGATGCCTGGGCGCAATTCCGCGCTACATCAGAATTTAGAATCGTGGTTCGTTCAGACAAAAATCGCACCAAAAATAGTCGCTGAGTTTGATGATAGCGCGCTGCTGAAATTCTTTGGCCAAACAGGCCGAGGTATTTTTTGCGTAGCTACTGCGGTTGAACGCGATGTATTGGCGCAGTTCGAGGTCGCTATCATTGGTAGAATTGAGTCTGTTTCAGACCGCTACTATGGAATTTCGCCAGAACGCAAAATAAAACATCCGGCCGTCGATACCGTATTAAAAACGTCCGAGCGCTTACTTTCTAAGTAGCGACATCCCTAGAAAAGAAACTATTTGCGAAGCTAAGAGCTCATTAAGAAAACTGGCTCATCTTAATCGCCTACACCTCTTTCGAGTTTCATTAAGAGTAAGCAAACCACACTGATTTTTAATTATAAGTATTTTCCGAATGTTTTTTAAATAATATTCGAATTTTATAAATCTCTGATTTAGCTATTATTATCTCACTGAAACTAGGAGGTAATAAAATGCAAACTGTAATTCACTCGAATGACTTCGCTATCACCAGCGCCTTAGATTCTTTTATAAAGGACCACGCGAATAAATCCATGCGTGTCTGCACAGACCGAGTAGAGCGCTTGGTTATACGCTTAAAAGACGTCAACGGACCCAAAGGTGGTGTAGACAAGGAGTGCTCTGTAGAAGTCAAATTAGCAAGACATGCACCAATCGTAGTCCGCAAGCGCAGCTCGGATGCTTATGCAAGCATTCGCCAAGCGCTTGGCCGCGCATCGAGAATAACCCTACGCAAACTCGGTAAACGCCGCGCCTACAAGGCTTCTGCACAGTCTCTTCAGGTGGAACAGCAACTACAGACTGAAATCACTGAGACTACAGAATAGCAAAGCCCCACTACCAGACTCTTCGAATTTATTTATACAGGAACAAAACAATGAACTTACAAAATATTTTAAATAGCCTCACGCAAAACACCAATCAAACCCCACCGCAAAACGATCAGGTGTCGGCGCAGCAACCTGGGGGGCTGTCCTCCTTTATACCGGGTGGTTTAATGGGAGGCGCCGCAGCAGGTGGCGTTATGGCTTTACTGCTTGGCAGCAAGTCGACTCGCAAAATGGCTAAAAAAGTTGCCACTCTCGGCGGCACCGCTGTTTTAGGCGGCTTGGCATATAAGGCTTATGGCAATTGGCAACAAAATAAAGCCTTGGGACAAACTCAGCCGGTAACCGATCAAGACATTCAATCGGCCGCGCAAACTCAGCCGCAACTTAACGATGGATTGATTGAGGCCACTCAAAATCCACTAACCATGACCTTGATCAAAACGATGATTGCCGCATCAAAAGCGGATGGTAATATCGATGCCGTCGAGCATAAGCGCTTGTTTGACGCTATCGAGGGCGCTCAATTAAGCGCCAGTGATAAAGGCGGTGTATTTGATTTGATGGCACGCGATATACCGATCCAAGAAATCACCGCGGGCATCACCCAAGATCATCATAAAGCCGAAGTTTATCTCGCTGGTTATCTCGCGATTGAAGTCGATGATCAAGCAGAACGAACATTTCTAAACAATCTAGCGATCGCCTTAGATCTGCCCAGAGGTCTTTCTGCCTACCTAGAACAACAAGCCGATCAAGGCATCGCTGCCTAGGACAATCAAGTCACTGCTTAAATTCTATCAATTAGCTATACTATCAATTAGCTATTATAGCTGCACTAAAAAGGCTCGGATGTATCCGAGCCTTTTTCTTATTAACAGAGGCCTCAGCCTAACTAAACTTTACGCCTAATGAACTCTATCGATCCCATAATTTGGTTCTTTCTCTTCGGCTTATTCGCAGGAGCGATGAAATCTGAGCTGCGCCTCCCTAGCCAGATATACGACTTCGTATCAATGCTGTTGCTGCTCACGATCGGCTTAAAAGGCGGCATCGAGCTGGCAAATCAACCGTTCGCAACTTTGTTACCGCAAATGGCGTTAGTCGTTGGAATGGGTTTTTTATTGCCGCTACTAGTCTTCCCAATTTTAAAACACGTGGGCAAATTCAATAAAGCCGATTCTGCCTCAATAGCGGCTCATTACGGCTCGGTCAGTGTGGGTACGTTCGCAGTCGCTGTCGCCTATATGAACACTCGTAATATCGAGTTCGAAGAGCACATGGCATTATTTGTAGTGTTATTAGAGATACCCGCCATTTTGGTCGGCATCGTTTTGGCTAAAGGCTTGTCAAAAGATACCCAATGGTCGACTGTCGGGCATGAAGTTTTACTCGGTAAAGGCGTGATGTTCCTATTGGGCGGGCTGTTCATTGGCTGGTTAAGCGGGCCGTCAGGGGTTGAATCAATATCACCGCTGTTCTTCGATTTATTCAAAGGCATTCTCGCTCTTTTCCTCTTAGAGATGGGATTAATCACGGCAAGCCAGCTTGGTAGCTTGAAACGCTATGGTTTGTTTTTAGTAATATTTGGCATTGTCACACCGCTAATTTTTTCCGTCATCGGTACAGCTACCGGTTTGGCCTTAGGCCTATCTATCGGCGGAACTGCCATCTTAGCAACCCTATTCGCGAGTGCTTCTTATATCGCCGTGCCAGCGGCCATGCGGATCTCAGTGCCCGAAGCAAACCCGACACTGTCACTTACCGCCTCGTTAGGCATCACCTTTCCATTTAATATATTACTCGGTATACCGCTCTATCATTGGCTTGCCAGCAGTGCACAAAATATACTCGCATAACAAAATCGTATAAAAAAATATAGGTCATTAAGTCGCTATGAATAATCACAAAACCAAATTGCTCACCGTTATTACTGAAGCGGCTTTGGAATCTCGCTTAATCAATGATATAGAACAACTCGGCGGACTCGGTTACACTATCACCAATGCTCGAGGAAAAGGCAGTCGAGGCTTGCGTAGCGGGTCTTGGGAAGCAAACGCAAACATTCGAATAGAAGTTATTTGCGGCCCAGAGCTTGTCAACCAACTAGCCGAACATCTACAACGAAAATACTACGACAACTATGCAATGGTTACCTTCACTAGTGACGTTGAAGTGCTTAGACCTACTAAATTTAGCGACTAGATTCAATCACCCCCCAGAACCGCAATATGCCAACACCAAAAATTAACAACCTCAATGCCAAGCCATTACCCTTGATAGGCATTTTAGGTGATGGTCAGCTGGCCATGATGATGACTCAAGCCTATCAAGCTATGGGAGGTAAAACGATTGTCTTTGCCGAGCGTGCTGGCGGGCCTGCAAGTAAGGTTGCCGACCAATTGATTATAGGCAGCAGTAATAGCATCGAAGATTTAACCGAATTCTTCAAGCAGGCAGACATTGTCACATTAGAGAACGAGTTTATCGACAGTCAGCTATTAATTGATGCCTCGACACAAAGTGATACGCAGGTTGCTCCCCACCCTGCACGCTATCAATTAATTGAAGATAAACTTTCTGAAAACCTCTTTTTTGAAAGCCTTGATATTAATATTGCAGACTTTTTCGAAGTTAGTAATGCTCGTGACCTAGTTGACAAATCAGGTTACCTAAAGCTTGCCAAGGGCGGCTACGACGGTATAGGCACCTATAAGGTCCGCAATATCAAACAGGCTACTAAAGTATTTGAGAAGATAAAGAACAGTGGCACTGTTTTGTTTGAATATGCAGTCGATTTCAAGAAGGAGCTATCTCTGATTGCGGTCGCTAACTCCAACGACATTATTTTCTACCCTCTGTTCGAGACTCATCAGGAAGATGGCACTTGCCGTTACGTGAGTTATCCGTCAGGGGTCTCGGCTGAAGTAGAGCGTTCGGCACAAAACCAAGTCAAAAAAATAATGCAAGCCCTGAATACTCGTGGGCTATTCGCATTCGAATTTTTTCTAGACCAAGATGATAAATTGGTGCTAAATGAGTCTGCCCCAAGACCTCATAACTCAGGCCACATTACGCTCGATTTAATGGACTGCTCACAATTTGAAAATCACATGCGCGCGGTTGCTGACCTGCCACTAATACAGCCTATAGCCAAATACCAGTCAATGCTGATGGCGAACCTTTTGGGCACACGTAATG
Source organism: Gammaproteobacteria bacterium (assembly GCA_017854775.1). Classification (GTDB taxonomy): domain Bacteria; phylum Pseudomonadota; class Gammaproteobacteria; order Arenicellales; family Arenicellaceae; genus Arenicella. Next base: position 6,534 of record JAFMHC010000017.1, on the reverse strand, counting down.
GTTCATTTAATGAAGATCAAATAATGGCTCAGATCACAGACGAAAACTTGTCATTCACCTTTTACAACAAGCAGGAATCTCGAGTTAAGCGTAAAATGGGGCATGTTAATTTGTGGGGTGCCGAACAAAAACGACGAGCCGATCACTTAATCGAAAATTTAGTAATCTAAAATAAAAATGAAAATTGCGATAATAATGGGGTCAGATTCAGACTGGCCAATAATGAAAGCAGCGGCCGAGATCTTAAGCGAATTCGAGGTCGAGCATCAAGCTAAAGTGGTCTCAGCGCATCGCACACCTGATGATATGGTGGCGTTTGCAAAGTCGGCTGAAAGCGAAGGCTTTAGCGTCATCATCGCAGGTGCTGGCGGCGCTGCCCACCTGCCGGGCATGGTTGCCTCGTGCACTACTTTGCCGGTGATTGGCGTACCAATAGCCGGTAGCAAGCAAAAACTGGACGGGATGGATTCACTGCTATCGATTGTGCAGATGCCGAAAGGGATTCCGGTCGCTACAGTGGCGATAAATAATGCCACCAACGCGGCTCTACTGGCAATTAGAATGTTGGCAATCAGCGATCAAAAAATCCGCTCTCAGGTCGCGGCATACGCGGTCGCAATGGCGGCAACATCAAGAGCTAAAACGCTTGATTAGAGGCCATCAAAGGCCCGCGCATCGTGATGTAAAACCGCTATTATTAAAGGCATACGTTAACCGCATATACAATACTCCAATCCCATAACAGACACTTGACTATTTTTTATTAAGAGTGCAGCCTGTGAGTTATAAGCAGGTAATAAAAAATAGTAGTATTCGGAGGATTTAATGAATTGTATTAGTCGCAGTATAGTTGTCTCTTTTTTAGCGGTTCTAGCCATTGGCACCAGCGCTACATCAAGCGCTGATGAAACGTGTATGTCGCCATATATGGCAAAAATCGTAGGCCAAGAAGATTTCGTTTATGTCTGGACACTGGGTCGTGAGGGTTTAGGTGACGAGCAAGACAAGATGGTCACCATTGACGTCAACCCTATTTCGACTCAATATGGCAAAGTCATTAACTCTGTCTCAGTTGGCGGCCGCAACGAAGCTCATCACTCTGGTTTCACCGACGATAGAAAATATCTTTGGGCTGGCGGCCTCGATAGCAATAAGATCTTTATCTTTGACGTGCATACCGACCCAGCCAAACCTACGCTGCATAAAACCATTAATAACTTTGTTGCTAAAAGTGGCGGCGTAGTTGGCCCGCACACCTTTTATGCACTTGCTGGGCGAATGATGATTACCGCCTTATCTAACAATGTAGATCACGGCGGCCGTACTGCCTTGGTAGAATATTCGAACCAAGGTGAATACATCGCCACTCATTGGAACCCGACCGACCAAGACCTTCGCGGAGCGGTAAAATCAGGCGACTATGCCGACGGCTATGGCTACGATGTCAGAGTGTTGCCTCGCCGCAATGCGATGTTCACTTCGTCGTTTACCGGTTGGTCGAACTATATGATGGACTTTGGCACCATGCTACAAGACGGCGAGGCGATGAAACGCTTTGGCAATACCATGGTGAAGTGGAACCTGCATTCTCGCAAACCCGAAAAAGTCCTCGACGTGCCAGGTGCACCACTTGAAATACGCTGCGCATGGCAACCAGATCACAACTACTGCTTCACTACCACCGCGTTGACCTCGAAAATTTGGCTGATCTACGAAGATGACAAGGGCGAGTGGCATTCAAAAGCAGTCGCCGATATCGGTGACCCATCAAAAATACCGTTACCCGTCGACATTTCGATTACCTCGGATGACAAAGGCCTTTGGGTACAAACTTTTATGGACGGAAAGACTCGATACTTTGATATCTCAGATCCTTTTGCACCGAAGCAGGTGTACGAGAAAGTTATTGGCTCACAGCTAAATATGATTTCTCAAAGCTGGGATGGCAAACGCGCTTACTTCACCTCATCTCTGTTAAAAAACTGGGACAAGAAAGGCGCTGCCGATGAACAATTTTTCAAGTCATACACCTGGAACGGAAAAGACTTAAAGCTGGAATTCGAGATCGACTTTAAGGCTGAGAAACTTGGTAGTGCCCACCAAATGAGATTTGGTGCTTACGGGCTGTATGGAATGCAGCGGCCTAGCGCTACTACGCAGTCAGCCAGCCCAAGCGCCGGTAGTGAGCTTGCTTCACAGTAACAACACCTTACCGGCTAACTATCTACACTCAAGGGGCTAATTAACCATGCTCAAGATTAATTATTAACCATGCTCAAGGCTGTCGTAGTTACAAAGCTGATGTGCGCCGTTATCTGTGGGATTAGTCTCTGCGGCCTTAGCGTCAGCGCTTTTGCGTCTGATCTCAAAGCCGACCGCCAAGGCGTATACCTAGCACCAGGCTGGGGTAAGCTCTCGTTTGAAGCACCCGCTGTAGGCACATACTCCTTGCCGGTAATCAGTCAAGCGGCTGATGGCATAGTGTTGAGTAGCGACGGTGAGTCACAACAGCTTGCTGAGTTAATGGACGACAAGGTCACGCTGTTAAGCTTTATTTATCGCACCTGCGATGATGTTAACGGCTGCCCACTATCGACCATGGTGCTGTACACCACGGGTAATAAAATAGCTGAGCAACAAGGCCTTAAAGGCAAACTTAGAATACTCACTCTTAGCTTCGACCCGGAGTTTGATACGCCTAAGGTTATGAAAGAATTTAGCCAATCGATCAATGCCGGCAAAACCATCGATTGGCATTTTTTAACCAGCCAATCAGATCAAGCGATCAAGCCGATTCTCGAGTCGTATCAGCAGTCGGTGGTGCCTGATGCCACTAACCAGGGAGAAGGGCGCAATAAGTTCTCACATATTTTACGCGTCTACCTGATTGATCGAAAAAAGCAGATTCGCAACATCTACAGTATGTCTTTCTTACACCCGGATATTTTGATTAATGACGTTAAAACATTGCTGCTTGAAGATGCCATTGCTGAAGCGCCAAACAACAAAAAATAGATGAGATTTTGGCGGATATTTGTTTGTCTAATGATGGCCAGCTCGATCGGCAACGCGGAACAGGCAAACACCTCTCTAGACCACATCCGCCTCGCTCCCGGTGACGATAAAACACGTTACCAACAATCGTCCTATAAAACTAACTCACTAAGCTTGCCTATGCGTCGTGGCAAAGTCGCTAAGCTACACGAGATAGCAAAAACGCCTCAGCTCGGGCTTCCGGCATTGCCTAGAAATATAATAGAGCAGGTTGATCGCAACAAAATTGAACTCGGTCGCAAACTTTTTTTTGATCGACGCCTATCACATAACAAAACCATGTCATGCGCCATGTGTCATATCCCGGAGCAAGGTTTCAGCAGCAATGAAGTCTCTCGGCCAATCGGCTTTGAAGGCCGTGCGATAAAACGCAATGCACCAACACTTCTTAACATTGCTTTTGCCAAGCGATTATTTTGGGATGCTCGTGAAAACCAACTAGCTCAACAAGCCTGGTCCCCCTTATTAGCAGCCAATGAGATGAATAACGTTTCAATCGGAGCGGTGATCGAGGTTATTAATGATGACCCAGAGTACCGGTCTCTTTTTGACAAAGCATTTCGCCAGGCCCCTGACATGCTAAATATCGGCCAAGCAATCGCTCAGTATGAACGCAGCTTAATTGCCGCTAACTCACGTTTCGACCAATGGCTTTACGGCAACATTGGCGACGCGTTAAGCAAACAAGAGATAGCTGGCTACCGATTATTCATTGGCAAAGCAGGGTGTTCGTCATGCCACACGATCAATCGTAACGACGCTCTGTTTACTGATCAAAACTTACACAACACCGGGCTCGGATATTCAAACTCAATGACTAAAATCTCGGACACGGTAACCGTTCAGCTGGCACCCGGCGTTACTACTCAAATGAAGCAAAGTGTTATTCAGTCTGTCGGCGGCATAAAAGAGAATGATCTCGGGCGCTACGAAGTAACCAGCAAACCAAGTGATCGCTGGAAATTCAAGACACCCTCACTAAGAAATGTCGAGCTAACCGCACCGTATATGCATGACGGTAGCTTTAAAAGCTTATACGATGTGTTAGCGTTCTACAGCGATGGCGGTGTCGAGCACCAGTTACTAAGCCCGCTAATACGGCGATTAAATTTAAGCAAATTGGAGCAAGGTCAAATTGTTGGTTTTTTAAAGACACTTACCGGTAGCGAGGTGAGAACACTGGTTGCCGACGGTCTCGCAGCGCCTATTGGCGACACAATTATTGAACCAGATGATTAGTTTTTGATTCAGATCTGGGCATAACTCGACCAAGCACTAAAAACACTCATGACACATGATTCATTTTTTAGAACATAACCATCACATGATTTCAATATACTGATCGATAGGCTCACGTTATTATTCAGCCTAATTGATTACAACTGCAATAAACTATCAGGGAGACCTCACCATGAGCACCATCGATATTGGCATTAAAGAACAAGATAGACTTAACATCGCGTTACATCTCAAACACTTATTAGCCGACTCGTACACGCTATACCTACAAACCCATAACTTTCATTGGAATGTGACCGGCCCGATGTTCAACCAACTGCATTTAATGTTCGAAGGACACTACACCGAGCTAGCGATTGCGGTTGATGATATCGCTGAGCGCATCCGTAGTTTAGATGTTGCAGCACCGGCAACGTATAAAGCCTTTTCTGAATTAAGCTCAATTAAAGAAGTCGATGGCGTCCCTAGTGCAGAAGACATGACGCTACTACTCACTAAGGGGCATGAGCAGGTGGTAAAAACCTGCCGCGCGGCCCTTGCGGTGGCACAAGAAGCTGACGACGAGTCATCATCAGCACTGATTTCTGACCGCATGCGAGTGCATGAAAAAACCGCATGGATGTTACGTGCCTTATCGGCTTAGAAAATTGGCTGAATTAATTTTTAGTTGAATTAAATTGGCGTATTTAGCAACAGCGGCTATAAACCAATAGCCGCTGTTGCTAACACTTTGCGCCATCCAATAAGCAAATCAATAGTTGGCTTTTTCAATACGCCAAGCGTCACACTCTAGCCCAAGGTATTGCCGTTCAATTGACTCTCAAGGTTTCTAGCCACTTGCTCTGGCGAGTTGGTTTTTCGGGCCAATAGGCTATACACCACAGGCACCACCAGTATGGTCAAGATGGTTGAGGCCAATACTCCAAATAGAATCACCGTGCCGACCACATAACGGGTTTCGGCGCCGGCACCACTAGCAAGAATCAAAGGAATAGTACCTGCGATAGTGGTGACACCGGTCATTAAAATGGGTCGAAAGCGAATCACCGATGCTGAGATTATCGCGCGGTTAAAGCGCATACCCTCGTCACGCAGCTGATTGGCAAACTCGACGATTAAAATACCGTTTTTAGCCGCCAAGCCGATCAGCATGATTAAGCCAATTTGCGAATAGATATTGAGTGATTGGCCGGTTAACCATAAACCCAGCAATCCGCCACCGACGGTAAGCGGCACCGTGGTAATAATAATCAAGGGGTGCACAAAGCTTTCAAACTGGGCCGCTAACACTAGAAAGACCACCAACAAACCAAGTGCAAATACGAACGCGATTGAGCCGCCTGAGTCGACAAATGCACGGCTCTCGCCTTTGTAATCAACCACCGCCTCGTCGGGTAAATGTTCGTCAACCAAACCCTGCAAATGGGCCAGCGCCTCGCCAAGGCTGTAGCCGTCTTCTAAATTTGCATCGAGTGTGATCGAGCGTATGCGATTGAAACGCGATAATTGCTCTGCTGCGGCATACTCCTTAATTACTAAGAAGTTGGAAATTGGGATTAATTCACCTGTGCGCTGCGACCGCACCTGAATATTTTGAATCTGGTTAAATGAACTTTGTTGCGTGCGCTCGCCTTCAATTATCACGTCATACTCTTCACCACGTTGTTGAAACGTAGTGACTCGGCGGCCACCCATCATGGCTTCCAGCGTTCGGCCAATCTCGGCAATAGTAACGCCAAGGTCAGCGGCACGGTCGTAGTCAACGACAAAATCTATTTGCGGACGAGTCTGTTTGTAGTCACTGTCTAAACCGTTAAAGCCTGGGTTATCTTGATTGATTTTATCAATAATGATTTGGCTCCACTCGGCTAGCTCTTCATAAGTTGAACCACCGAGTACAAACTGAACCGGCTTTTGAGTGCCGCCACCAAAACCACTACGCATGATTGGAAAGGCACGCACGCCAGGCAAGTCAGATACTCGCTCACGCACGTCGTCCATAATGTCCCAAGCGGAACGCCGCTCTGCCCAGTCGTTCAAAATAACGATGGCAATGCCAGAGTTAAAGCTCTCAATAGAACCAAAGGCTCGTGGCGCTCGTACCAACAAACGATTAACCTCACCGTTTTCCACCAATGGCATTAAACGTGACTCGATTTCAGTCATATATTCTTCAATATACTTATAGCTAGCACCTTCAGGGCCATTAACCAACAAGAAGAAAGCCCCACGATCCTCTTT
>JAFMHC010000193.1 GCA_017854775.1 Gammaproteobacteria bacterium | reverse complement strand
ATTGATCGAGACTTCTATTTGATCAACAGCTCCACAGAATTGAGTTAATGATCTTGTGTACACCACAATCTAACGGCTCGCTAGCAACTCAATGGCAAAAAAATTCGGCTCAGGTGAAACAGCACAACCGACATAGCCGCTTGACGACGATCTCCTTTGCTTAATCTAACACCCCAGCGCCCGGTGGATGCCCGCCGGCGTGCTTTAGCAACAAGCTCCAGCGTCAGAAGCTGGCTCACTCTCGCTGCTAGCATTAGCGCCAGCATTGAACGGCATCACAGTCCCGCAGCCGGCGAATATACCAAAGTGATTCTGCCAATTGCCAAAAAACTCAAAATGTTCGGCAAAACGAGTGTCCGCTAACATACGGTATGTGTTTCCGCACACTGGGAAAACTTTCCCAGTCTCTATTACATGGTGCTCATCTAATACAAACTTATCAGCGTGATGCTCAATAGTCCCTTTATATCGAACCGCTTGACCGTAATCTTCACAAGCCGGCTCCAGCTCATCTAACTTGAATAATCGATAGGTCGCCGAAAAGAACTTACGGTCGCCTAGCATTTCTTGTAGTCGAGCATTTTCAATGGCTAAAGGCCTGCTTTTAACCAAGCGAGGATCCTTGAAACCACATTGCTTAGACAGGTTGATAAAGTCGTTCCAATACAAAGCACCAGAAATACATTCGCCATAGAGCTCTTCGTCGTCTATTAGGTGCTGAGGCGTACGGCGCTCTGCGTAGACGTCGGAAAAATAAATTTCGCCGCCCGGCTTTAGCAAATTGTAGCACTGCTGCAAAACGGCCTGCTTATCAGGGGATAAATTGATAACGCAGTTTGAAACGATAATATCGAACGAATTTGGCTCAAGGTCTAATTGATCTAACTGCTCAATAAAACCCTTTTTGAATAACACGTTAGGTGTCGAGAAACCAAAAACTTCAGCATGATAATCGCGATACTGATCAGCAACATTAAGTTGCTCTTCGGTCATATCTACGCCTACTACTTCACCACTTTCTCCTACCAAGGCCGACAACGCATAGACATCTCTCCCGGCACCAGAGCCCAAGTCCAAAATTCGCATGCCGTCCAATTGTTCAGGCAATACCAATCCGCAGCCGTAGTAACGCATAAGCACTTCGTCATGTACTTTTGACAAAATCGGCTTAAGATATAAAGGCAACCCTTCATCGGTGCAACATGCATCGGTTTTCAGATCGTCGCTTGTTTGCAGCACTTTGCCATAGTATTCCTGTACTTGAGAATAGGTAAGTTTTTCGTTCATAGTGGTTTCAGTGGGCTAAAATAGTGGTTTCTGTGGGCTAAAGTAGTGGGTTCAGTAAGCTAAGAAGTGGTTCTACATCGTTAAATATGGTCAGCGCGGCATTACACCTTCAGCGTCGCAGAGCAAAATACGATTTTTTGCGATAGTCATGATATTCATCAAGTCCATCTAATTCTAACGCTTTAACGCAATTCAGGGTAAACTAATAATCATGCTTGGCTTTATGACCTAGCTCAGCACGACTAGCTTGCAGCTGAATTCAAAAGAACTCATATTAGATGCCAATATTTCGGCGGCGATGCATTGACATCAAAACCTTGGCACTATAGTGAGTCGGATAACGGGGTGGTGGGTAATTTGATCAGTCGACGACGTTTATTAGCGAGTGGAGCCGTACTAACATCACTGGCACTCTACTCTTATCAGCGAGGGTTACGGTACCCCGCACTTTCTTTTGAGCACAACGCTCCAAGCTCTACGCTTTCGACGGCGCAACTGAATCTAACTTTAAAAGACTGCATCGCTGTTGATGACACAACACTACGAGCGATTGCACCTGAGCCATCTGTAACCGTTCAGCTTGCCAAGGGTAGCTCTTCATTCAAGGTTACCAATATAGCCACCAATGCAATTCTCGAAATAAATCGAGGCCATGCCTATAAAGGTACCGTAGACCAGCAAGTGGACGGAATAAGCCGACAACTTTCCATTCAGTCAGCAGCCGATCAAAGCCTGAAACTCGATTGGACAGTTCCCGTTAGTGAAGGCTTTGAGTTTGCAGTAATGGGTGACACTGGAGGCGGCTCTGAATTAGCATGGACACTCAAGCGCGCAGTCGAGCTAGGCGCTCAATTTCTAATCCATTTGGGCGACTTTAATTACAGTGACGGCGAATATGATGCTGCTATTAGGCTATTTAACGACGCCGAGCTGCCCTGCTACGTTACTATCGGCAACCATGACTTTCATCATAGCGGATTGATTTATGACAAATTTCTAAAGCAAATTGGCCCAATGAATCATGCCTTTGAACTGGCAGGCACCCGATTTATTAATGTCGATACCGCCGCCGACTTTTGGCCGAAACAGTCGGGGCAAAGAGGTAAGTTATTTAAGTCGTTGGACGCTGCAACACCCTTTATCGGAGAGCAAGTAGTGTTCACTCACCGCCCCTTGAAAGATCCGCGGCCACATGATGACCATGAAATTGGGGGAATCGGTGAAATAGACTGGTTGGCAAAGCAGTCTCGCCAATTGGGAGTTTCTACAATTTTGAGTGGCCATGTACATCATTGTGCTGAGCTCGACTTTCAGGGGCTGTGCCAGTTGACCATAGGCGAAGGTCTAGGTCATGAGGACCTCGTCATGCAAAAGCCAGTGTCCCAGATAATGATGGGAAAGGTTGAACCCGGTAAAAAACTGGCCCACCGCTGGGAACACCTCAATATGCCATGGACATATCACCTAAGCCCAACTCATTTAGTCAAGTTGCAGCTAGATCAACGCGTTAAGCAACTTGACTGGTACCGCTCCATGCTGACTGCTTTCGCCGACGCATAAACTCGTTACCAGCAATCCACTAACCCGCTACAGCCATGCTATCGGCCATGAAAAAATTCGCCGGCGGTGACATAGCACTTAATTCTAAGCGCCATAAAACATCAAGAGGCTCTCTTTATATCAAGAAACGACGGCAAAACTAAGGCCGCCCTTCTCTTGTAATCGCTGCAAATAGGCGTCACCAAGCGCGCTTGCTGGCGTCCAGAAGCCGCCACCGGTAGTTAGCGGGTCTAGTGCTAAACAGACCGCCGATTCAGCCAACATCTTAGAAGTCGAGCCATAACCTGGGTCGCCGTCACCTAACAACTTAGTTACCAGTTTATCTCCATCCTCGTTCTGGCCATTAAATTGAATGTGGTAGAAACCAGGATTTAAAGGATCTACTTTCGGTCCATCTCCTTGCGCTGGCAAAAATAAACCAAGGAACTTCCTGCCTAATCCAGTAACGCTGGTTACCATCATCGTTTTGACTCCGCCAGATATTGCCTTGGCCGAGGCGTAACCGCCAACCCCTTTACCGGTAACCATCACTTCGGAATACCGAAAGTTCTTGCCATAAGAGAAGTCTAAAAGCGCGTTTGAACGACGGACTATTCGAGTATTAATGCCTGCCATCACGAACGGCGCGGTCCACTTATCGATCACCTTACTAAATTTAGCGCTCATCTGGTCGCCTTTGTCAGGCCCTTTAAAACTTGGATCGGGGTTCAAGGCATAAGGGTTGGCTAACAGCCTGCGAACTGACTTATCTTTAACCGCCAGTTTAACAATATTCATCATACTGGCGATGGTGCCACCGCTAACGCCACCTTTAGCTTTAATCAGTTGATAGCGCACGCTGTCTAGTGGCTTATGGAAGGCCTTAGCCGCTTGTTGTTGGGTAAAGTAAACCCCCATATCCGATGGCACCGAATCAAAACCACAACTGTGCACGATCTTAGCTCCGCTTTTTTTCGCTGACTCTTGATGTGCGTCGATCATTTCACGCATCCAAGGCACCTCGCCACACAAGTCGACGTAATGAGTGCCAGATTCTGCGCAGAGCTTAACTAACAACGAACCATAATAGGCATAGGGCCCTACGGTACTGATTATAACCTTGGTGCTTTGCACTAGTTCCAGCAATAATGGTTCATCAGCGCTATCCGCAATCAGGCCGTCAATACTTGAAGAGCTGTCGCCAATAAAATCACGTACGTCATTCAGTTTTTCGGCATTTCTTCCGGCAATCGCCCATTTTAAACCGCCTTTAGAATAATGATCGAAAAGATGCTTGGCCACCCATTTACCGGTGAACCCAGTTGCACCCCAGACGACTACGTCGTATTTCTTTTTAGCTTGTTTTTTAGCCATTGCTCAGCCTCGTAAATTATTGTCATTAATGAAACCGATGATAACCTCGGCTAATTCTTCGCCCTTATCTTCTTGTAAAAAGTGTCCACCGTCTTTAATTGTCACGTGTTTTTGACCCTTTGTGCCAGGAATCATTTTCTGAAACCCTTTATCGCCACCGGCTGTCACTGGATCTTTATCACTGAACGCCGTTAAAAAAGGCATGGTCAAGGTAGATAGCGTTTGCCATGCAGCACGATTCGGTGCTGCTGCAGGGTCGTCTGGCTTAGTCGGCACCAATAATGGAAACTGGCGCGCCCCTGCTTTATAGGATTCATCTGGATACGGTGCGTTATAAGCGGCTATTACCTCATCGCTTAGCTTAGTCTCGGTTGCTCCATCGATAATATTGCCGACCGGGAACTCAGCGACTGTCTGTGAATAGTTCTGCCATTTAGTGAAAGCGTCTCCTGGGTCAACATCACCGGTCGGTAAGAACGTGTTCCCCGCGATGACGCCGCTAAAGCGTTCACTATGCTCAGCGACTAAACGCAGGCCAATCAGCCCACCCCAATCCTGACAAAACAATACAACGTTATTTAGATCTAGAGCGATTAGCCAACGTGTCATCCAGTCAACGTGGTTTTGATAGGTGTAGTCACCACGCTCTGCAGGTTTATCCGATCGACCGAAGCCAGGCAGATCTGGCGCGACCACATGCAAGCCGGCCTCAAGCAAGCCCGGTATCATCTTGCGATATAAGTAAGACCATGACGGTTCACCGTGCATCAGCAATATGGTTTGCCCATTACGATCACCTTCATCAAGGTAGTGCATTCTCAAACTTCCACCGGCACCATCGTCTACGTCAAGGTAATGGGGCTCAAAGTTGTAACCTGGCAAATTCTCGAATTGACTATCTGGAGTTCTTAACTTCTTCATGTTTCTTTTGCGTCTCGAATATCTGTCTATTAAAATTAGTTTAGCAGACTTTGTGCCGATGAGGTGTCGATGAATGGCTAGTCTTCAACAATCATCTGTATGAATAACGCATATGTACCCGTAGGCTGAGTATGCCGCTATTTTGCGAGTAAAATGGTTTGCCAGTATTCGGTGTAAAAGGTACTCTTGACTGATGTCGTAGCGCCCAAGAAAGAATAGATTAATTATTGAATTTTAAATAAAAAACTTGGAAATAATCTAAACAAAAGATTTATCAGTAGTCGGATGCCGCTGCGATAAAGGAGAAAGAAAAGAATGATACCTAATCAAGATGTAATGCCAATTGAGATGTTTGCGCGTCGCGTTAAAAAGAGCCCGAATAAGGTGTATTTGCGCCAACCCGTAAATGGTGAATACATCGAAACCACATGGGCTGAGGCTTACCAACAAACTCTTCGCTTAGCGCAAGGCTTAATCGGATTAGGTTTAAAGAAAGGTGATCGGGTCGCGATATTGGCCAACAATTGCGCTGATTGGTTCATTGCAGATTACGCCTTAGTCGCCGCCGGCCTAGTGCCAACACCAATTTATGCAACCGCTGGCTAAAAAATTATTAGCTACGTGCTCGAGCATAGTTCTGCAAAAGCTATCATCGTTGGTGATGTTGCTAAAGCCGAGGTTGCTCAAGCATCGATTCCTGACTCGGTAATATCGATCAGCATGTCGGTCTGCAAGGTAAAATGTCAGCATACAATGGCTGAATTAATAGCAAAAAATGAGCCCCTCGCTGATGACAAAATCTACCAGCCAGCTCTAGATGATATTTTCTCGATCGTATACACATCTGGCTCGACCGGCAATCCGAAGGGCGTAGTCATCAGCTACGAAAACATATGTTTCTCAGCCGCAGTAAGTGTTGACGCTCTTGGTAGCAGTGATGATGAACGTTATTTATCATACTTACCACTGGCCCATGTCACTGAACGCGGGTTAATCGAATATAATAGTTTGTACGGTGGCGCTACCGTTACCTTTAATGAAAGCTTAGACACGTTTATCAGAGACTTACGCAGCGCACAAACGACATCATTCCTTTCAGTGCCGCGCTTATGGGTGAAGTTCCAATCGCAAGTATTAGCGAGCATTCCTCAGCGTAAGTTAAATTTTTTGTTGAGCATCCCGATCGTAAAAGGCGTTATCAAGAAGAAAATTAAATCGCAACTCGGGTTTGATAACACCAAGTCATATGGCAGCGGCTCCGCTCCGATATCACCGTCAATCTTAGACTGGTATCAGAAGCTCGATATTAATATCTCTGAGGGCTGGGGTATGAGTGAAACGATGGGCTTAGCGACCAGCCAGTTTCCGTTTAATTCTAGCAAGCTAGGTACAATTGGTAAGGCGGTTGAAGGCTTTGATCTTAAGATTTCAGATGCCGGTGAAGTGCTTATTAAAGGCCCTGCTGTTTTTCGGGAATACTACAAAAACCCTGAAGTCACTGCAGAATCATTCACTGAGGACGGCTACTTTCGAACTGGCGACAAAGCCGATATGGACGCTGACGGTTATCTAACCATCACCGGCCGAGTAAAAGATATTTTCAAATCAGGCAAAGGCAAGTACGTGGCTCCGGTGCCTATCGAGTCAAAGCTAGGCAGCAACGTTTTGATTGAGCAGTTATGCGTCATGGGTAGTGGCTTGCCGACCGCTATGGTGGTTATCGTTTTATCTAAAGAAGTTGCCGCAGACATGAGCAAAAAAGAGATTGAAGAGAGCTTGGTGGCAACGGTGACCGAAGTGAACGGCAAAATCGAGAAGCACGAGGTTGTTGGTGGCATTAGAATTGTTGATGAAGCTTGGACAATTGAGAATGGCTTACTCACTCCGACTATGAAGGTTAAGCGTGCTGAGTTGGAAGAGAAATATTTGCCTACTTTGGAAGGTCAGAAGGAGACGGTTGTTTGGGCTTAGGCTTTTGGCTTCTGCATCTGATGATGCTTTGAGAATACAGACAGCGTTCTTTCATACATTGCCACTGCCGTGGCGGGCGTTCATTCTTTTGGCGCAAAAGAACAGAACCAAGAAAACACACCGCTGTCGTAACTTCGTTACGCCTTTAGGCGGCTCTTGGTTCGGGCTAGCTCTTCGAGCGGCGCTACTTGAGGACACGAAGTTGCCCTTGAGGGCATCAAAAATTTAGACGTAATTGAAAAGGCGCTGATCATACATTGAGATTTTTTTACCCGCGTCGCTCGGTCAAATGACAGCCCTTGACAGCCAGTTCCCTACATCCAAAAAAACTGTTAACCCCCTATGTGCAGGGTTTAGCCAGTGTGTGAGAAAAATGATGCCTTAGAGCGTCAGCGCTTTAACTTACACCGAGGCTAACGATGGGCTGCTGCTTAGTTCTGTTTCCTTTCATGTTCTGCCATAGCCTTTCGAAAATCTTTTACAGCACGCGAAATAAGTGGTCGATACACATAGCGCAGAATCCAACCAGGGATCCATCTACCCCGTTCTTCTTTTAGTACACGTGCACGTGGGTGATCGAGGAAAGCGCTAATGCCACGTTTTATTTTAGGCATAGTCGAATAGAATTCGATTCTCTTTAAATGCTTTAAGTTCTTGTAGCCATAATGTGCCGGTGCAACCAGCCTCAAGGGAGCGCCATGCTCAATCGTAAGGGGCAGACCATCAAGAGAATCCGCCAACATCACATCACTTCGTAAAAGGTCTTCTAATAAAAGTGTGGTTCGATAGCCATCTTGGCCATAAAAAGCAGCACCAGTAATTCGATGCTCTTCAGCCTCATCAGGTTGAACATATTTTTTAAAAAAATCACTGAAGAGCACCCCACTCCAATCGGCATTAGGATAAGTCCAAGTAGTAACGCAGTGAAAATCTGCGCGTATTGTAGCCCTAGGCAAGCCTTCAAGAGCATCATCAATTTCGACTCTGCTGCTTTCATTTACCTCTACCAATACTGATCGATCATCCGGGCGTGATGGGAACCTATCTGCATAGGCGGGAAGTCCAAATCTAGGAAAATCTGTTCTGTTTTTTTGACCAGGAGGCGTAGTCATTTTGACTCCGATAGGTTTCTTTCTGATGCGTGATAACTTGCTAAGCAAAGTAATTTCACGGTACTTTCTATTACTCTTACAGTTAAGCGTCGAACGTACGCTTTGAGTATGCCAGAGAGAGTTGCTTATTTCTAATTCGTCTCAGAGTTGCCCTTAGCTAATATTGCAAAACGTGGTCTGTCCCGAATGGCACTAAGTTAAGCTTGTTTAGCGTAGGTTCTACCTCGGTGTGGAACCTC
>JAFMHC010000192.1 GCA_017854775.1 Gammaproteobacteria bacterium | reverse complement strand
GGCAGCATCAGAAAGTCAGCACTTTCCATAATTAAGAGGATAGCACTGTGAATTACGCCAAAATAGTAGCCCTACTTTGTCTTTTCAGCTCAACCGCCGTCTCGTTACCGGTTACCGCAAGGGAAACCACATCGGTGTTGATGTTTGCTGGGCAAAGTCGCGAAGAATTTTCATCCTATATTAATGACGTCTGCAAGATGGGCAAAGAATGCGCATTACCTTTCGGCGCCGCGTTCTACACCTCTCTTGACGCTCAAGGCTTTGACACACCGCACTCCAATGCACCAGGCGACAATCATCAAGACATGTGGTTCTTAAGCAATGTCTACCCAGGGCTAGCGGTTCAAATCGGCTTATGGTTAGGCCCAGAACAGTTGCCGGCCATCGCCAATGGCCAATACAAATCAAAAATAGACGCGCTAGCGAATAAGTTGGGTAAACTTAATCAGGATATCTATCTTCGCATCGGCTACGAATTTGACGGGCCGCACAATCGCTATTCACCTATCGACTATATAAAAGCGTATAAGGTAATCGCCAAACGAATGCGCAACGAACAAAACGTAATACTGGTATGGCACTCTTACGCCATGAAGCCAACATATCAAGAACGCGATATATCAGAATGGTACCCGGGCGACGACTACGTTGACTGGATCGGCCTAAGTTTCTTTCAAGTGACCGACGAGGGCTATCATACCGGCCCAAATCGTGACAATGTTATCAGAGTGGCACAACGAAAAAACAAGCCCGTTATGATCGGCGAAGCCAGCGCAATTAGATACACAGCCAGACAAAAATCACTAAGCGGCGAAGCCTATTGGAAATATTGGTACCAACCTTTCTTTGACTTGATCGAATCGAATAAGGAAATCAAAGCCGTATCAATGATAAACGTAAACTGGGATTCTCAAAAACAACACGCTGTACTTGATTGGGGCGACTCCCGTATAACCGCCGATGAATTTGTGTTAAAAAATTGGCGTAAGAAACTCGCGGAAAATTATTGGAAATTCAGCGATAATCATGATTAGCTAGTGCTCTCAAAACGCTCTCTCGATAAAACTGGGTGAGGCTATTATAGTTAGCTTCTGAGTTAAGGCTTAGCTGTCAACCAATTTGAGATTGAGATTGCTTGAATACGCTATCGTTCAGATCGGCGAGACTAATACGGCTCTCTTTCCACGGTAGCATTTCATTATAGAAATCACCTGAGCCACCGTTTTCCAATCAACAACGCCCATTGAGTCTACATAACCACACTGTTATTGTGAAAATAAAGCGGAGTCGCTTCATCAACCAAGCAAGAAAAAAATCATGAGAGTTCATAATTAAAACAAAATCTTATAGCTTAAATCTAGAACTATGCACCGGTGAAAACCGAGCGTGCGCAGCAATAAGCTGTTAGGCGGACGAAGCTAGTATGCATAAATCTATCTCTCTATCTGAATATGTTCGTAGGCGAAATGGAGTAGCGCTTGGTGGTTCTGGATCAATGAGCAATATGCTTAAACGTTCTTTAGGAGCTAATTCGTTTCATCTTTTTTGGAAGTACTGGAACCCAATCTGGGGGTATTATCTTTCTCGAAATGTAATGAGACCAGTAAGTGAATTTTTACCTGGGTGGCTCGCGGTTGTAGTAACCTTCGTTGTTAGCGGAGCCTTTCACGATTTGGCCGTTTCCTTGGTTAATTTAAGATTCACGTTCTTTTTTACACCTTGGTTTTTACTAATGAGTATTATTGTTGTAGTAACAAGTAAATTTGGCATTTCATATAAAGAATACCAATGGCCAATTCGTGTAGCTATAAATATTACATTTATAATCGTTTGCTTAGTTAGTACAATCGCTTTAGAACAACTATATGCCTGAGGTCAAAAACCACTGCACGCTTAGAGTGCTCGAACGCGCAGACAACGCACGCCCGTTTTAAAGGCGTATAAGGATCAATAACATAATGCCAAAAAGAGAACTCCAACTAAGTCATCGAATTGCCATTGGTTTGTGGCATGCGTTTTGGACATTTCTTATATTTTTTATTGTGATGTTGTTTCTTGATTATTCACTCAACAGCACCTGGGCAACTATATTTTTAGTTATTCCAAGCGTAATAAGTTTCGTTTTAGGGTTCTGTAACAAACAAAGTCCTATTATGAGTCTGTATGATTTTGCTCTGGGGTGGATTCGATAGTGAACATTTTAATACCTTATACCAAGGCATCAAAGTTCGCTCCGCCAACAAGTTTGCTCCCAGGCCCGCGTTTTCAACGTGTCCCGTGAAAATGCGTTAGATATGTCTTGGAGTAAATCTACATTTCGCCGAGGGTTATTGATTTTGTTTATGGTGGTCAGCTTAGCTTTAATCTTTGTTCCAGATTACTTAGATCCCACCGGGCATATTGAAACTATAGAATACGAAAACGGATTTTCTGAACATATCATGGGGCCAAAATCGACCAGTGTGAAGCAGTCTAGAAAGAGAAGGAAATGAATAAAAAAATCACTTCGGCAATAAAGATGTCAATTGGGCTAACCTTAACTGTATTAGCAGTTTTGCTCCTATATAAATTTGTTAAGGTAATAGATTTGGATTTAGAATTTTTTCTTGAAAGTATAGTTTCACTATACGAATCTAGTATGTATTTAATTCTAGGGTTAAGTTTAGGCGTCTGCGGCATGAGCATATTTCTTAACGAATTAATGATCTATGAAGAAAGAATATCTAACAAATAATGCGCCTCTAGGTAGACAGACCTGTAGGTCGACGTCAACACAGAAAATACACCCCAATACGGAGCTCAAGTAGAACTCAATTATGGTTTTACTATCCAAAAAAATTGGTTGAGAATGATAAATTCTACGACCTCATTAACGTTCGAGAGCAATTATGGATATTATCGAGAAGTCTTTAGAAATAGCATTGAAAGCTTACTCAGGTCAGAGAGATAAGTCAGGAAAGACATACATTCTTCATCCGCTTAGAATAATGTCTAAGATGGAATCGGAATACGAAATGTCTGCCGCGTTATTGCATGATGTTATAGAAGATTCAGACTATTCGGCTGAAGATTTGCTAGCTGAAGGTATCCCGCATGACGTTGTAGAAGCGGTTAGCTTGCTATCGAAGCACGATGGTGAAACATACGATAAGTTTATTGATCGAGTAATTGGCAATGCATTGGCATCAAAGATAAAGCTTGCCGACATAGAAGATAATATAAATCTATTGCGCTTAGACTCAGTGGGCGAAAAAGATCTTGAGCGGGTCGCTAAGTATCATAAGGCGTGGAAGAAATTAACAAGAGCGTCAGTTTGACGCTATAACGCTCGCTTCAGGGCGCAAATGATACCTGCCTTGGTATAACTCTCTCTGTCACTAGCAATATCTACTATCTTAACAACGGGGTTTCATCCAACTCGATTGTGCAGATGCGTATGCGAGAAAAATAATCGAGGCCAGACTAAAGCCGTCATACTAGTGTTTAGCAATTGCACGTTCACGCATCAGTAAAAATAATGGGTATGCGAAGGCAAGCGCTATAAAGATTGAAAGCGGCACATAAACCCACCAATGCTTCATTCCTAAACGGCGCGCTTCAACGAACGACCAAAAGAAAAACACCACCAAAATCACAGCTATATCGTTAGCAATTGAAGCGGATGAGGGGTTTACGTAGTTATCGCGCACAAAGCTGGCAAATGAAAAGTTTGGATCAAGCTCCATTGCCTGTAGGTTAAAGTACCAAGTGGCACAGGCTCCAACAATCGCCATCACTGCATAAAATATTTGTTTGCTCGAGTTCATTGACTGCTCCTTTTCTCTGATTCTTAAAGTTCTACTCTAATTGATTATCTACGTGGCTGCTGTTTTTTTACGTATTCGACGTCGCTTAATGACCCTGTTTGAGCGCTTCCCTCTAACATACACCAAAAAAAGGGCCACCATATGGCAGCCCTCTTACTTACTCAGACACTAAAAACCGTTAAAAATTAGCTCGAAAAGACGCTCCGAAATATCGCTCTGCATCACGTGGGATTTGATAACGAAATCCGTCGCCGCTGAACGTGGTCACATAACTCTCGTCGCCAAGGTTCTTGCCAATAAATGTTAGCCGGTACTTGTCGTCTTGAAACGAGACAGCAACACTCGCATTAAAGATGTCGTACTCAGGCAATAACGCTTGTGGTGCAGTGGTTCCGTTGTTCGCAGGCAGACCAGCGACTTGCTCGTCGGTGTGTACAAATGACGCATCGAAAATTATGTCGGTACCAGGCTTCCAGTTCATCACATAATTTGCGCCGATGGTGTATTTCAAGTCAGGCGAGAACGGAACATCTAAACCGCTTCGATCAGTACACGCGCTTGCGGGCACACCAACCGGACAGTTAAAACGATCAATTTCAGCGGTAATTGAGGCGAAGCCACCGGTCAATTGGAAATTAGCGCTAGGCTGCCAGATAACATCGACCTCTATACCTTCAGTGGAAATATCACCGGCGTTGGTCAATGTAGTGGTCGCTGTGCCTAAACTTGTGTCGATGTTGTTGGCTTGAAGATCTTCGATATCGGTGCTGAAGATCGCAAAGTTGGCAAATAAGTTACCGGTTGTTAGCTTATAACCTATTTCAAATTGCTCTGAAGATTCAGAACTAATTGGCAAGGTATTTGCCAGCGCTTGATTGTAAAACACGTTAAACGCAGGGCCTTTATAGCCTTGAGAATAAGTAGCGTAGACTAAGCTCGATTGGCTTGCTGCCCAAGTAAGGCCTAGCTTGCCAGAGGTATCAGTTTCGTCGGTAGCACCGCTGAAATCTGAGTTGTTGGCCGCACCACGCACACCTACACCACGACGACCGAATGGGTCGTCATTGATTCGACGATGGTTGAACGATACTTCATCGTCGGTATAACGCAAGCCAAAGATCGCGTCTACGTTATCAGTAATCGCATAAGAGCCTTCACCAAACACCGATAGGTTTTCAAACTCAGTATCAAACACCGCCGTTGCCGCAACAATATCAGTCGATAGACAGGTTAGGCCTGGGTTCGCGGCTAATATGCCTGCATTGTTTGGATGTACCTGACAACTGGCATCACGACGAAAGCTACGATCAGACTCTAGCTTCCAGTAGAAAATACCCGCCTGCCACGTCAATTTTTGGTCATTGGCGGATGCTAGACGAACTTCTTGAGAGAACTGACTCCAGCTTTGAATGCCAATGTCATGCAACTGAAAGAAGGTTGAACTGAAATCTACTGGCAATGGTGTATCACCCGCAGTCGAGGTGAAGTCACCTTCGCGAACCTCGGTGTTGTCCCACTCGCGGTAAGCGGTGATTGACGTCAGGGTTAAATCCCCGAGACCAGCGTTCACTTGCACCGATAAGGAAGTAGAGTCATCGATAGTACGCGTGGTTAAATCGTGATCAACTAAGCGTTGATCCAAATCTAAGTCAGCAACTCCATTGACCACACCTAGGCTATTAGGATTGGCCGGCGAGTTAGGATCACGACCATTTGGTAGCAATGATAAATCAGCACAGCAATCATCGTTAGCGCTATAGTCTTCGGCAATAACAAGTACATCTAGCCTGTCACTGATGTCCCACTCTAGCATTCCTCGAAAGCCTTGTCGGTCATAGCCTTGAATCGTATCGCCGTTGAAGGTGTTAGTGATATAGCCGTCGAAGTCGCCGACAAAGCCAGTTAAACTGGCCCGAACATTATCACTTAGCGCGCCTGAAACACGACCTTTTAAGCGATACTCATCATCTTCAAAGATAGATAAATCGACCGAACCGCTTAATTCTTCGGTTGGCCTTTTGGTAGTAAGATTTACCACACCAGCGGATGCGTTCTTACCAAATAAGGTGCCTTGGGGGCCACGTAAAACTTCCAGTCTTTCTAAATCATACAAATCGGTAAATGCCTGACCTGAACGGCCCAATACCACACCATCAACAACCGTTGATACGCTTGGCTCTGCCGCGGTACTAAACGAGATAGTACCAATACCTCGTATTACCACAGCAGAATTACGATTGGTATTACCCTTACGAAATGATACTGATGGAATCAGCTGTTGCAGACCTTCAAGACCAACCGCATGGGCCGACTCAATTTTCTCTGCGCTTAACACGCTAACGGCAATCGGTACGTCTTGAACACTTTGCTCACGCTTCTGAGCGGTGACGATGATTTCTTCCAGAAACCCGTCTTGCTGACCAAATGCAGGCGACGCCGCAAGCATTGTTGCAAGTGCGCTAACAATGGTGGTTTGAGCTCTGGGTAGAAAATTAATTTTCATTGCTCTATCTCCTCTCTTTTTTTAGTTAGATTCACTAAGGACGAGCGGCAGTTTAAAAAATAGTCAACTGCCTGCGATTCCCAAGCAAATCAAGTCTAACCACAGTTAGCAATTAAAACAATAGATATCTTATATAAGACATAACTATCATGCATAACAGGTTTACCGCTCTAAACTAGAGCCACAAATAGAAACCGCAGCTAACCGGCCCGTTGGCCAAGCGACCCCACAAACGCTAAGGTAGCGAATGATAGACCCGTGCTCGAATAAGACGCCCTAAGCCTACATTGATAGGCGTGTTTTATCGAAACGCTTAACCGACCAGATGCAAATAGCCACGTTTACCGCCAACACGATGACCAAATAGCCCCAGAACGCGCCTGAAAGGCCGCCGACTAGGCCGACCGGTGAAAACAGCAGATACAAGGCGATAATTCCTGCGAACATCGTCGAACTGGCCGCCCATCCATAGCGCCACGGGGTTAGATCTACTTTGGCACTATTACTAAAATGGGTGCCGCCCTGCTTAGGTTGTATATAACCAAAAAACAGCATGATCGCGACTTCAATAAAGAACAGAACGGCGTATAGATGAATAAAGTGTATAAGCTCGCCATTGGGATCAATAGCAAATTTAATAATGCCGTAGGCGATCACGTGAAAAACCACCGCTACCTTGGCACCGATGGCGGGTACGTGACTAGTAAACAGGCCAACTAGCACGATTGCGATAACTGGAATGTTATAAAAACCGGTAAAGATACGAATAATTTGCCACAAGCCCTGCTCTGCGTATTGCAGCATGGGTGCCGCAATAAACGAGAATAAGGCGATAACAACACTGGCAATCTTGGCGACTTTGATAAGCTGCGCGTCGCTCATCTCCGATTTAACCAACGGCTGATACACGTCAAGCACAAACAAGGTAGCGGCACTATTAAGCAGCGAGTTAAACGAACTGAATACCGCGCCGAGTAACACAGCTAGAAAGAAACCAGATAAGTAAATCGGCAGAACATCTTTAACTAATTGTGGGTAGGCCAGATCCATTTGCGGCACGGCACCACCTACCGGCCCGTAGAGATGAAATGCTATTAAGCCTGGCACCATCATCATAAACGGTACCAACAGCTTGAAGTAACCCGATAGCAACACGCCCTTCTGGCCTTCGGCTAAACTGGCCGCGCCAAGCGTTCGCTGAATCACGTATTGGTTGGTACCCCAATAAAATAGATTAGCGAGTATCATTCCGGTAAAAATAGTACCAAACGGCACAGGGTCCGAGGCTGAGCCGATGGCATTCAATTTGTCGGTATTGGTGGTAGCAATGGTTGTAAGCCCAGCCATGAAACTGCCATCACCAAGCATTATAAGTCCGAGCGTTGGCACTAATATGCCAATGATAAGCAAGCCGATACCATTAATAGTGTCGGATACCACCACCGCCTTGAGACCACCGAACACAGCATAAATAGCGCCCACTGAGCCGATAACGATCACGGTTAAAAACACCGAAGGCTCATTCCCAAGGCCGGTTATGCTTGGCACATCGAAAAGCTTGATCACCGCGAGTGAGCCTGAATAAAGCACCGAAGGAATCGTGACTAGGCCATAACCGAGCATAAAGAGCACCACAGTGATGCGGCGCACACCGTCATCATAGCGGTCTTTGAGAAATCCCGGCAAGGTAGTAAACGCGCCAGCTAGATAACGCGGCAAAAATATCATCGCCATAATGATGGTGGCAAAACCGGCGGTGACTTCCCAGGCCATGGCGCTCATATTATGCTGATAGGCCGAGCCATTCAGGCCGGTGAGTTGCTCAGCCGACAAATTAGTCAGCAGCATCGAACCAACAATAAAAATACCGGTTAAGCCGCGACCAGCTAAAAAATAACCGTCTTTATCATCGACACTGTCTTTGGTTTTCAAATACGAAATGACACCAACCAGCGCCATGAAGAAAATGCATGATCCTAGGGTAAATAGTAAGTCTGATGTTTGCATAGTTTCTCCTTGGGTGTTTTTTGTAGCGCGGTCTTTTACGACTCTTTACTGTTTTTTTAACTACTTTTAAATACTTCTTGAGCTACTTTTTTCTAGTTATTTTTTATAGCGCAATGTTTTCAACTGCTTGGCCAATACTCACAAAC
>JAFMHC010000191.1 GCA_017854775.1 Gammaproteobacteria bacterium | reverse complement strand
TAAGGGCTCAGGTGAAGCTGGTCAACAATGAGTTATTTGCATCAAAGAATCACTCAACCGCTTCCTGTGCACAAGCCAAACTGAGCGAGACATCGCTTGAAAGGCTCGAACCGTTGGTTCCCAGCGGTGCGGTTTCCAAACAAAGGTACGACGAAATTAACGCTAATTACCTGATGCATCAAGCTCAATGCAGGGCTGCTGAAGACTCTGTACATATGCAAGAAGCGCATTTGCAAGTGGCTCAAGCACAATTGGCGAAAACCCGTTTATTCGCACCATTTGACGGCGTGGTCGCGAATATCAGCGCAGAGTTAAATGAGTTTGTTACACCGTCACCTATCGGCATTCAGACACCACCAGCGATCGACCTAATTAATACCAATTGCTTCTATGTTACGGCTCCGATAGACGAAGTGGATGCGCCCAACGCTGAACTCGATATGCCGGTGCGAATTCGCTTGGATGCCTTTGGCGATCAATACTTTAACGGCACTATAAGGCGCATTGCGGAATTCGTACTTGACCTTGAGAAGCAAGCACGTACGGTAGATATCGAAGTAGCGTTCAATGACCCTAGTGATTATAAGACTCTATTAGCAGGTTATAGTGCTGACATCGAAATTGTCGTAGATGCGCACTCAAACGTATTACGTATTCCAAGCGAATCACTGATGGAAAAACAAGTTTGGCTATACGACGCTGACAGTAAAACAATTGAACTGCGCGGTATTGAGCCAGGTCTAAGCAATTGGGATCATAGCGAAATCATTAGCGGCCTAAGTGCTGGTGACCGTATTGTACTATCGGTTGAACACGAGGGTTTAAGTCATGGCGCTAAGGTAAACGCCGTTGCCCCCCAAGCAAAAAACAGAGTAAGCAAAGATGATTGAGCTGCGTGATATTAATCGCGTCTTTGATGTTGGCGACGAACAAGTCCACGCATTACAAGATATCAATTTGGATATCGCCGATGGCGAATATATTTCAATTATGGGACCATCTGGTTCAGGTAAATCTACCCTACTCAATATGCTTGGTCTACTAGACCAACCGACCAGTGGCAGCTATCGGCTGAACGACACTAATGTCACCGAACTGAGTGATCGCGAACAAGCCAATGTGCGCTTACACAACATCGGCTTTGTGTTTCAATTTTTTCATCTAGTTCCCAGACTCAGTGCTGCCAATAATATTGAGCTGCCGCTAATTTTAGCTGGTATCGAACCACGGCAACGTCAGGTAAGAGTGACACGATTACTCGAACAACTTAGCATTAGTGACCGTGGACAGCACCGCCCCGATCAACTTTCTGGTGGTCAACGGCAACGCGTTGCAATTGCACGCGCCACCGTCATGCAACCGGAACTAATTCTGGCTGACGAACCCACGGGGAACTTAGATCGTGCCTCAGGCGAGGATGTGGTCGAAGTGCTTGAAGAGCTCAATCGTGCTGGCATGACTTTATTAGTCGTGACCCATGACCCAGAGTTAGGTAGAAGAGCCAAGCGGCGTATTCGCATGGTTGACGGTTGCATCACCGAGGACATTCGTAGCGAGCCAGCTCAAGCAGATTCGACAGCCGAACCATTAACCTCTGAACAAGTGCAGGCCGAACAAATGCGTTTCGACAATTTGCTTAACGAAGAAGCATTAGAGCAACTGCAAGAATACCAAGAGCAAGTTCCGTATAACCTTCGCAACGATAGAAGTTGAACGAAAAGGCGCATAGATATGAGGTTTATCGATAGCACGAGTTTTTGCTTTCACGCATTGTCGGCTCATCGTAGCCGAACAAGCTTAATGCTACTGGCCATGTCTATTGGTGTGGCTTCGGTCGTCGTACTCACGTCTCTGGGCGAAGGTGCGCGCCTATATGTGGTCAGCCAATTTGCATCGCTTGGCTCCGATATGCTGATTGTAGTGCCAGGGCGCGCCGAAACTACTGGTGCGATGCCACCATTGTTGGGAGAAATACCTCGCGATTTAACCCTCGATGACAGCTTGGCACTCTACCGAGAGAGGTCAATTGAATATGTGGCACCGTTACTGGCTGGTACTGCTCCGGTTTCAAATAAACAACTCGAACGCGAATTGACGGTGATAGGCAGCACACCTGAATACTTCAAAGTACGTAAACTGACGATGCTACAAGGAAAATTTTTGCCGCCGGGCGACCCTAAACGCGCTAGACAAGTCTGTGTTTTAGGTGAAAAAGCAAAAAACGAACTGTTCGGAAGCGGGCGCGCAATTGGAAAATGGGTGCGTATCAATGATCGTCGTTTTCGGGTAATCGGCGTACTCAAGTCAGCCGGTGCCGCTCTCGGTGCGGGGCTCAATGATGCCGTTGTTATTCCGGTCGCAGCTGCACAAGCATTATTTAATAGTAATTCGATGTTTCGGGTGTTGGTACAGGCTAAAAATCGTCAATCAATCGCCAGGGCTCAAAGCGCAATGATTAAGATACTGCGCGAACGACATGATGGCGAAGACGATGTTACGGTCATTCAGCAAGATGCGATGCTAGCCACCTTTGACCGGATTTTTAGTGCCTTAACTTTTACCGTTGCTGGCATTGCCGCAATCAGCTTAGGGGTCGCCGGTGTACTCATTATGAATGTAATGTTGATTGCTATTTCGCAACGTACTCATGAAATTGGCTTATTGAAAGCTATTGGCGCACATCGTCGCCAGATTATTCAATTGTTTCTTTTGGAAGCGGCCATGTTAGCAATTTTCGGTGCCATAATTGGTTTACTGATTGCTTACCTAATGTCATCTATTATTGCGCAAATGATGCCGAGTTTTCCGGTGACAATTCCTACTTGGTCACCAATTGTGGCGGTAGTTACGGCCATCGCCACGGGCCTTGTATTTGGCATAATGCCAGCTCGCAACGCGGCTGCGCTTAACCCAGTTATTGCCTTGGGGAAGCGCTAATGCTATTACGTGACTTTGCGAATCTTGCTCTCAGCTCGGTAGTGGCATTGCGCTTTCGTAGCTTCTTAACGGCTTTAGGTATTTCGATAGGTATCGCTTCGGTGGTATTACTTACCTCAATTGGTGCGGGCATCAATAAATTCATGGTATCGGAATTCACTCAATTTGGCACAAACCTGATCAGCATTGTTCCGGGAAAAACCACCACAATGGGCGTCTCTGGAGCGGTCATTGGTAATGTGCGCCCATTGAGCATAGACGATTCCTTAGCGCTAAAAAGGCTACCTCAAGTTAAAGCCGTCGTTCCCGTTGTGCAGGGCAATGCGTCAGTCAAAAGCGGTAAAATGAGTCGTCGAACAACCATCTTTGGCGTTGGCGCTGAACTACCCGAACTCTGGCAAGCTAGCGTCACATTGGGCAAATTTTTGCCCGATGACGACCCACGTACCGCGCGGGCATTCGCAGTGCTTGGTAGCACCATTCATAAAGAGTTATTTGCTGGCAAGAGCCCGTTGGGTGCATTAGTACGCATTGGCGGTGAACGCTATCGGGTGGTTGGTGTAATGGAACCTAAAGGCCAACTTCTCGGTTTTGATATAGATGACGCGGTTTATATTCCAGCGATTAAAGCAATGGGCATGTTTGATCGGCAGAGCTTGATGGAAATAGACATACTCTACCGTGCAAATGCCAACGTAACACAGCTTGTTAGTAAGATTGAGATGCTATTAGAAAAGCGTCATGGCGACTCCGATGTAACCATCACAACACAAGAACAAATGATGGACGTGTTGGGCGATATTCTTAATATAATGACTTTAGGCGTTGCCGCCCTAGGAAGCATTTCTTTGTTCGTAGGTGGCGTTGGAATCGTCACCATTATGAGTATCGCGGTGCAAGAACGCACCGATGAGGTCGGGCTATTACGCGCACTTGGCGCTCGCCGCCATCAAATATTAGCATTGTTTATCAGTGAAGCTATTGTTCTCTCGGCAATCGGTGGTCTCGCCGGGCTTTTAATCGGCGCCGGAGGCGCTTTACTGCTGGGCATCGCTCTACCGGCACTGCCAATAAAACTGGCATGGTTTTATATCGTGCTTGCTGAGTTGCTCGCGCTGTTTATCGGCTTAGTCGCAGGCGTCGCTCCCGCTCTTCGAGCATCAAAACTCAGCCCTGTTGATGCTCTGCGTTCGGAATAACTAATATATTGGTTAACCGCCATTCATATTCATAAAGCGAATGATCTGTCGCTGTTGCGTTGAACTAAAATCAGGCCTCCCAGATTTGATGTTGACTCGATTTCTGTGACCCGCTCAGCAGAATTTAGATCAACGTTAATAATATTGATTAACGCCGTCATGATGCATCGAGACCTGAGACTAGCTTACTAACTTAATACGGCTTTCATCACTTTATCAAAACGGCTGTCCATACAGGCACTGATATCTGTCGTCACAAATTGCCCGTCATAAAACAAACTAAATATCGTTGCTGGGGACGGCACAGATTGTGCTTGCTTGGCGGTTTTAATTTTAATTGTCTTCAATGGAATTTTGCGTTTCTTTGCGGTTTTTATCAACGATGTGTTTACATGATATTCAGCATAAGGGCATCTGTTTGAGTAGTATGCCACTAGGCCTTTTCCCTCAGTGCCGGTAACATCGGCATTGGCAAATTTGTTGAAAACAGGGTTATCAGCGTTTGTATTTAACTTCTTAACCAAAAGTACAAAGCCAGAATCCAGCTCAGCGCAGTGCTCGAAACCTTGCCTTAGTAGCCATTTCCCGTCGCTCATAAAGTGAAATTTCTTGGCTCCGACAATGGTAACTAATCCGTCTTTACCTTGTTTCTTAGCCTCTTTTTCTATTTGTTTCAATAGCGCTTTTCCATGGCCTTGCTTTTTGTACTTTCCGGACACCCAGAAGCAATTAATAAGCAGATAATTTGACGCTAGAATTGGTGCCCAACCATTTTCGGCTGGGCCATACTCAATAAACACTTTAGCTCGTTCATCCAAGCGCAAAAACCGATATCCACTATCGAACTCTCGCTTCAGCCAGTCTTTTTTAGCCTGATAAGACTCGGCGCATCTCTTATCTGAGATCGCGCAACAGATGTGCTCACTATCAATATTATCTTTATCAACTTCAATATATGCCATATTCGACCCTACAATGTTTGCCAGCCTTATTACTGCGCGGTACTACCACCATCAATCACAAGTTCACTGCCAGTCATAAACCCCGATTCGTCCGAGGCCAGATACAAAACTCCATACGCAATTTCATCCGGTTGGCCTATTCGCCCCATCGGAATGCTCGCTCCCAAGGCTTGCTTGGCCTGCTCTATATCGCCACCCTCTTTCGATAATAATTCGTGCACCATATCGGTCCAGATATAGCCTGGATGGATAGAGTTAATACGAATTCCGTCTAAAGCATGCTCCATAGCCGCAACCTTAGTCATTAAGCGCACCCCACCTTTGCTGGAATTGTAAGCAGCCAAATTCGGTATACCGACAATGCCTGCGATGGAAGATATGTTAATAATAGACCCTCCTTGCTGAGCGTCTAACATCTCAGGAATAGCGGTTTTCATACCTAGAAAAACGCCATCTAGGTTAATAGACATAAGCTGCTTCCAAGCCTCTAGAGAGGTGCTAACCAAGGGTTCAGACAGCAACACGCCAGCGTTATTAACTAACACATCAAGATGACCGAACTGTTGTAAAGCATGATCGACCACAAAATGCCAACGCGCTTCGTTAGTAACGTCATGTAAGAGGAAGGTTGCAATGCCCCCTGCCTCTTCGATCTCTTTTACACATTGATGACCTTCGGTCTGTTTAATGTCGGTCACAATCACCGAGGCACCCTCTTTGGCTAATAATTGAGCCTGAGCACGACCAAGGCCAACGGCCCCACCAGTGACGATTGCTACTTTATTTTTTACGCGGTTCATAAGAACTCCTAATCTGAAACATTAATCTATTTGGACAGAATCACACTGCTTCAAGTAAGTTGTGTTGATTTAAGTCAACATTGCTTGTAGCGGTCTAACTTTCTTGATCAGCACAGGTAGTAATACTAGATCGCCGACTAAAGCCGAGATCATGGCAACGCCAGTAAGCATGCCAAAATAAACGGTTGGAACGAAGTTCGAAAATACCAAAATCATAAAGCCCACGGTAATCACCAAAGTGGTGTAATACATCGCTTTACCGATACTGGTAGCGCTGTTATGTAAGGCTTTTGAGTAATCCCTGGTAACATGGTATTCATCGGTAAAACGATGTATATAATGAATAGTGTCGTCAACCGCGATACCTACGCTGATGGCCGCGATAGTGATGGTCATCAGGTCTAGGGGAATGCCCAATACGCCCATCAACCCCAACACGAAAGTGGCCGCAAACAGATTTGGCATGATTGCCACCATGGCCATTTTAAGATTTCGAAACAGCACAATAAACATCACAAATATGGCTAAGAACACCAAGCCTAAGGTCATAATCTGCGAGTTGAACAAGGAATTAAGCATGTTGTTATAGAGCACCAACATACCCGATAAGTGCATTTGCGATTCATCTAGGCCAAAATCTTGAGTCAGCATGGTCTGTATGTCAGCGATTAGTTGATTCCGATCGAGATTCTTATCTGATTCAAATACGCGAACGTTTATGCGAACTTGCTCGCCATCCTCAGACATGTAGGGGGTTAGCAAACGTTGCTTATTTTCGTCTGACAACACCTGGTATATAAAGGCTAAGTCGATGTCGTCTATCGGCTTGGCGCCTTTTAGTTGGTTAAAGACGCTGATTGGCGTGGCCAATGAGACGACCTTACCAGTTTCAGGAATAGCCTCTAAGGCTTTATGTATTTTATCTAGGCGGGCTAGGTTTTCAGCTTTAAACCAATAGCCTGGCAGCGTTTGATCGCTGTCAAAATACTCTTCATCAAAATCATCAAAATCATCAAAATCATCAACCTCCTCCTCCAAGTCTATGCCTTCGCCGCCAGTAAACGATGAGTCAGAAGTCTCTGGCATAGGTTGCTCGGAGATTGCCGATTGTAAAGGTTTAGGAGCATCAAGAATAATGTCTAAGGGTGTCGTGCCGCCTAACTTAGCGTCAATTAAATGCATACCCTGATAGATTTCGGTAGACGCTTTAAAATAATCAATAAAACGATTTTCGACCGTCAATCGAGTTACACCATAAAGTCCAAAGGCTGAAACCAGTAGAAAAGCGGCAATAATGTTGATCGCCTTGGCGTCTATCGAACGTGCAAAGAAGTCGAGAACTTTTGTATTGCCCTCGCTAACACGAATCTTCACCGAAGGCTTAAAAATTGCCAGCAGCGCAGGAAACACAGTAAAGGTAGTGAACATCGCCACGAAAATGCCAATGCACATCATCCAACCAAAATCGATTACTGGCCGAATACCACTGACCAACAAAGAGGCGAATGCGACGATCGTTGTTAACGCTGTGTATAAGCATGGAATAAATTTAGAACTCATTGTTTCAGCCAGTAAGCTCTGTTTAGATTTTGTCGGGTCAACGGCGTACAATTCTCGATAACGCACGATCAGATGAATGTTAAGTGACAAGGTTATGATAAGTAGCAACGACAAAAAATTAGATGACACTACGCTCACTGGCCAATTCATAAGCCCAAGTAAACACATCATCAAGTAAGCCGTCACGGCACAGACGATCAAAGGCACCAACACCCAGATAATTTGCCTAAACGCAATAGTTAAAATAAGTACGATAACCAGCAACGCCGCCCCACCAAATACAATCAAGTCGTTTTGAATATAGTCAATCGAATCACTAGCGATCATCGGCACGCCGCCTAGAAACAAGGAGGCCTTGGCCTGATGCGATTGCATTATTTTTCGCACCTCTTCTATTAGCACTGCCTGACGATGCTGAAAACTAATTAGCCGTTGTTGATAGTCCAGAGTCACAGATTCAAGCTGCTCCCGCTCGTCTGGCGTGAATTGCCGCGTTTTTGATTGATTACGCAGTGTATTTCTCTGTCGATAGGCCGCACTTAATTCTGGATCTGATTTAAGTTGTACTATCAGTGCTGTAGTGGCCAAATCCTCACTGACTAACAAATCGCGATACAGCGGACTGCTCTTAAACTCCTGTTTAGCTAGTTCTCTATTGGCCCTCTCGCTTAGTAAAAAAATGGGGCTTGTATTCACTTCTAACAGCGTCAACGGTGGACTTTGCATCAATGGCACATCGACAATCGAGGTTATTGAATCAACTTCGTCCAAGGCCAATAAACTCTCACGCAGGATGCTCAAATCCGACAAAACTTCATCACTGAATA
Organism: Gammaproteobacteria bacterium; assembly: GCA_017854775.1. Lineage (GTDB taxonomy): Bacteria > Pseudomonadota > Gammaproteobacteria > Arenicellales > Arenicellaceae > Arenicella. The sequence goes on along the minus strand of JAFMHC010000191.1, from coordinate 205 downwards.
GATCAGCCTTCGGCGAATAACTCAATACCAAATAATCACTATTACCGTACTGACTCACGACCTCTTGGTAATACTGTAATGAGGCATCGTTTTCTAACACTAAAGAATCGGACGACGCGTCTAGTCGGAAATTGCCAATATACTGCGTAAGAGCAAGTCCCAAAATGGCCATAACGATCAAAACGCCATACGAGTTATCGAGCAC
>JAFMHC010000190.1 GCA_017854775.1 Gammaproteobacteria bacterium | reverse complement strand
TCGGTGTTAGCGATCGTAAACATCATTCAGTCAGAGTTATTGCTGATCATATTCGATCCTGTTCGTTCATGATTTCTGACGGTGTTACTCCATCAAGCGATGGCCGAGGGTATGTACTCCGGCGCATTATTCGACGTGCCATTCGCCACGGATATCAACTGGGCGGACAAACACCGTTTTTCTATAAACTGGTCAGCGCGTTAGTTGATGAAATGGGTGATGCCTATCCAGAATTACGTCAAAATCAAAGCAAGATTGAAACAGCGTTGAAAAAAGAAGAGAAGCGCTTTGCTGAAACGCTCGATCAAGGTCTGAAGATCTTTGAGGCAAAGACGGCGAATCTAACTGATAAGACTGTTCCCGGAGACTTAGTTTTCTTACTTTACGACACCTATGGGTTCCCCGCGGACCTGACCGCCGATGTGGCGCGTGAGCGTGACTTAGTGATCGACCAAGAGGGATTCCAAACACTTATGCAACAACAACGTGAACGAGCGCGTGCGAGTAATAAATTTGCCGTTCAAGGCGACGTGTCCATCGACGTTGACGCGCCAACCGAGTTCACTGGGTACCACCATTTGAAAGGTGAGGGCCGAGTGTTAGCTATTCAAGTTGATGGTGATGCCGTCGACCGCGCTAATGCAGGTGACGATTTGATCGTGGTTTTAGATTCAACCTCATTTTACGCTGAGGGCGGTGGTCAAGTTGGTGATCAAGGCATCTTGTGTCTAGCCGATCTGCGTATAAAGGTCAGCGATTGTCGTAAGCTTGCCAATGGGGCGTTTATGCATATAGGCGTTGTTGAGTCCGGAGTTGTCAATATTGGCGACAAGCTAGCGGTAAAAGTCGACCCCGAAGCACGCTATGCTAATGCCGCAAATCATTCAGCTACCCATCTATTGCATTCGGCGCTTAAACGGGTTCTCGGAAACCATGTTCAGCAAAAGGGCTCTATGGTTAACGCCCAAAGGCTACGATTCGATTTCTCACATGATTCGCCTGTTAGTGCTGAGCAATTGACTGAAATCGAAGCGCTAGTAAATACAGAAATCTTCTCACAACACTCTGTTGACGCCAAGGTTATGCCGATTGACGACGCTAAGGCAGCTGGCGCAGAAGCATTATTTGGTGAGAAATACGGTGCCGATGTGCGAACAATTTCGATGAGTGATTTCTCGTTTGAGTTATGTGGCGGCACTCATGTCTCCAATACTTCAGAGATTGGTTTGTTCAAAATTGTCTCCGAGTCTGGGGTTGCTGCAGGAGTTCGCCGAATAGAGGCGGTCACCCGTCGCGGAGCCGTAGAGTGGGCCAATCATCAACAGTCCTTATTGAGTGCCGCATCGTCAATTTTGAAAACAGATCCAGCGGGTTTGAGTAAACGAATTGAACAGTTGCAAACTACACTAAAAACACTCGAGTTAGATAAGAAAAAGTTACAACAGATGATCTCGAGTGGTGCCGGCGGGCAGAATTTAGACTCTCAAGTCAAAAATATTGGTGACGTCGCCGTTTTAGCTGCCGTAATTGAGGGTGCGGATAAAGATATTCTTCGCGATACCATTGATAAATTTAAAGACAAGCACCCCAACGGCATTATTGTTCTTGGCGCTGAGGTAGACGGCAAGGTCAAGATTCTTGCTGGCGTAGCAAAGGCGATCTCAAAGCAGTACCCGGCAGGTAAAATTATTCAGCATGTTACTGCGCTGGCCGATGGTCGCGGCGGTGGTCGGCCGGATATGGCTGAAGGAGGCATTCCCGATTTAGCTAATTTACAAGGTTGCTTAGATGCTGTTGGTCCCTGGGTTGAATCTCACAGCTAATAGTCTCACAGCTAATAGTCTCACAGCTAAGCGCCTAACAACTCAAAGCTTCGCCACCGTTGCTAATAGATCAAGCTGGTTAGAGTACCTAACTGAATGACTACTCTGTGCCTGTCAGCTTCTGCTGATGGGAGTATGGTTAGCGCTTTTGAAGCGCTTCAAAGCGCCCCATATTAACGCTTTATAATTAATATTAGGATAAACCGGCCAGCAGGGATTTACACCGAGTGCGAAACCCTGTTTAATCGCGCTCGATCCTTAATAAGTTAATCTCGGGCAAGCCCGAACTACAATGACGTTAATCGTAGAAAAATTTGGTGGCACATCGGTCGGCTCGGTCGAGCGCATCAACGCTGTCGCTGATCATTTGATTAAAAAACATCAGTCAGGCGAGCAGCTTGTCGTGGTCGTCTCGGCAATGAGCGGAGAGACCAACCGTTTGGTCGGCTTGGCCAGCGATATTAGTGATGAACCTTCGCCTCGCGAAATGGATGTACTGCTGTCGACTGGCGAACAAGTAACGATTGCACTGTTATCAATGGCGTTACAAAAGCGAGGCAATGATGCTCGTTCTTACACCGGCGGCCAAGTATCGATTAATACTGATAATGTTCATTCTCGTGCAAGAATTTTGAACATCGATGGCGCTAGAATTAAATCAGATTTAGACAAGGGGCGCATTGTTGTTGTTGCTGGTTTCCAAGGCGTTGATTTCGGTGGCAATATCACCACGCTTGGTCGTGGCGGCTCAGACACTACGGCTGTTGCAATCGCAGCGGCGACCGAGGCTGATGAGTGTCGTATCTACACAGACGTAGATGGCATTTACACCACCGACCCAAGAGTAGTTCCTAACGCTCGTCGCTTAGCAAGTATTACCGCCGAAGAGATGCTCGAGTTAGCAAGCCTTGGTGCTAAAGTTTTGCAAACACGTTCCGTCGAGTTTGCAGGTAAATATAAAGTTCCGCTTAGGGTGCTCTCTTCGTTTATCGAGGGCCCTGGCACACTTATAACTTATGAAGAAGAGGGCAGTTCAATGGAAGCGCCATTGATTTCCGGTATCGCATTTCAGCGTGATGAAGCAAAACTTACAATACGTGGTATTCCCGATCACCCAGGAATAGCGCATCAAGTCTTAGGCCCGATTTCTGACGCGCATATTAATGTTGACGTGATCATTCAAAATGCCAGCGCCAAGGGACTTACTGATTTAACCTTCACTGTACCAAGAGCCGACTATAAGCCGTGTATGGAGATTTTAAATCAATTGGTATTGACGCTTGGCGCTAGAGACGTCAGAGGCGACGACCAAATTGCTAAGGTTTCAATTGTCGGTGTAGGGATGCGCTCACATATCGGGGTGGCTAATAAAATGTTCAAAACCTTGGCCGACAACAATATTAACATTCAGATGATATCGACTTCCGAGATTAAGGTCTCTGTGATTATCGACGAAGAGCACTTGGAGAAGGCCGTACAAACCCTGCACGATGCTTTTGAGTTGGAGTCAGCGTAATCTATACACATCGATTAGACGCTTGTTAGCGTAAGATTTTACTAACAATCGTTGAACTTATGGTCTTCATGCCTAATAAAAGTTGTTCTTGCACAAACAGTGCGAGAAAAATTACATAAAAGCTAGAAATCATATTTTTTTTCCCTATAATACGCGCACCTGTCCTGAGTAGGCTATTGGATAAAGTTGGTTTTAGGAGACACGCTTTATTACTTTGAATAGTTTATGAAATTGTACATATGGACAGGAAATGACTGGAGATCGTAATGTTAATTTTGACTCGACGTATTAACGAAACTCTCAATATCGGTGATGATGTACAAGTAACAGTACTTGGCATCAAGGGTAACCAGGTTCGTATTGGCATTAACGCGCCACGCGACGTACCTGTGCATCGAGAAGAGATTTATCAAAGAATTAAGCGCGAAGAGCGTGGCGGCGGTGATGAGGTAGACCAAAGCGGAAAAGCCGGTGGTTACAGTAGTGATCATGATTCCAGAGGAGCTGATTATTTCAGCGACGAGGATGCAGTAGGCAATAAGTAGTATTAGTAGTATTAGTAGTATTAGTAGTATTAGTAGTATTAGTAGTATTAGTAGTAAAGTTACGCACCCCAACGGATTTTATAACTGTTGGGGTGCTAGTAAAAAACGGAGAAGTGGCCGAGCGGCTGAAGGCGCTCCCCTGCTAAGGGAGTATAGGGTTTATAGCTCTATCGAGGGTTCGAATCCCTCCTTCTCCGCCATTTACTAACTCCGTCCCAGAATGGACGGAGTCTATTAAATGGCTGTTAGTGATAGTGAAATTAATAGCGACTATTTGAGTCGCTAAGCAGTGTTGACTCTACGTTAAGTAGAAGCGCAGTCAATTATTTTAAAAAAGCGTTGCTTAATTTGGCACTATGAATTAATCTCTCGCCACTTGAAAAGACACGCGAAGTTAGCTCGACGCTAGCACCGCTAAAGAAACTGACACCGACATCGTTGGTCTGCAGTTTTGTAGTAAAGTTTTATGAGATACGCGCATGTAGCTCAGCTGGATAGAGTACCTGGCTACGAACCAGGGGGTCGCAGGTTCGAATCCTGCCTTGCGCACCATATAAAAATAGCGGAATCAATCATTTAGATTGGTTCCGCTTTTTTTATGCCTGCCGTTTATATTGGTAGATTAGCGCCCTGTACAATACGATTTTTTTGCTCTTCACTTACGAAACTAATAGCATTGAAGGCAAAGATTTTCTTCGTTAGTGAAAGCATCCAAAAGTGTTAAGGTAAAAATATGTTAGAGACTGAAGAACTATTTGAGCTCACGTTAAGTGTTGGCATCAGTGAAATGATTAATGTCGGTGAATTACCTCTAGGTGGTCGACGTATTGTTCCAGTCAACGGCGGCCGTTTTAGAGGAAGTAAATTAAATGGCGAGGTTTTACCCGGAGCTGATTGGGTGCTTGTTGAACCCGATGGCAGCTTTCGTATTGATGTCAGGTTAACGTTAAAGACCGACGATTTACAGTTTATTTATATGCAGTACGAGGGCTTTTTTCATGCCTCGCGAGAAGTCCTTGCGCGTTACTATCGCGGTGAACCACTTGCAGAGCATGAGTACTATTTAAGAATTAGAGCTAGTTTTGAAACATCTGCGCCTCAATACCGATGGCTCAATCATATTATTAGTGTTGGCAAGGGTCGACAAACTTCGAATGGCGTTGCCTATGATCTTTATCATGTATTGTGAGCTTGGGCGCGTAGATGGGGTGAAAATCGGCAGAGTTGACCAACATCATAAGCGGCACTTGTGCCTTTAGCATGAATTAGAATGTTATCGAGATAATCATCTCAAAAACGCTCATTCGGGAGTGGGCTCGCCGAGGAGTTCGGTTAGGGCGGGGCATTCATCTAGGGCATTGTTTTCACATGACTTCAACAATATCGTTAATGCACTTTTAATTTCTTCGAGTGCACTAATTCTTGCCATAACATTTACCAATTGCCGCTCGGTAAGCGAATGTACTTTATCGCATGACTCTTCTCGGCTATTGGCTAAACTCACCAATTCAATCATTTCTTTCTGCGTAAAACCTAAGTCTTTAGCACTTCTTATCAGTCTTAGGTGAGCGAGATGCTTTTTAGAATAGTCGCCATATCCGTTTGCCATCTTTCTTGCTTTGAATAGTAGCCCAGCATTATGATAGTAACGAATAGTTTCTACATGGCAGTTCGTCAACTTCGCTAATTCCCCGATTCTCATATTGACCCCACAGTAACTATGAGGTTTAAAATAGCACAGGATGAATAAACATACTTTTTTTTCAAGTGGTGGTTTAATTGCCGCCGTGTTAACAACGAGCTGCTGTGCCTTGCCCTTTCTTTTGTTCTCTATAGGTGTAGGGTAAGCGCCAAGTTAACGACACTCTAGCGAGCACTTAGCCCAAGCATTATCGTCTTGATCTTCTAATAGGAGATCACAATGAATCGAAGAACTAAGGCCCAATGGCGCGAGTTAATTTCACAACAGCAATTGAGCGATTTGAGCGCGGCTGAATTTTGTCGACGCGAGTCGGTTAACCCTAAATACTTTAGCGTTCGTAAAAAACAATTATCTGATGCTTTACCCAACTTTGTTGAGGCTGTGGTATCAAGTGAGCCGAAGGTTGATTCTTCGTCAAACCTCATTAAACTGAGAATTATCGATCTTGATGTTCCGCTGGATAAATTAGCCTGTGTGCTTGACCAACTTCGACGATGAATTGGTTCAGCGAGTTACCTAAAATCTATTTGCATCGCACGCCAGTGGACTTTCGTAAAGCCGTCAACGGTTTGAGCGAGGTGATCGCTCAAGAGCTATCAATGAACCCGTTTGATGAGAGTTTGTACGTCTTTTGCAATCGAGGCCGCGATAAGCTTAAAATCCTGCATTGGGATAAAACGGGTTTTGTGCTTTGGTATAAGCGCTTGGAAAAGGATAAGTTCAAGTGGCCTATTGATGAGTCAGGCGAGGTTATCGAACTGACCGAACAATCGTTACATTGGCTATTGAGTGGTTTAACGATTCGCCCACCAGAGCCGCATAAAGCGTTACATTATGACGCTTTTATTTAAGAATATAGTCACGCTTTGGTATAATCCAACGCATGAAAACCCGTACCGAACTCGAACAAGAAAACGCCAAAATCAAAGCGCAGCTGGCACGTAAAGACTCGATTATTGATCAGCTCAAAGAGGCGTTGATTCTCGAGCGTAACCGTAAGTTTGCGGCAGCGACGGAGTCGCTGCGATCATTGCAAAGCGAGCTTTTTAACGAGCCGGAACAAGACGCAGATGAGCCAGCGAGTGACGAACAGCTCAGCGTTGATGATGACACCATCACCGTACCAACGCACACTCGTAAACGCGGCGGTCGTAAACCATTGCCAGAAGAGTTGCCTCGCATTGAGATTATCCACGACTTAAGCGACGCCGATAAAATCTGCCCGCACGACGGTTCGACTCTTAAGTTGATCGGCGATAAAACGTCCGAGCAACTCGACATCATCCCTATGCAAATCCAAGTCATTCGGCACGTGCGCAAGCAATACGCTTGCCCGTGTTGCGAAGGCTATCTAAAAACGGCGACTAAACCTAATCAACCGATTGAGAAAAGCCAGGCCAGTGCCGGATTATTATCGTACATTGCAGTCAGTAAATACGCCGACAGCCTGCCGCTGTATCGCCAGACCAATATCCTAGGTCGTTTTGGTATTGAGATGAACCGCACGACGCTCGCTAACTGGATGATCAAGTGTGGCGAGTTAGTGCAGCCGCTGATTAACCGGTTTGAAGAAACATTATTGGATGCGCCGTTTATCCACATGGACGAAACGCCTGTTCAAGTGCTCAACGAAGCGGGTAAAGCCGCGCAATCAAAATCGTATATGTGGGTTAGAAGCGCTGGCCCACCAGAAAACCGAATTACGTTGTTTAATTACGACTCAAGTCGAAGTGGGCGTGTGCCCGCACGGTTACTTGCGGGGTATCAGGGTGCGTTAATGGTCGATGGCTATGAAGGTTACGAGCCGGTGTGTCGAGAGCAAGCCTTAACCAGACTTGGGTGTTGGACGCACGCGCGACGAAAATTCGTGGACGTGAGTCGCTCCAGTAAAAAGAAGAACGGGCAAGCGGCTTATGCGATCAAATTGATCGCCAAGCTTTATCAGATTGAAAAGTCGATGAAAGAGGCTTCGCCTGAAGCGCGTCACATCGAACGTCAAGCACGCGCTAAACCAATCATTGATACACTTAAAGATTGGTTGGACGACACTCGGCCCAAGGTGGCGCCGAAAACAACGCTCGGAAAAGCGCTGCATTACCTCGACAATCAATGGCCGAGATTAATCGGCTATCTGAATGACGGGCGTTATCCCATCGATAATAACCCCGTTGAAAATGCCATCAGACCGTTCGCCATCGGCCGCAAGAACTGGCTATTCAGCGCCAGTGTTGGCGGTGCAAAAGCCAGTGCCAATCTATACAGCCTGATTGAAACCGCGAAAGCCAACGGCTTAGAACCTTACGCGTATCTAAAGCGCGTGTTCAGCGAATTGCCTAATGCGAAAGGGTTTGATGACGTTGATAAGCTGCTGCCGAGAAGCATCGCAGAAAAAGAGCAACAGTAGGCCGCCCAAGGGCGGCCCACCAATAACAACGCCAAGCGTCCTGCTTATAAACATCTTCCTGATGATGCGCCGTTGAAGTAATACTAATCAAAGCAGAAATAGCTCGCCTCACCTATATGGATGAGATTAGAAAAAATAGAATGGTGTTAACTTGGCGCTTACGTTAATCAAGCAGCGTAGCATAAACCAACTCCTGCGAGACACCTCGGAAGCCAACGCCAAGCTCGCCCTGAGGAATGCGTTGAAATAGGTCAGCCGGATCCCGCCTCGAATTCAAGCAATCGGTGTCAGCTTCCTTGCATAAGCATTCTTGTTGTGACACCTGCCTTTTTAATCTATTTATTTTTGCTGCGACTGGAAAAAAATTATTGCCACATTAGCATTTGGAGTTGAAGACAATAACCTTAATATTTTTTAGAGTTTCGGTTATTGTCTTTAGATGCCATGATTTTTTGAGAAAGTATTTGGATCGATATCAATACCGCGACGGCAATAAACATCATGGTG
>JAFMHC010000189.1 GCA_017854775.1 Gammaproteobacteria bacterium | reverse complement strand
AACAACTCGAACATGCGGTGGTTTACGACCCCGTTAAGAATGAAATGTTCTGCGCATCTAAGGGGCAGGGTGCCAGCTTAAACGGTGTACCGATCAGAGTCAGCTCGTTACCTTCTGTCACCGGTGGACTGTTCGCTACCGGGGTACCATTTAGTGGGGATAATCTCGCTAAGGTAGACCAATTTACAAATACAATGGTTGATTTGCTAAAGCAAAATACCAGCGGAATACGTCGATTGGGGTCGGCTGCTCTCGACTTGGCGTATGTTGCCGCGGGTCGTTACGATGGTTATTGGGAGGCGAATCTAAAAATTTGGGATATCGCCGGCGGAGCTCTGCTAGTGACCGAGGCAGGAGGAAAGGTTTCCGACTTTCGAGGGCAAGATGGCTACCTCGACAGTGGCGATATTGTTGCCGCCCCTAACGGCGTACATCAGCAAATTGTCGATATTGCATCGCGCAACTATATTAGTTAATAGCGCAGCAATAACCAACAGCGTAGCAGACGCAAATTTTAAGCAAAAAAAACCTTGTTAGCTCACACTGCGTGAAGTAACAAGGCTTATAAGTTAGTTATGTCTAGCGGGAGGAGTGAGGCTAGTGCGTGCGACCATCTTTCAAAATTGAAAGTTTTCAGATCGAACTTTCACGCGGTTTGTAATCTTGTACTTAGTGGTCAGTTAGCTCGTTTAAAGCAACTAATCCAAGTAGTACGAGAGTGACAATGGTCATGATTTCCATAATAGCACCTGTGTATAGTTAAAAATTAATTCAGTTTTGGTTAGTTGTGAAGCGGTTCTGCCGCTCCGATGGAAGGAATATGCGCCTATTATTGATATTTTTCTAATGGTTAAATCTCATGTCTGTTATTCTTTAAAGTTATGTGAATGTAGCGTGAATGTCATTCAAAAGAATATCTTATGAGCTTAGAACTTTAAATTATTATGGCTTGAGTGATGACTCAAGCTATCGAGATACAAAGCGCTGATTGGAAAGTCACGGCAAGCAAATTGTGCTATTGTATTGTCAACAATAAAGGCTTGGATTCTGCTCTATTAGCAATATTTAACTTTAAAATGCAATTATTGTAAACAATATCTAGTTTCGAGCCTGTTGGTCGCTTCATCGCTGCGGCGCAATTTAAGCGTCGAAGCCTTAGCAAAAACAAAATTAAAGAATACAAATCCCGTAGGCGAAGACCATGAATAGCAAATACCGTAAGTTACTACCTGGAACTAAATTAGATTTCTTTGACACCCGCGCAGCAATTGACGCGATTGAGCCAGGTGCGTACGACAAGTTGCCGTATACGTCTCGAGTTTTGGCTGAAAATTTACTACGTCGATGCGCTCCAGAGTCGTTAACAGCGTCCTTGCAGCAACTTATTCAGCGCAAGCGTGACCTCGATTTTCCTTGGTATCCAGCCAGAGTTGTGTGCCACGATATTCTCGGCCAGACCGCGCTTGTTGACTTATCAGGACTGCGTGATGCCATTGCTGAGAAAGGTGGCGACCCCGCGCAAGTAAATCCGGTGGTGCCAACGCAGCTAATTGTAGATCACTCCTTGTCGGTAGAGCATGCTGGTTTTGAGGAAGATGCGTTTGAGAAAAATCGTGCTATCGAGGATCGCCGCAATGATGATCGCTTTCATTTTATTAATTGGTGTAAGAAAGCCTTCAAGAATGTCGATGTAATTCAGCCTGGTAACGGCATTATGCATCAAATCAATCTTGAGAAAATGTCGCCGGTAATTCAAGCCCGTGAAGGAGTCGCATTCCCCGACACCTTGGTTGGTACTGATTCTCATACGCCGCATGTAAATGCGCTTGGTGTGATCGCAATTGGCGTTGGTGGTTTAGAAGCTGAGACTGTTATGTTAGGCCGCCCATCGTATATGCGTTTACCCGATATCATTGGGGTTGAGCTTAAAGGCCGACGTCAGCCTGGTATCACCGCTACTGATATCGTTTTGGCTATCACCGAATTCTTGCGCAAAGAGCGCGTTGTATCTTCATACTTGGAGTTTTTTGGTGAAGGCGCGGCCGATTTAACCCTAGGCGATCGCGCAACAATTTCCAACATGACACCCGAGTTCGGTGCCACCGCAGCGATGTTTTATATTGACCAAAATACCATCGATTATTTGAAGTTGACCGGTCGCGATGATGAGCAGGTTAAGTTGGTGGAGACCTATGCAAAACATACAGGGCTATGGGCTGACAGCCTGGAGCACGCCGAGTACGAGCGGGTACTAAGCTTTGACCTTTCTAGCGTCGGCCGTAATATCGCAGGGCCGTCTAGCCCTCATCGTCGAGTGTCTACTTCCGAGCTTGCGCAAGCTGGTATCAGTGGTGTGGTCGAAAACGAAGAAGGTAAGATGCCCGATGGCGCGGTGATTATTGCCGCCATTACCAGTTGTACCAATACCAGTAACCCGCGTAACGTTATCGCCGCCGGTTTAATTGCGCGCAATGCCAACAGACTGGGTCTAACGCGCAAGCCTTGGGTTAAAACATCACTCGCGCCTGGCTCTAAAACGGTTGAGTTATATCTAAAGGACGCCAACCTTTTGAGTGAATTAGAATCGCTAGGTTTTGGCATTGTAGGGTTTGCCTGCACTACCTGCAATGGTATGAGTGGTGCACTCGATCCAGTTATTCAGCAGGAACTTATTGATCGAGATTTGTATGCGACAGCCGTGCTATCTGGAAATCGAAATTTTGATGGTCGCATACACCCTTACGCCAAACAGGCCTTTCTCGCCTCACCTCCATTGGTTGTCGCCTACGCCATCGCCGGTACTATTCGTTTTGATATAGAGCAAGGTGTCTTAGGGCATGATCAAAATGGAAAGCCAGTAAGCCTAAAAGATATTTGGCCGAGTGATGAAGAAATTGATCAAATCGTTGCGCAAAGCGTTAAGCCGAAACAGTTCCGAGATATCTACGAGCCGATGTTCGCCGTTCAAGTAGATAACGGTGAAAAAATTAGCCCACTATACGAATACCGTGAGATGAGTACCTATATTCGCCGCCCACCTTATTGGGAGGGCGCCTTAGCGGGCGAGCGAAGCATGACCGGTATGCGTCCACTTGCGGTATTAGGTGACAACATAACTACCGATCATTTATCGCCATCAAACGCGATTATGTTAGACAGTGCCGCTGGTGCTTATCTAGCTAAAATGGGCGTACCAGAAGTTGATTTTAATTCCTATGCGACCCATCGAGGCGACCATTTAACCGCTCAACGAGCGACATTTGCGAACCCCAAATTGCTTAACGAAATGGTGCAAGAGAACGGCGAAATTGTGCAAGGCTCGTTGGCAAGAATTGAGCCAGAAGGGCAGGTGACCAGAATGTGGGAAGCGATCGAAACCTACATGCAGCGCAAGCAGCCGTTGATCATTGTCGCTGGCGCTGATTACGGTCAGGGGTCGTCTCGCGATTGGGCCGCAAAAGGTGTGAGGTTAGCCGGTGTTGAAGTTATTGCCGCCGAAGGCTTTGAAAGAATCCATAGAACCAATTTACTCGGTATGGGCGTCTTGCCATTGCAGTTTCAAGAAGGTACTACGCGGATCACACTTGAGCTAGACGGCACTGAAACCTACGATGTTAGCGGTGATATTAGCCCCGGCGGCAACATGACTCTAGTGGTGAATCGTAAAAGCGGCGAGTGCATCAAAGTGCCCATGATCTGCCGCTTAGACACTGCTGATGAGGTTCGTGTCTATCAGGCTGGTGGCGTTTTGCAGCGTTTCGCGCAAGACTTTTTAGAAGCCAGTGAGTAGTCGACCGTATAAATCTGAGAGATTGAACCATGAGCCAAGCACCAGAAATTAGAGCACCCCAAATTAGAGCGCCACAAATAAAAGTACCTGCTACCTATATGCGTGGCGGCACCAGTAAGGGTGTTTTTTTTAACCTTACCGAGCTCCCAATATCCGCGCAAATGGCCGGTGAGGCTCGTGACAAGCTATTGCTGCGAGTTATCGGTAGCCCAGACCCCTACGGCAAACAAACCGATGGCATGGGCGGCGCGACCTCGAGCACCAGTAAAACCGTAATCTTAGCCAAGAGCGAGCAAGCCGAGCACGACGTTGATTATTTATTCGGTCAGGTTGCCATCGATAGACCGTTTGTAGACTGGAGCGGCAACTGCGGTAATTTAACCGCCGCTGTTGGCTCATTTGCTATCACCAACGGTTTAATTGAGGCTGACCGCGTACCTCACAATGGCATTGCCACAGTACGAATTTGGCAAGCAAACATAGGTAAAACGATTATCGCTCAAGTGCCTATGAGTAATGGCGAAGTACAAGAAACCGGAGATTTTGAATTAGACGGGGTAACCTTTCCAGCCGCCGAAGTACAAGTAGAGTTTATTGACCCAGCGGCAGGCAATGGTGACATGTTTCCGACTGGTAACTTAGTCGATGACTTAGATGTTCCTGAAGTAGGAACCTTTAAGGCGACCATGATAAATGCCGGTATACCGACTATTTTTCTAACTGCGGATGAGCTCGGCTACACCGGTACCGAGTTGCAAGGCGCGATCAATGGTGACGCCGTCGCACTCGATAAATTCGAAACTATTCGAGCTTACGGGGCGGTTAAGATGGGCTTGATTTCATCCATCGACGAAGCGGTAGCTAGGCAACATACGCCCAAGGTAGCCTTCGTTGCCCCAGCACAAAGCTACACATCATCCAGCGGCAAAGAAGTCTCCGCCAGCGAGATCGACTTAGTGGTGCGAGCAATGTCGATGGGCCAACTACACCATGCGATGATGGGCACGGCAGCGGTCGCCATTAGCATCGCCTCGGCCATTCCTGGAACCTTAGTCAATATTGCCGCAGGCGGCGGCGAACGCGACAGCGTAACCTTTGGTCACCCATCAGGAACCTTAAAAGTAGGCGGGCAAGCGAGCTTAGAAAACGGACACTGGGTGGCGCAGAAAGCCATTATGAGTCGCAGCGCCAGGGTGCTTATGGAAGGGGCGGTTAGGGTGCCTGGCGACTCGTTTTGAGGTTCAGGTAGCTTAATTACCATTTCGATAAAGCCTACTGCTGTCGTGACTTATTCGTATCATCCATGAACCTTACCCTTTGCGCTGCCGATGGCAGTTTAATTACGCTCCAGGCGTAATTGTCGTTACGCCTTTAATCGACAAAGCGTTCGGGCTGGCCCTTCGAGCGGCTCAATAATAGGGTTAGAAATCTAGTAAGACTTGTTTGTCAGCTATTGCCATACGACATGCAAGACCTAGTGTAGAGATCGCTTACTTGATTTGCGTGGGTTCTATTTTAAAAACGGGAGATGTATCGACACCGTAAATATACCAGCCCAACCAAATCTTTTCATCGGCTAGCAACAACTGAAAAGTGAAACCTAGAGCCAGAAATAACGGATTCACTTGGCCTCTATTTAGTGAGGTATCAAACTATATCCCAGTAATTTTACAGTTAAATTAAGTAGGTACATAGCTCACTTTAAATTCTCTTTTTCTCGCCGCATTAAGATAATCACCCTAGTTTTACATTTAAGATTTAAAGTAAAAATAAAACCATCGATTAAATATGATAGGCTAATGTCCATCATTGCAGCCGCTTTCAATAGGCCAATTGTTATCGACAAACATATTCGGTCTAAATAAAGTGGGGCAAGATAGATTGTTATGATTTAAGCAGCGGGGGCTGAGATGAAAAAAAATCAATTTGTTGAAGGACGCAATAAAGGATCAAATAAATATTTTAATCAATTTATTTTCTCTGTCCTTGTCATTAGTTTGCTTTTATATTTTATTCAATTATCTCAAGCAAATGAAAAACTCCACGAGGCGGATAGACCCATTCAAAACCCTCCCAATGTTTTGATGTCTCGGAATGGGGTTGAAATGGATGGGCTGGAGTTTTTTTCCGACTCTGCAGAGGCGGTTAAAAGCGCCAATTTAATTCCAAATGCGGGAGAGGTTATCTTAAATTTGGAGATCAAAGAAACATCTGGGAAAATCTTTAATCCCGCCACAGGCGTTTTTGATAAGGTGAAATTGCGCTCTTATCGTGGAGGAAATGACGATCCGAAAGTCCCCTTTGTTGCACCGACGATTACGATCGTACCCGGTGATACGGTTAGAATTAATCTAGATAACCAACTGGATGCAAACGATCCTAGCTGTAAAGATGTCACCGATGTCAATAAGCCTCACTGTTTCAACTCTACAAATTTACATAGTCATGGCCTTTGGATTAGTCCTGCCGGTAATTCTGATAATGTATTGATTAAAATTGACCCCAAGGTTAATTTTACCTATGAATGGAATATACCGGTTGATCATCCTGCGGGTACTTTCTGGTATCATCCTCATCTTCATGGCTCTACCGCATTACAGGTATCGAGTGGCATGGCCGGTGCTTTGATTATTAAAGGTGACCGTGTTCCATCAAGGGAGAAAAATGGTGACATAGATACTCTATTACGCCATGACGATGGAGAAGCTTTTACAGATCGACTCCTTGTATTCCAGCAAATCCAGTATGCATGCCGTGACAAGAAGGGCGATATCAAGAAAAATGCTAACGGGGAATGGGTCTGTGACGAGAAGAAAGACGTCGGTAAAATTGAAAAATACGAAGACCAGTTCGGGCCAGGCACTTGGGAGGATTCAGGTCGTTATACCACGATCAATGGTCGCGTCATGCCTACCTTTTCGTCTTCAGTTGGAGAGATAGAGCGTTGGCGTTTCGTTCATGCCGGTGTGCGTGCAACAATCAAACCCAGCTTTCGTAAATCATCCGCTGGCTTGGCGAATAAGATTTCGGCTTCGGGATATTCAAGTGCGTCGTCAAAAGAAAAACTGGCATATATCGATCAAAACTGTGCAGGGCCGCAGGCGACACAGCTCTCATTAGCAATAGACGGTCTAACGCGAAATCGTTTGATTGAACAGACACAAGGAATTTTGCAACCAGGTTATCGCGAAGATTTGCTAATGGTTTTTCCTGAAACGGGTATTTATTGCATCATTGATGAGGCGGCCGTAGAAGGCACAGTCAGTGGAATCGAAGAGGACAGGAAAATTCTCGGTTTTGTTAAGGTATCTGCCGGCAAAGAAAATATTAATAACGTCGTTGATTTTGTGAAGGCAAAGCTTATAAGGTCAGCTAATAAATTCATGCTCGCAGAGGTGCGTGATTCTATTATCAAAAATCTGAAATCGAATTTAGGTTTGGAAAGATTTGTCGACCATAAATCGATACTTGCAAACGAAGTAACAGGCCAACAAACGCTGGCATTTAATATATCAACTCCGAGCGAGGGTACGCTCTATGAGGTGGGAAATCTGACTATCGACCGAGGCCCAACAAATCTCAATTCCTATGCACATGATAGGATTGATCGCGATTTAGTACTTGGCGATGTTGATGAATGGACCTTGAAATCATTTTTTAATGAGAAGAACGAAGTTAATGTAGGTCATCCGTTTCATATTCATGTAAACCCTTTTCAAATAATCAGCATCAAAGACAAAGATGGAAAAGAATTAAGTGGTTATGAGCCAGGTAATGATTCTCAATACGCAAAGCTTCAAGGTGTGTGGAAAGACACGCTCTTCATTGAAGCGGTAGACCATGAAATTATCTTCCGAACTCGCTATCAACGTTATATCGGTGAATATGTTTTGCATTGCCACATACTTGATCATGAGGATCAGGGGATGATGCAAAACGTTCGCATTTCATTGCCAGATAGTTCAGGCCGTCCAACCAATGCGCACAGCATGTTGCATACAAATCAATAATTGAGGGAATAATAATGACTGATCTAACTAATTCTAAGGAAAAACATGCGAGGCGAGATTTTCTACAAACATCAGCATTAACAGCTGTGTTACCGGCGATTTTTTCAGTATTAGGAGCATCACCACTTATGGCTGCACCCGCAGTGCAAAGGCGTGAGGATATTGATACGTTTGATCCGTCAGATTATATCTATGCTTTAAGCAAATTGGCGGAACATAAAGACGATCCCGTCACCCCCGATAATTATTATTACTACGCCTGGATACATAATACGAGAAGACCACCTTGTGAACATAATAGTAATTTATTTTTACCATGGCATCGGGCTTTATTATACTTTTTAGAACTCGCATTACAAAAAGTTGATCCCCCTCGTACTGCAAATGTACGGATACCTTTTTATAACTACACCCAAATGCCAAAGTTACCGGGGCGTTAT
This sequence comes from Gammaproteobacteria bacterium, assembly GCA_017854775.1. Classification (GTDB taxonomy): domain Bacteria; phylum Pseudomonadota; class Gammaproteobacteria; order Arenicellales; family Arenicellaceae; genus Arenicella. Next base: position 309 of record JAFMHC010000189.1, on the reverse strand, counting down.
CCCGGTGTTTTTGAGCGTCCGGATACATTTTTAAATAATATGTGGACCACGACCGGATGGCAAAAATCGAATCGAAACAACGCGGCAATATCATCTCCCTTTTTCTCATATTCCGAGCATGTAGCGCAGCTGATAGAGAATAACCCTAATTGGACTAAAAGCAATCTGGGTACGAGAGGAAGCATTAATGGTTTTGCTGGCGGTGCAAAATCCAAAGGTGGTAAAGGTGCGGTGGAAACACCACAACATGATTGGATGCATGACCGGGGAATCGGTGGTTTATTACAGCAGACAACAACAGCCGCTTTT
>JAFMHC010000188.1 GCA_017854775.1 Gammaproteobacteria bacterium | reverse complement strand
ATTGCTGTCACCCCTGCGGATGACTACTTCGATTATGGCGCCAATATTTGTGATCTCATATGAAATCAACTCGCCAGGAGCGATTCCGTTCTCAATCGGGTCGGCCGCGTTAGAGGCGCGACTGCCAATTATATCAAAGTTGATATCATCGCCACCACGAACCTCATGTACAGCGTAAATACCGCCTTTAGTATTGCCAGGCAACTTACGATAGTAGAGTCTTAATGGCTCATCATTCTCAGCATGAATTTGACCAATGATCACGCGACCTACCTGGCTTGATGAACCAGAGCTGGTGACCTGATCGACACTCAATGTCGCTGTTAAGCGGCCACCTTGTGCACCAATATCGGGGTTGAATGGTTGATGGTCAAGAGCCCAGTTATTAGGGCCTACACCTTGCGTGCTAAAGCTGGTGTCGCCGGCTCTCAACATTTCGCGTAGTTCCGAGCGAACAAAACTAGTGTTTTGCGAAGTTCGTGACCCTGCGACCGTTGATTTAAATACCATCGCACCGTCAGAACCTGTAAAGAAGAAGGGTTCTGAGCCTGGAAATAACTCACCAGCAACAAAATTGAAATCTTGGGTTCGGGCCGAAAAGCCATCGCCATTGCCAAATTCGTTACCGGCTGGCGTAGTGATCGGACCATTATCTGGATTAGGTGCGTCCAAAGCCCAGTCGCTTAGATCGTAGTTTTCCCAAGGTTGAGCACCCGGATTAATATCAAAATGTAGCGCATTTTTTTCGGCCTCAGTGTATTCAACCTCAACAGGTCGTTCAACTCGTACAAGCTTCCAAAATCTTATTCGGTATGTTCGACCCCAGAATCGTATAACTTTAGTAACCTTTTTCCATACGTATACTGTCTCTGTGACAACTGGTGGAACAAAGACTCCGTCGGCGAGAGTCGGAATAATCTCGATGTCAGGATGGTCTCCGATAGGCAGTTCTACAGGAGGAAGATCTACAACTTCAGGGCTGAAGAATCGAGTGTAGTTGACCGCAACGTTGGTGATGTCGATACCGTTATCGTTAACGATTGTCGGATCGCTGCCAGGGCTGTTTGATGAACCAACGGCATTGGAGTTCGCATAAAACGCGAGCATACCAAAATTAAACGATGCAGGGTTTGCGTCGGTAACCGTAAAGGAGTTGCCTAAAAAGCTCGCAGTGATCTCAAGCTCGCCGGCTTCCGTGCGAACCAGCGTAAAATCAACCGTGTATTCAGTATTAGGTTCTATAACGTAGCCAATATCGTCACCGTTGCCAATCGCGGTGAAGCCACTTGTGGTTGTCAATAGTCGGCCGGTAGCTGACGGATTAGATCTACGAATGTCGATGTCAGTCCCAGCATCAGCGTTTTCAATATCCAGTTCAAGGTAAAAACCAGGTAGGCCTGCAAAATCGGGGTTCGGAGCGGCTGTGCTAAAACTCGTACTTTGACCGAGTTGATCCACGTCAGTGCGTCCCAGCGTATCAAAGATGCCAATGCGGATATCTTCGCCGCTGGTGGCAACAGTTGCAGGCGTAATAAACGTAACAGACGACTCTAGAACGTCGCCAGCATTAGCCAGTGTTTGCGAGCTAAAAAGTCCATGAATTTGTCGGCCTGACGAACCACTAACTAAGCCAATAGAATTGCTATTGATTTCAATTGCACTAGAGGTGCTTGAAGCAAAGTAACTCATATCGGTTTCTGCTGTTCCATCAATCGCAAGATTGTCGGCAACTACTGATGAGCGAATAAACTCTATATTCAGACTCGTTATATCCAAGCCGTTATCTGGTTCGCCGGGGACATTAGAAGTACCCATGGCATCGGATGAGACGTTTAGAGCCATCATGCCGAACTGGGTCGACAACGGTGCGGAGTCGCTTATGTTGAACGATCTACCTAGGAAATTCGCACTTACATCAAGCCCATCTATAGTGCGTTCGACCGTTAGATGGATCGTATAGTCAGTATTGGGAATAATCGCGTATCCAATATCTTCACCATTTTCTCGTGCGAAACCACCATTAGTGTTTAATAAACGACCGGTGACAGTAGGAGTAGATCTACCGATTTCCAAATCTGTTTGCGGGCTAAACTGATCAACATCGATTTCGACATAATAGCCAGGCAAGCCTGCAAATAGTGGATTCGGACTGGCAGAGCTAAAAGTTGTGTTTGCACCAAGTTCGGTGGCTGAGTCACGACCTAGGTGATCAAAAAGACCAAAGCGAATATCATCGCCACCAATCGATACAGATTCTGGTGTAGTGAAACTGAGAGACGCTCTAAGTATGTCGCCCACTCGCTCTAATGACTGTGTAGGGAACAAGCTGTGAATATGACGACCAGATGGGCCGCTAACTACGCCAATTGAATCGTCATTAAACTCTATTGAGCTACCAGTATTAGAGGCAAAGTAATTAGCGTCAGCGCCTACTGTTCCGTTGTTGGCAAAATCATCGGCAACGACCACTATTGAAACGTCACTGCCGTTGTTGCCACCGTCGCCATTACCATCGCCGTCACCGCCGCCCGTATCGGTACCTTCAGTGGTTGTTGATTGAACTATTAAGCTATTTATATCGATGCCGTTATCTACTTCGCCAGCCGTGTTCGAGGTGCCAAAAGCATCCGATGATGCGTTAATAGCCAGCATGCCAATGTTAAAAGATGCGGGAAGCAAGTCGGTGGCCGTAAAGGTTGCGCCTGCGAACTCGGCCTTAATGTCGAGTGTACTTGTTGCCGTGCGTGTAACCGTAAGGACCACGGTGTATTCGGTGTTGGGTTCGAACACATATCCCGTATCGGGTCCGTTACCAATACTCGAAAAGCCTGAAGAGGTAGATATCAAGCGGCCGGTGAAACTTGGGTCAGAACGACGAATATCCAAATCAGTAGCAGGATCCGCGCTTTCGACATCTAACTCTAGGTAAAAGCCTGCTAGCCCTTCGTAAATAGGGTTCGGGGCAGAACTGCTATAACTGGTATTTTGACCAAGCTCGGTAGCCGATGTGCGCTCCAAGTGATCAAAAAGGCCTATTCTAAGATCCTCATTACCAGATGCGACGGTCGCTGGCGTAGTAAACGTAATTGTCGCTTCAATATAATCGTCAGTGGCGGCTAGCGTTTGAGTTTCAAACAAGCTATGTATTTGACGACTTGATGAACCACTGACTAAGCCGATTGAATCAGTATTGAATTCGATAGCCCCGCTGGTACTGGAAGCAAAATATGCAGCATCAGTGATAGTGGGGTCTGTTCCGTCATTGGCGAAAACGTCATTGACAATTTCAGCAAATACCGGTGTGCCTACTGGGTCTGTTGGATCTGTCGGATCCGTCGGCTCGCCGGCGATAAACTCAACGCTAAAACGAGTGATGTCGATGCCGTTGTCATTAATGATATTTGGGTCTAGCCCCGCTGTATTAGAAGAGCCGAAGGCTCCGCTAGATGCGCCAATAGCCAACATGCCGAAGCTATGCGACGTGGGAGCGAAGTCAGATGAGGTATGTGTCGCACCATTAAAATCAGCGCGTATATCTAGTGTGCCAGCCGCTGTACGCGTGACTGATAACGCGACGGTGTATTCGGTATTTGCCTCAATTACATAGCCTAAATCAGGCCCACTGCCGAAAGCCGTAAAACCGCTGGTAGTGCTCAACAAACGGCCGGTGGCAGAAGGGTCAGACCTGCGAATATCTAAGTCTGTCGCTGGGTCGGCATTTTCGATGTCTAGCTCTAGATAAAAACCAGGTAGACCCGAATAACTTGGATTAGGGATTGCGCTACTGTAGCTCGTGTTCTGAGCAAGTTGATCTGGCGTGTTGCGCTCTAAATGATCAAAAAGTCCGATTCGGATATCTTCGCCACCAACAGCGACAGTAGCAGGTGTGCTAAAGGTGATTATAGCTTGGAGCGAGTCCCCAGAATTCGCCAGAGTTTGCGTGTCGAACAGGCCGTGGATCTGGCGTCCAGATGAGCCACTGACTACGCCGATAGAGTTTGTATTGAACTCAATTGCATCAGCGGTGCTCGAACCAAAGTAGGCGGCATCGGTGGTCGCGGTCCCATCAATAGCGAAATTATCATCGATCACTTCCGTGGCGTAGGACGAGGTCGTGAAGAGTATTAAAAAAAAGGTAAAAATATTATGTAAGCATTTGATATTCATGAGTAATATTTATTATTTTAGAATTTATAGATATATGGAATATATTACGGCGTTATCCATACCATATTGATACGCACGATGAAATGAGCGTTTGTATTACTATTTTCAGGAATTTTTAATGATCGAAATTCCTCCTTTGGTACAACATTAATCTATCAACTTGTGTTTAGTTGTCTAACTTGGCCTATCTTGCTTATCTATACAGGTTTGGTTTTTTAGTATTACCAAATTAGATTAATTTTTATGACAATATTTTATTTATTGGTAATGTTCCAAAATAGTATGGTTTCTTATATTTTAGTGATTGATTTTTCTTATACCATTTAAAGAAATAAAACGAAGAAAAATTAGCATGTTACGACCAAAATCCTGTAACTTTTCATCTTTTCCTATAAATATATTTCATATATTGTAAGACAATGTTTTCTGGCATTTCCTAACCTGCGAAGATTTAATATCATATGCAGACACATGTCAATAAAATTGGTGTAACAATATTGATTATATTGGTAATACAATATGGCGATTTATGATGCTGAAGAATCTTAGCTATCAGGGCATATGTGTCCTAGAAATTAGAGAGGCATCCATATGTGTCCTTTTCTCTCTTGTTTCTATGTTTGTTCAACAACTGTCCTAATTGGTTGTTATGTTTGTTTGCCACCAGATCGTATTGTGGATGTTTGTAATGATGTATATAATTTACTAGTCTTTCCAGATGAAATTTTGTGTACAGAGCTAACGTTTTCTCAATGCTCGTAAGCGAAACAATAATACTGAAGCGTGTCTTTAATAAATAAAGGAAACTATTTCTTATTCAGTAGACCCCATACCTAGAACAATAATCAGAACTTACTTCGCTGACGGTTTTGATCAAAATGAGCTCCCCTAATGGGCGCTAAATACTTTCGAATATTCAAATAAATCGGGCGTTAGCCCGTTTAAAAAAACCATGACAATTCATACAAAAAACCTTTCGATAAAGATGGTGTTTACTATCTTGTGCGCAATCACTGTTACAGCGTGTGGTGGGGGAAGTTCCAATTCAGGGGGGGCTCCGGCACCAGTGCTCCCAGCCATTACCTTGTTTGCCACCGGCCTATACAGCGGGGATTTAATTTTGGACTTCGAAGGGAACAATATTGTAGATAGTAGCGATGATCCTTCGAGGATCTTTTTAGAGGTATTGGGTGTTGTTCCAGGTAGTCAACAGGTGGGTATTTCATTTGCGCAATTTTCAGGTACGTCCAGTATCGGGCCTGATGGCGAATTTAGTATCCCTAGCGGAATTTTTCCGATAAGGATTCTTGATAGGAATGATCAAGTGGTTTCGACCTGTCGTGGTGAAATGCTGTTTGATGGGATATTTTCTGACAACAGCGTGTCAGGTAGCGTTGCGACGACAATGATATTTACATGTGACCGAGCGGACTTGGGGCCTCTTACGCTGACGGGAACATTCGAGGCGAGCCAGGGGGCTGCTAAATTAGCGGGTTTTGGTCGTGATGTAACAGTCAGGGCTCTGAATTTTTGAGAAAAGATAGTTGTAATAAGATAGTTGTAATAAGATAGTTGTAATAAGATAGTTGGACACCCATTAAAGTTCTCCCGTAAAGTTTCTGCTTGGAGGCTTTGCAGATAAACTACATGAGTGGTTTATTCAAAATTGGGTGTCCACTATTAATAACAGCTAGCGCATCCGCTTTCTACGCCTCTTATTCAAGCACTTTTTCTAGCGTATCTTCGAATTTGGCAACAGCGGTGTCTACGTCATAGAGCTTGTCGAGACCGAACAGACCTAGGCGAAAGGTTTGAAAATCAGCTGGCTCGTCGCATTGCAAAGGGACCCCAGCGGCAATTTGCATGCCCTCGGTTGAGAACTTGCTGCCGTTTTGAATGCTTGGATCTTTGGTATACATGACCACTACGCCAGGTGCTTCAAAGCCTTCGGCGGCAACGCTTTTAAATCCTTTGTCACTTAATACCGCACGAATTTTTTGACCTAACTCAACTTGTGCTTTATGTACTTTGTCAAAGCCATACTCTCTCGTTTCTTGCATGGCTTGATTAAAGCGGACCAAAGAATCAGTTGGCATGGTGGCGTGATAGGCGTGACCGCCATTTTCATAGGCGTTCATGATCTCAGACCATTTTTTTAGGTCACAGGCGAAGCTATTGCTCTGGGTAGTCTGCATGCGTTCAACGGCCGTGTCGTTCATCATAACTAGCCCACAGCACGGGGAGCCGCTCCAGCCTTTTTGTGGTGCGCTGATCAATACGTCTACGCCTACTTTTTTCATGTCGACCCACACGGCGCCCGATGCTATGCAATCGAGAACAAAGAGTCCACCGACTGAGTGCACGGCGTCAGCGACCTGCTTGAGATAGTCTGTTGGCAAGACAATGCCAGCGGACGTTTCGACATGAGGAGCGAAGACCACGGCTGGCTTTTCAGACTTAATTGTGGCGACAACCTCATCGATTGCCGCTGGCGCAAACGGGGCTTGACTATCGTCATGGGTCTGTCGAGCCTTCATTACGGTGCAACTTGAGGGCAAGTCGGCCATTTCGAAGATTTGCGTCCATCGATAGCTAAACCAGCCGTTGCGAATAACCAGGCAGCGATTGTTGTTGGCAAACTGACGAGCGACTGCTTCCATGCCAAAAGTGCCGCCACCGGGTACGACCGCTACCGCATCAGCATTGTAAACCTGCTTTAGAGTGCTGGAGATATCGTTCATTACTGATTGAAATGATTTCGACATATGATTCAATGATCGATCTGTAAAAACCACTGAGTATTCAAGTAATCCATTCGGGTCTACTGTGTTAGAAGGTGCTGTCATTTCTGTCTCCTGGTGCTGCTTTTTAAACTAATTTTGCTAGGGTATACATCTGTTTAACCGTTTGCTTCGCTACTAGATAGCTTTTATCAAAAGATTGAGGGTTAACACAATAGCGAGCTGGATATACTGGATATACAAATAAACTCGTTTGTACGCTCAAGGCTGTTTGTGCGCTCAAGGCTGTCTGTACGCTCAAGGCTTTGGGCGCGGTTGTTACTGTAGGCTATTTGGTAAATAGTCGCCGTGAAATCCGCCGAATCAACTGACCCAAGCCTTTAATTGCCATGCCCGGTCGCCCGGCGATATCTTCAGCGACTATATCCGTGTCAGTAATCAGCTCTTTTGCTACTTTGCTTTTAATTTTGGTGATTGCCGATAGATCGACTTGAGAGAACTTATTAAACATCCATCGGTTTGGCAAATTCCAAGCCTGACCTCGGCAAAAGCAAGCGACGAGATCGACAAGAATCGGCTCGCCGTTTGGCGTGACTAAGGTATTGGTTGGGTTGCGCAAATCATTATGAGCGACACCGGCTCGGTGTATTTCATCGATAGCAGCGCCGAGTTTTTCGAAAAACTCTGGCCATTCTGGTTGGTAGCGTTCGAGTTTAGTGATTTGTTCAGACTGATGGTAAGTCATTAAAAATGAACGAGCAGTTGGCTTGCTCAGAAGATCTGGAACGCAACTAACATCGCTAAGCTTTTTAAGTGCTTTGCATTCGCGCCAGTTTAAAATTGGGCCAATCAGTAGAGCGAACGTTTTGTCCGCTGCGCTTTGGTCCTTTAATACCGCTTGTTGGCCATCGATCTCTATCAGCAGCACATCTGGGCGGGAGCCGCCGCCCTCACGAAAGGTCTGAGTGGCATGAGCTCGTAGCTGTTCTAGGGTGTATTGTGACCAGTTAACTGACATCGAATTTCAAGCCTAATTAAAACCCAAGTATGGTAACATCTCGCTTTCGAAATAGTCACACTTTCACTTTCTTGTATTTATCTACTATGCTTGATTTAGAACTTTCAGCGACCACCGCATTGACACCCTTAGACGGCCGCTATGGCAGCAAAGTTAAGGCCCTCAGACCGATCTTTAGCGAGTTTGGATTAATTAAATATCGTTGCCTGGTTGAGGTTAGATGGCTACAAGCCTTGGCTAAAGAGGCCAATATCGCCGAAGTGCCAGCATTCTCGGCAGACACCAATACTCAGTTGGATGCCATCGTCGATAATTTTTCGGTTGTCGACGCTGAATCGGTTAAGAGTATTGAGGCCACCACCAACCATGATGTGAAGGCGGTAGAGTATTTTCTGAAAGATCGCTCAGACTCAATTGATGAAGTTAAAGCGGTAAGCGAATTTTTTCACTTTGCTTGTACCTCAGAAGACATCAATAATCTGTCTTATGCTTTGATGCTGCACGACGCGCGCGAGCAAGTGGTGCTGCCCACGTTTCAACAAGTTGTTGCGGCGATTGATAAACTGGCCAACGATAACGCCGGCCTTTCAATGTTGGCTCGTACACACGGTCAGCCTGCATCACCGACCACTCTG
>JAFMHC010000187.1 GCA_017854775.1 Gammaproteobacteria bacterium | reverse complement strand
CAGACCCGCCTTCATTTCTTCAGTAGCGTTAAAAAATTCTTCGGCTTGCTCGGGGTCAGCTTTGACTAGGTCATTTAAGTCACCACCGGCAAAGAACACCTTCTTAGCGGAGGCAAAGATCACGCCAGTTAAGCCTTTTTCAATTTCTAGCTTGGCGATAGTTTCACTCATGGCCGAGTGATACTCAGCGTTCATGGCGTTCACCGGGCCGGTCATATCCATGGTAACGGTGACGATGCCGTGGTTATCTCTCTCGTATTTAAATACACTCATTTTCTACTCCTATACTCGTTCGATAATGCATGAGATCCCCATGCCGCCGCCAACACACAAAGACAACATGCCAGTGCTCAAGTCGCGACGCTCTAATTCATTTAACATAGACCCGATTATGCAACCGCCGGTCGCGCCTAATGGATGCCCCATGGCAATTGAGCCACCAACTACGTTGGTGATGTCATGGCTAATATCTAGATCGCGCATATAGCGCATCGCCACTGAGGCAAAGGCTTCGTTAATTTCCCAAAGATCAATGTCGTCTTTACTCATGCCGGCGGCTTTTAATGCCTTCTTGGCCGAGGGCCCCGGCCCAGCTAACATGATAATTGGGTCGCTCGATATAATCGCCGTGGCACGCACTTTAGCGCGAGGTTTCATGCTCAAGTCTCTACCGGCTTGCTCTGAGCCAATCAATACAGCGCTTGCACCATCGACAATGCCTGACGAATTACCTGGCGTATGCACATGATTGATACGCTCAAGTGTGTTGTATTTCTTAAGGATAATATCGTCAAAACCGTATTTGCCCATTTCTTCAAAAGAAGCGCGCAAACCACCTAGACCTTGCATGGTAGATTCTGCTTTGATGAAATCATCTCGTTCAAGAATGATTACCCCGTTTTTATCTCGCACCGGCACTACCGCGCTATCGAACCAGCCATTATCACGTGCATTGGCTGCACGCTTTTGCGACTCTAGGGCATAGGCATCTACGTCTTCACGTGAGTAGCCATCAATGGTAGCGATAGTATCAGCACCGATACCTTGAGGCACAAACCCAGATTTAATTGCAAACGCCGCATCGCCTGCCATCGCGCCGCCGTCAGAGCCCATCGGTACGCGAGACATGCATTCGATACCGCCAGCAACGATCAGGTTATCCCAACCCGACGCAACTTTGGCCGCTGCTGAATTAACCGCCTCTAGGCCAGAGGCACAGAAACGATTTAATTGGACGCCCGCTACTGACTCATCCCAGCCTGCGTTTTGTACGATCATTTTAGCAATATCACTGCCTTGCTCGCCAACCGGCGAAACACACCCCATGATCACGTCATCAACATAAGACGTGTCTAAATCGTTACGTTGCTGCAATTCACGAAACAAACCAGCACCCAAATCGATCGGTTTTACTTCATGTAATGTGCCGTCTGTCTTGCCTTTACTTCGCGGTGTTCGCACGGCGTCATAAATATATGCGGTGTTGCTCATAGGGAACCTCTGATGAGAATTATTATTGATTAAACCCATTTTACGCTGCCAAGGTGAATCAGCAATGACAGAAGCTATTGATTAAATGGGCAATGATTATTAATTTATAACACGAAATGTGCTTTAATTCGTGACATGAAAGAAATTACCATTGATTCGGCATTCGCCCGCATGTTGCTTGAAGGTGCGCAATCCCAGGGCCTCGAATGCGACCCGATATTACTAAGCAATGGTATCTCGCGTTTGACCCTAGAAAAGCCAGGTACCCGAGTTCGCTTAGAATCATTCGCCTCGTTCGCGATTGAGATAATGCAAAGACTTGATGATGAGTTTTTGGGCCTCGGTGATAAAAGGCAGCCGCTTGGCACCTTCAATATGATGTGTCGCAGTTGTATTAGCGCACGTGAGATTCGGCGATCCTTACGACGCACTGCAAATTTTTGGAACCTATTTAACAACACCTTCTCGCACCGGGTAGAAGAAACAGACCACTCTATAGCCTATATTTTAACCCCAATCAAAGGCTCACAAAGCCTAAACAACTATATTGTAGAAGCCGTTCTGTCGTCGGTGCATCGTTTTCATTGTTGGTTAGGTGGACAGTTCATTCCACTAAGTCGAGTTGCGTTGAATCATTCTGAACCGGATTACAGTGACCAATATCGAGCATTGTTTTATGGCGCACCAATAATTTATCAACAACACGAATCACGTTTCGAATTCGACCTTCGCCATTCTCAGCTTGAAATTGTTCAAACCCCTGAAACGCTAGATCAATACCTCGCTGGTAGCAATCTATCGCTGCTGTATCAGCCAAAAAACTATCGAGTAATCAGCGACCAAGTTAGACAGTGGCTCGAGCGGAATATTAAACAAGGCAATTATCAGGCAACGCTAAAAGAGGCGGCACTGCACTTCGAAATGAGCCAGCAAGTTTTACACCGCCGCTTACAAACTGAAGATCTCTCGTTTAAAGAAATAAAAATGCAGACGCGCCGCGATATTGCGGTCAATCTTCTCTTCGACAATAAGTACAAGATTGAAGAAATTGCCACCTTAGTCGGTTTTTCAGAGCCCAGTGCATTTATACGCGCCTTCAAGAGCTGGACCGGCTCAACCCCACTAGCCTATCGGCATGGCAAACATTGAGTAGCTAAATGATCTAAACTCTTTAGAAATAGCCTTTCGTAGCTATATTAACAATCTATCTTCAACGACCTTGAGAACTGACCGCATGACCTGGACAATATTGATTACCTTGGCCCTACTTTGGTGGCTCATTGCTAGGTTTATTTTGTCTGGTCCAGACTTAAGTCGTTACGACTCCCATGTTGGCGAAATATTTGAAGAGCACCCAGAAGACGTGACCTCTACCGAAGAGTTCCTCAAAGTAATACGAGGTGTTCGCAGAGATTCACAAAAAACTAAATCACTAAAGCAGGGCTTCGCGGTGGTTCGTAAGTTTGCCGATGAATTATCAGATGACTTGCAGACAGACACCGCCTTTAGTTCAGTATCGGCTAACGGAGTCAATTGCGAATGGGCGGTTGCAAGTGGAGCAGACACAGCTCGGCGAATTATTTTCCTACATGGCGGTGCGTTTCTATTTGGTAGCCCCAAGGGTCACCGAAAATTTTCTGATCAACTGTCAAAACTTGCTAATGCTGCGGTTCTGTCAGTGGACTACCGAATGCTCCCCGAACACGGCCGTATGAAAAGCATCATCGACTCACAGCAGGCATATCAGTGGATTATCGAAAACGGTCCTGACGGGCCGCAAGACTGCGACCTACTCATTGTATCTGGCGATTCAGCGGGTGGTAATTTAGCGCTGATGCTTTCAAACTGGAGCAAACACGGTGCTACGCGACGTCCGGACGGGGTTATTGGTTTTTCTCCATCAACCGACATGACCTTGTCATCGCCGACCATTAAACGCAACCGTGAAAGCGACAAAATGCTTGGTGAAGGCTTGGGCTTACTGGCTAAGCTACCGACAGCACTGCAAATGTGGGTTGGCTTGTTTACCATGCGCATTAACCCCTCGAATAAACTAGCATCGCCGGTTTTTGACGATTTAAGCGACTTACCACCAACCCTAATTCACGCTAGCAGTAATGAGATGCTACTCGGCGACGGTATCCGTTATACCAATAAGGCGATCGCCGCTGGCTCACCGGCAAAACTTCAAATTTGGAAAAACCAAGTGCATGACTGGCACCTTTTCAATATGCATACAGGGTCTGCAAACCAAGCCTGGGTTGAAGTGAAAAAATTCATCGATGGCTTGAAAGCGGCCTAAGTACAGCTTGCACGGTTAAACTGCGGCGGGTAGTTGAGTAGTTGGAGATCATTCAATAGAAGTTGCCGAATTGTTACTCAGGTATAGTAAACTCAGAAGCTAACTTGAATCAGCTCTAAATTCTAGAAATGACTTTTCCTCACGCAATTTTTAAAGCCTACGACATCCGCGGGATTGTCGACAATACCCTCACCGCCGATATCGCTTACAAGATCGGTCAAGCGGTTGGCAGCGAAGTAATCGCCAATGGTGGTGACAGTATCGTGATCGGGCGTGATGGGCGCATATCAGGCCCAATGCTCACTGAAGTGCTGTCTAACGGACTGCGTGCCGCCGGTGTCAACGTAATTGATATAGGCCTTGCCCCTTCGCCGGTAGTCTATTATTCCTGTTACTCCAAGGGTATACCGTCGTGCATTGCCATTACCGGTAGCCATAATCCGCCTGATTACAACGGATTCAAAATGGTTGTTGACGGAGTAACCCTCTCAGCCGAGCGCATTCAAGCCCTCAAACAACGCATTATTGAAGAGGATTTCAGCCAAGGCGAAGGTAGCTATATTCAAGAACAGGTTATAGATGACTATATCGCTCGTATTGTTGCTGATATCAAACTCGAAAGAAAAATGAAGATCGTTATCGACAGCGGCAACGGTGTCGCCGGTGCAACCGCGCCCCAGCTTTTCAGGGCGATTGGCTGCGAAGTTATCGATCTCTTTAGTGAGGTCGATGGCACATTTCCGAATCATCACCCCGACCCAAGCCAGATTGAGAATCTTCAAGACTTAATCGCGGCGGTAAGCGAGCATGATGCCGAGCTTGGCCTAGCGTTCGACGGTGACGGAGATCGACTTGGCGTGGTAACAAAAAAGGGTGAAGTTGTTTGGGCTGATCGGCAAATGATTTTATTTGCTCAAGACGTACTAAGCCGTGATCCTGGGGCTGAGATAATCTACGATGTTAAATGCTCTAGGAACCTGCCTGCCGCCATTATAGCGGCTGGCGGCAAAGCGACCATGTGGCGTACAGGCCACTCCTTCATCAAGGCAAAATTAAAACAAACTGGGGCTGCTCTGGCTGGAGAAATGAGCGGGCATATCTTCTTTAAGGAACGTTGGTTTGGATTTGATGATGGAGTCTACGCTGGCGCACGCTTACTCGAGCTATTGTCTCGGCGCCAAGAAAGTCCACAGCAAATCTTCGATGCCTTACCCGATAGCGTCAATACACCGGAGTTACGCATAGACTTTGACGAAGGTGAGCACTATGTGTTTATGGATAAACTCAAGAAAGTAGCCGATTTCGGCGATGCCTCGGTGAGTAAAATTGACGGGCTTCGGGTTGACTATGAAGACGGTTTTGGCTTGATTCGCCCGTCCAACACGACCCCTATTCTAGTGCTGCGTTTTGAAGCCGACAGCGAATCTGCAATTGCCAGAATTCAAGCAGACTTTAAAGCGGCGATTGGTCAAGTTGACCCTGACCTAGCAACACCATTTTAAGCAATCGCAACGGCCAAGATTGAAATTATTCGAGATCAAATTACTGAATTTTATTAGCAGTGCGTATAACCGCTTTGTTGAAGCACAACAAGTTCGAATGTCGAACAACTTTGAAGGCCTGCCGCTACTGGCGGCTCTGGGGCTGATTTGCGGAGTCGTTTCAGGCGGTCTAATTATACTGTTTCGATTAGTCATGGAAGGCGCCGCCCACCAGTGGCTACCTAATGGCAATGTCGAAAGTTTCGAGGAATTAAGCGGCCCTGATCGCTTCCTATTGTGCGCCGCTGGCGGGCTAATTGTTGGTTTAATCCTGCATTTTCTCAAGCCCAAGAATCGTAGGGTCGGCGTGGTGCACGTAATCGAACGCTTAGACTACCATCAAGGTTACTTGCCGATGAAAAATGCTGCGGTGCAGTTCATCACCGCAACAATTAGCTTGCTGTCAGGCCATTCGGTTGGTCGCGAAGGCCCAAATGTTCACCTAGGTGCGGCTGCCGGTAGCGCGCTAGGCAGAAGCCTGCGGGTGCCGAACAATAGCGTTCGTGTACTGGTTGGTTGTGGCGTGGCAGCGGCAATTGCGGCGGCATTTAATACGCCACTTGCCGGTGTTATTTTTGCCATGGAAGTAGTAATTATGGACTACACCGTTATTGGCTTCACTCCGGTGATACTTGCCGCGGTAAGTGCCACCACATTGACTCGGCTAACCTTCGGCGATGACACTGCATTTACCATGCCAGAGCTCGAAATCAACTCTCTTCAAGAGCTTCCCATAGTTGCGTTCATGGGTGCCTTAATTGGTTGTCTTGCCGCCGCGTTCATTCAGATAACATTATTAGCCAGCGGCCTACTCGCTAAGCGAGCGATTTGGATTCGAACGACCTTAGCCGGGGTAATAACCGGCACCATCGCATTTGCCTTACCAGAAGTTATGGGCACGGGGTACGATACTGTTGACAATATATTGCTAATGCAAATCAGCGTATCAACCGTGGTGTTGTTGACCTTTGCCAAAACCATTACCACGGCATTCGCGGTTGGGCTTGGAATTCCAGCTGGTCTGATCGGGCCAACGCTATTCATTGGCGCTGCGGCCGGAGGCGCCATTGCCTCGGCAATTGGTTTGATCTACCCAGAGATTGGCAGTATCGCATTTTACGCAACACTGGGAATGGCTGCGATGATGGCAGCGGTTCTACAAGCACCATTGGCAGCGCTAATCTACTTGTTAGAGCTAACCGCAGACCACGCCATTATCCTGCCAGGTATGATCGCCGTTATAACCGCCTCTCTAATCACCCGAGTGGTGTTTGGGAAATCATCTATCTACCAGCACCTTATGCTTGCACAAGGCCTAGATTACCGCAACAGCTCCCTTGCTAAAGCCCTTAGACGTATTGGTGTTGCCAGTGTAATGGAACGAAATATCATTCAACAACCTAGAATGATCTCGAGAGTTGATGCTGAACAAATACTCAAACTAGAACCGCGTTGGATTCTGTTGACCCACGAAGACAATGAACGAAAAACTTGTCTGCTACCGGCGACCGATTTAGCTCGTCACCTTAGTGAACTAAATGAGAGAGAGCTAAGTGAGCATGATAATACCCGTGAACAAGATCTGGATTTATTGAAAATCCCAGCAAAGCGATTAGACACGGCCGGCACAACTATTGTTGCAACCTTGCAAGAAGCTCATGAACTAATGCAGTCGGAGCAATGTAATGTGCTGTTCATACGTGGCGCTCATGGTGAATCAAAACGACGTATTTATGGCGTTATTACTCGTGAGCACATCGAAAGTAGCTATCGCGTTTAAAGAGCCAGCGAGGCCTCAACACAGCGCGAGACAGTCTGGTTGACGATCTCCGTTAAGAAACCGATCAACGCCAAAGCTAGGCCGATAGCCCAATTCTTTGCTCGCTAGCTCTGATGAATATACTCGGTCAATAGACACCGGCAGTGACCAATTATTTTGCTTAAAATAGGCACCAAGTGACGGGCATTTTTGTTTTATCAATGATGCCGCATCGCTGTATAGCTCGATTAAATCAGCACGCTTAAACGGTATAGGAGCACTGATAATATATAAACCCTGCCCTGCTGAACGATTAAGCGCTAAGGTATGAGCTTGAACTACGTCCCTCAGATCGACACCACGGTGTAAGCGGTAGATTGCCATTAATCTTTCTTGCTCGGGAAAGCAGCGCGAGATTCTAAGCACGGTCATTGATCTGTGCGTTGCATCGTCCTGTTTAACTAACCCTTCAGCCGCTAATTTAGTACTGTCATAAATGTCTCGTGGCCGTACCGCTAAGTCTTCGTCAACCCAAACTGTTCGCCCTGGTTTAACCAAAGAGCTTCCAAATACAGAGGTTGAACTAGTCAGCACCATCGAGGCATGTTGATCGCAGTGCTTTAATAGATACTCGGTAGTAGCAACGTTAGCATCCCAAAACTCCTGCTCGCTATGTTGCTCTATGTGAGGTGCGTGTAAGGCGGCACAATGGATAATGGCATCAGCGCTCTGAATCAATGGCGAGACTTTTGGGCTAAGAATATTGGACACCACAGAGGTAAACTTACCTGGCACAATATCGATGCCAATAATCTTATTCGAAGAAGCAAGGTGCTTGGCGATGAATCCACCAACTCGACCACTAGAGCCTGTTATCAATATTTTTTTCATATTAAATTGGCATAAAAAAAGCCGAACGCTTTATCGCATTCGGCTTTTTAAAAAACATCAGGCTTCTGCTGCTTATGACATTGCGTCTCTAAGAGTAGTGCCCATTTCTGACGGGTTAACCGTCACATGAACGCCAGCATCTCGCAGCGCATCAATCTTAGATTGTGCAGTGCCTTGACCACCTGAAATGATCGCACCGGCATGGCCCATACGTTTTCCTGGAGGAGCCGTAACACCGGCAATAAAACCGGCTACTGGCTTAGTCATATGCTCTTTGATCCAAGCAGCACATTCTTCTTCGTCAGTACCACCAATCTCGCCGCACATAACAACTGCTTCAGTTTCAGGGTCGTCGTTGAACATCTTCAATACGTCGATGTGCTTCATACCGTTTACTGGGTCACCGCCAATGCCTACGCAAGTAGATTGGCCCATACCTAGTTGAGTTAGCTGATGCACTGCTTCATAGGTCAAAGTACCTGAACGAGAAACAACACCAATGCTGCCTTTCTTATGGATGTAGCCCGGCATGATACCGATCTTAACTTCTTCAGGCGTAATCACGCCTGGGCAGTTAGGGCCAACCAAAATAGT
>JAFMHC010000186.1 GCA_017854775.1 Gammaproteobacteria bacterium | reverse complement strand
CCTCGGCCGGTGCGGATATTCGCCAGTGGATTATCGATACTCCATTTCCGGCGGCTTTCGATGCCGCACTTGAGACAGCTTTCACAGCAATGCAAGGCGGCAACCAAAACCTTAAGGTTGCGGTGCGCTCCTCGGCAACTGCTGAAGACTTACCCGATGCCTCGTTTGCCGGTCAACAAGAAACGTTCTTAAACATTGAAGGCTTAAGCTCGGTTAAACATGCGGTGCACGAAGTATTTGCCTCGCTGTTTAATGACCGCGCCATTTCCTACCGCGTACATCAGGGCTATGCTCATGAAAACGTAGCATTATCGGCCGGCATTCAACGTATGGTTCGCAGCGAGACGGGTTCGGCTGGGGTAATGTTTACCCTAGATACTGAGTCGGGTTTTGACGATGTTGTGTTCATCACCTCGTCTTATGGCTTGGGTGAGACCGTGGTGCAAGGCTCGGTCAACCCTGACGAGTTCTATGTACACAAACCGACTCTGGCCGCATGCCGCCCAGCGGTTGTACGTCGTAATTTGGGCAGTAAGTTGATCAAAATGATCTACTCAAATGAGACTACCGCTGGCCGCTCTGTTAATACCGTTGAAGTAGATGTTGCCGAACGCCAACAGTTTTCGATTAGTGACGCCGATGTTGAATCATTGGCTAAGCAAGCACTTATCATCGAAAAGCACTATGGACGGCCAATGGACATCGAATGGGCCAAAGATGGTGATGATCAGCAACTGTATATAGTTCAGGCTCGACCTGAAACTGTAACTAGCCAAGCCGATGTTAACGTTAAAATTACCTACAAGCTAAACCAACAAAGCGAGGTTCTAGCTGAAGGCCGATCAATTGGCCAACGTATTGCTTCAGGCAAGGTTCGTAAGGTACTCAGCATCGATCAAATGGACATCGTGCAAGAAGGCGATATCTTGGTCACTGATATGACGGATCCCGACTGGGAGCCAGTGATGAAACGAGCCGCAGCGATTGTTACTAATCGTGGTGGCCGAACCTGCCACGCCGCAATTATTGCACGTGAGCTCGGGGTTGCAGCGATTGTTGGTTGCGGTGATGCAACCGAGAAACTTGAAGATGGCGCGCCAGTGACTGTCTCATGCGCTGAGGGCGATACAGGCTTTATCTACGCTGGCGAACTCGACTTTGAAAAACAAGTCACGCGCTTAGATAAAATGCCGGATATCCCGTTCAAGATTATGCAGAACGTCGGTAACCCTGATCGAGCATTCAGTTTCGCGCAGTTACCACACGAAGGTATTGGCCTAGCGCGTTTGGAGTTCATCATTAATCGCATGATTGGGGTACACCCAAAAGCATTGATCGAATACGACAAACAGTCACCTGATGTAAAATCTATTATTGACGAGTACAAGGCCGGTTATAACTCCCCTACTGACTTCTTCGTCAAGAAGCTGTCAGAAGGTATAGCTACGCTGGGTTGCGCCTTTAGCCCCAAGCCGGTGATCGTACGCTTGTCTGATTTCAAGTCGAACGAATACGCACACATGGTAGGTGGCCACGACTACGAGCCAAATGAAGAAAACCCAATGCTGGGCTTCCGTGGCGCCTCGCGTTACATTGCGCCAAGTATGCAAGATTGCTTCGAGTTAGAATGCCAAGCGGTTAAGTACGTTCGTGATGAAATGGGCTTAACCAATATTGAAATCATGATTCCCTTCGTCAGAACCACTGACGAAGCATCTCAAGTGATTGATTTACTGGAAAAAAATGGTTTGAAACGTGGTGAAAACGGCCTCAGGATAATCATGATGTGCGAGCTGCCAGCTAATGCCTTACTGGCTGACGAGTTCTTAGAATATTTCGACGGTTTCTCGATTGGCTCAAACGACATGACTCAACTAACACTCGGCTTAGATCGTGACTCGGGCATCGTCTCTCATCTTTTTGATGAACGTAACCCGGCGGTCATGAAAATGATATCGATGGCGATTGCGGCCTGTAATAAAGCCGGTAAGTACGTCGGGATTTGCGGCCAAGGCCCGAGTGATCACCCTGAGCTTGCTGAATGGTTATTTACTCAAGGGATTGATTCAGTATCACTTAATCCTGATTCGGTTGTCGAAACTTGGGAGCGTTTAGCTAAGTTATAGGTTGGTCATCTAGACTCGCCATATAGACTAGCGAATAGACTCGAGCGTTAGGCTTAACGCTTAGCGACCGATCAAAGCGCTAGTAACGATATGTTGATGAAAACACCTCGGCCACCCGAGGTGTTTTTTTGTCTGGACTACATTACTCTGGCTATATTACTTTGGCGATACGCTCTCTGTAGTAAATTTACCTAAAACAATGCCTTCAACAAAAAAGCCGCAAACCCAGTCCGTGATAATTATCAGACTCGGTCGCGGCTTTTTATCTTAAGTTTCCTACTAGTGCGGCTGTTTCTTAATGCTGCTTAAGTATTAGACTGTAAGTGCGCGACAACCTTATCGCCGAATTCTTCGGTCGATAGCATCGTTACTCCGCTGCCTGGCTTAGACAAATCTGAAGTCGAAAAGCCATCAGCAAATACGCTTTGCATTGCGTCCCACACATTGCGAGCCTCATCAACCATGCCAAAGCTATACTCCAACATCATCGCCATTGAGCCGATCATTGAGTAAGGGTTAGCCACTTGCTTGCCAGCAATATCCGGTGCCGAGCCGTGCGACGGTTCGTAATACGCTTTACCGTCATGACCAAGACAAGCCGATGGCATAAGGCCTAGCGAGCCCAAAATGCCGCCTCCTTGGTCACTCAATATGTCACCAAACATATTTTCCATTACCATCACGTCGAATTGCGTTGGGTTTAAACACAAGGCTGTGGCAGCCGCATCAACGAGGTTATGAATCACGGTCACGTCTGGATATTGCGGTGCTATTTCTTCAAGCACTTCGTTCCACAGTACGCTTGATTTGAGTACATTACTCTTATGAATATTGTGCAAAACCTTTTTGCGGCCTTGAGCGAGCTTGAAGCCTCGATGCAAAATATTGCTAATTTGGTCTTCGTCGTACTCTAATACTTCACGCACGAAACGCTTGCCGTTTTCATCAACACCAGTTTCTTTTTCGCCGAAATACAAACCGCCAACTAATTCACGCACCATGATCATATCAATGCCGTCACCAATAACCTCAGCTTTCAACGGCGAGAAATGGGCCAAAGCCTTAGGTAAATACACTGGCCGAAAGTTTGCATAGGTATTAAGACGCTTACGCAATGGCAGTAACGCGCCGCGTTCAGGTTGTTCGTCAATCGGGATTTGTTTGGATTCTTCATGATTCAAACCGATTGGGCCTTTAACTACCGCATCAGCGATGTCAACTAACAGCTTTGTCTCTTCAGGAAATGAGCTTCCGTGACTAAACCATGCACCAGCACCAAAAGGGGCTTCTACTAATTCAAACTCGACATCGTTACGAGCTTCGATGACTTTAAGGACTTTAACGCCCTCTTTCATGATTTCAGGGCCGATGCCGTCGCCAGCCAAAATGGCAATTTTATATTTATTCACTGTAAATGCTGTGGTTAGTTATTCGAATCGCGCTGAATTCTAGCTGATTTTCGGCCGATCTCGAAGGGACTATAGAGAAATAACAATCTTATTGCTTTATATACCCAGCATAAGCATGAATAAATCAGTAATCTGCCATGTTAGACCCCGACATAATCAACTAGGTGAGATTTACTTCAACATCGACTGTTCTATACTTAGGCAACTGAAACTAAGAAAATACTGTAATGAAACCTCAAAACCTCCTAAAAAAGTCGATTACGCTCGCGCTATTTGCCAGCGTAAGCATCATCTCAACCAATGCATTAGCTCAAGAAGACGCTAAGTTAAGTTATAAAACTGAGAAAATCACCGACACTATTTATATGCTGTCAGGTGACGGTGGCTTTACCGGTGGTAACGTGGCCTTAAGTGTCGGTAGCGACGGCGTCGCGCTGATCGATAATGGCCTTTCCAGCACCATCGATATCTTGAAAGCTGAGATAGCCGAGATAACTGAACAACCGATTGACTACATGATTAACACTCATATTCATGGCGACCACATCGGCAACAACCACGTCTTTGGCAAAGATGGAGCCAAAATCGTAAGCCATGAAAACCTCAGAGCATCGCTTATCAAAGATGAGAAAAACGGTGGCCCAGTATCGTTCCCAGTGCTCACCTTCAATGACCGAATGACAATTCACTTAAACGGCGATGCGGCACAAATCATGCATTTTGATCATGCCCATACCGATGGCGATGCGGTAGTTTACTTTAAAAATGATAATGTTCTGCACACCGGCGACGTTATGTTCAACAAGGTTTTCCCTTTTATTGATGGCAAAAACGGTGGCAGCGTCGATGGTGTTATCCGAGCGCTTGAAGCCATTGCTGGAATGATCAATGATGAGACTAAAGTCATTCCGGGTCATGGCCCATTAGCGAATAAGTCAGACGTGCTAAGCACATTGGCAATGATAAAAGACGCCAAGGCCCTGGTTGGCAACATGGTCGCCGCTGGTAAAAATGATAGCGAAGTACTCGAAGCTAAGCCGCTGGCCGTCTATGATTCTTATAGTTGGGGCTTTATCTCAACTGAGAAGATGACTGAGCAAGTGTTAGCTGGGTTTAAGAAATAGTCGACGTTAAGGGCCTGTCGGATGATGATTTGCGTCAGGAGAAAGTGGTACAACTCGCTAGCTCGCCCTTCGGGGAGGCTAGTTTTTCGTTTATTTGAGACGTAATGGTTGTTCCATTGCTCGAAAATAAACGGAAAAATAGACCAATTTTCCGCTTTCGCACTAGTAAAATTCATTGTCCGACAGGCCCTTTAATTAAAAAAGCCCACTGACAAATCACTGTCAGTGGGCTTTTTAATGTTTGAATTCAGCCGTTGGCTTTCTTTGCTCTACACCTTTAGCTCATTTTCGCTTACCAAGATGCCGTTGTTATCGGAATATATCCAATTGCCGGAGCGAATAGTATGCCCAGCAAAGCTAACATCAACATTTAGATCGCCTAAGCCTCGCTTATCGGTTTTCATTGGATGAGTATTCAACGCCTTAACTCCCAAGGCAGTGGCCGCTATCTCATCACAATCTCGTATACAGCCGTTGATGACTAAACCTGCCCAACCGTTGCTAGCGGCCTTCTCGGCTAACATGTCACCTAGAATAGCCCGGCGCAGAGAGCCCCCGCCATCCATCACAATCACCCGACCATTACCCGATGTTCCCACTAGCTGCTTAACGATTGAATTGTCTTCAAAGCATTTAATCGTCACCGCCTCGCCATAAAAGCTATCGAGGCCGCCGTAATTATTAAAAATAGCATCTAAAATACCAATCTTACCGTCAGCAATCTGCTCTTCATAAGCGTCACAAAGATCTGGGGTAGAAATTTTTTTAGTCATTTTTTTCTCACATTAGCGTGTTCGAAGGGACAGTGACGACACGCGTTGCCACAACATCGGCCACGCGCAGAATGATAGGCCTCAGTAAACACCATGAAGCCATTTTCCATATAGTAATGGATATCTTCTTTAAGCACTGGAATTGGCCAACGAGGCCCCTCTGAGGAGGCATCGTCGGCCATCGCGGTATTATCATTTTTCATAAGTTGATCCTAATCAAGTTTCTAAGGTTTATACAGTCGCTTTCTAGTCGTTATCTAGTTTCTGTAGGACCACTTAAGTACTGCGACGGTATTGCCCGCCAACTTCGAAGAATGCATCTGTAAGCTGCCCTAAGGAACAGTGTCGAACCGCTTCCATCAAGGCTTCAAAACCATTGCCATTGTCATTTATGATCTGTTTTATATCGACTAACGCTTGCACTGATTGATCTGCATGACGTTGTTGAAAATCGGCCAAGCGGCTAATCTGATTTTGCTTCTCCTGATCGGTTGAGCGCGCCAATTCCACCTCAAATTCTTCCTCCTTAGCGTCAGGTAAAAAGGTATTTACCCCGATTAGCGGATAACTACCGTCGTGCTTTTTAGTTTCATACTTCATTGACTCTTCTTGTATGCGACTACGTTGATAACCGGTCTCCATCGCGCCCAAGACACCGCCACGATCCGAAATTCTCTCGAATTCTTGCAGCACCTGCTCTTCGACTAAATCGGTCAATTCATCAACGATAAAAGCCCCTTGACTAGGGTTTTCATTTTTTGCCAATCCAAACTCTCGGTTAATGATCAATTGGATAGCGAGCGCTCTGCGCACCGACTCTTCGCTCGGCGTGGTAATGGCCTCATCGTAGGCATTAGTGTGCAGGCTATTACAATTATCGTTAATGGCAAGCAAAGCTTGCAAGGTAGTGCGAATGTCATTGAACTGCATTTCTTGCGCGTGCAATGATCGGCCTGAGGTTTGAATATGATATTTGAGCTTCTGGCTCTTGGCATTGGCACCATATTTCTCTCGCATAGCTACCGCCCAAATACGACGTGCAACACGGCCGATAACGGTGTACTCGGGATCCATACCGTTGGAAAAGAAAAACGACAGATTGCTGGCGAAGTCGTCTATGTGCATACCGCGTGCGAGGTAGGTTTCAACAAATGTAAAACCATTCGACAAGGTAAACGCTAATTGAGAAATCGGATTAGCACCGGCTTCGGCAATGTGATAACCGGAGATCGATACCGAATAAAAGTTTTGCACTTCGTTTTCGATAAAGTATTGCTGAATATCACCCATCATTCTGAGGCTAAATTCAGTCGAAAAGATACACGTATTCTGGCCTTGATCTTCTTTTAAAATATCAGCCTGAACAGTGCCACGAACTTGCCGAAGTGCATTGCCCTTTAGCGCCTTATGCTCATTGGCATCTGGCTGACGATCGTTATCGCTAACAAAACGATCTACTTGCTGATCGATCGCGGTGTTCAAAAACATCGCTAAAATCGTAGGTGCCGGGCCATTAATAGTCATTGAGACCGAGGTTGATGGCGCACACAAATCAAAACCATCAAATAACTGCTTCATGTCATCAAGAGTGGCAACTGACACGCCCGAATTACCAATTTTGCCATAAATATCAGGTCGAGTTGCCGGATCAAAACCGTATAGGGTTACTGAATCGAAGGCCGTCGATAATCGTATCGCAGGTGCGTGTTTAGAAAGCCGCTTAAAACGTAAGTTAGTTCGTTTTGGGTCGCCTTCGCCAGCGAACATACGCGCTGGGTCTTCGCCCTCACGCTTAAATGGAAACACTCCTGCGGTATAGGGGAAGAAACCTGGTAGGTTTTCGCGCTTCATCCAACGCAGTAGTTCACCTGCGTCTCGATATTTAGGCAAGGCCACACGCGGAACGTGAGTCCCCGAAAGACTTTCGCGAGTCAGCTCTGTGGTGATCTGCTTGCCATTAGCTAGAGTGTCAACTCGCGTCTGACCTTGATATCCTTGTTTAACCGAGTCCCAGTTACTTAATAAAGCTCTATTTTCGGCCGTCAACGACTGCTTGCGTTGGTCAATCAATTGCTCTAAATCAGCATTACTATCAGCTAAAAGTGCATTGGCGGTTTCTAGCGCTTGACGCTCGCTGGCAAGCTCCGCTTGTGCATCATTAGTTTGATGATAAGCACGTACCGCTTCGCTGATTTCGGCTAAATATCGTTGTCTAGCGCTTGGCACTATTACCGACCGCTCTGATGGAACGCGATTATCATTAAAGGGTAATAGCGACTCCCATTGCCGTAAGCCCTTTGCCCTTAACACCGACAACAAGCCATGATACGCGGCGGTAACGCCGTCATCACCAAAGCGCGAGGCAATCGAGCCGAACACAGCCAGTTCTGACGGCGGTGTGTCCCATGCATTTAGATTTCGTTGCACTTGCTTGGAGACATCTCGCAATGCATCAGCAGCGCCTTTGCGATCGAATTTATTAATTACCACAACATCAGCAAAATCAAGCATGTCGATTTTTTCTAGCTGGCTTTGTGCGCCAAATTCAGGTGTCATGACGTACATTGACGCGTCGACAAAGGGCACAATACCAGCATCTCCCTGACCGATACCCGGTGTCTCGACCACGATCAAATCAAAGTCAAATAGCTTAACCGCGGCGATAATATCACTCAAGTAATCGGGCACTTCGCCAGTCGATCCGCGAGTCGCAATAGAGCGCATATAAATGTTTTCTTGATAAATTGCATTCATGCGGATGCGGTCACCGAGCAATGCCCCGCCGGTTTTACGGCGAGTGGGGTCAATTGCTAGCACGGCAACACGCGCAGTATCACCAGAGTCAATTCTGAAGCGCCTAATCATTTCATCTGTGAGTGACGACTTACCAGCCCCACCTGTGCCAGTTATACCCAAAACTGGCGTTTGCGACGCCGAGTCGCCTTGGTGATCTTCTAGCGCTTTTGCCAGCGCATTTTTAGCCACAGTATTGGTTTCGATATTCGAGATCAGTCGCGAGAGCGCTAAATAATCTCGAGACTCACTGATCAAATTAGACAGCGATGCCGCCGCTGGAGCTTGCTCGCGACAGCGATCCACCATGTCTTGAATCATCCCAACTAGGCCTAGCTCCATGCCGTCTTGCGGAGAGTAGATTCTAGCGACGCCATAGGCCTCAAGCTCCTTAATTTCATCGGGGATAATCACCCCACCGCCGCCACCAAACACCTGAATATGCTCTGCGTTGTTCTCTTTGAGCATGTCAATCATGTACTTAAAGTACTCAACATGGCCACCTTG
>JAFMHC010000185.1 GCA_017854775.1 Gammaproteobacteria bacterium | reverse complement strand
AACCTTGCTGGCAGACAAAGGCGATGTGCTTATTTGGCACTCGCAGCTTTTACATGGTGGCAGCGCAATTATCGACAAAACTAAGACACGAAAATCATTGGTAACACACTACTTCACCAATGAGGATTTTCCAGACCTCGAGCCACCAAAGGTCTGCGACGATGGTGGCTATATGAATCGCAACGCTCAGCCAGTAGACTATTTATACAAGCCGAAAAGCTGGTTTCAGCGCACGTTTCGCTAGCCTAATAAATCGGAGGCACTGTGTATAAACCAATGAATAACAAGCAGTTTCTGATTACTGCATTAGGCTTGGGCATATTATTAAGATTCGCGCTAATGCCGTTTTTCGCCCATGTGGATTTGTTTTCAGAGGCGCGCCGAGTATTCTACGTTCTCGAAAATGACTATCTATTCGACAACGGCCACCGCTTTGTCGTTTTCTATATTGAGGTCATTTTCGCCTGGTTTTCAACACTTTTTATTGATGTCACCAACGGTTTGTTTCATCTTAATGATCCAACTCAAAGTGTCTCCAACCTTGTTGATTATGGTTTTTTCCTAAACGATCCGAATATTTATCGACACCTATTTTTCTTTAAACTGCCGTACCTTGTTTTTGATATTGCTACTGCGTTACTAATATGGAAGTTTATAGACAATCCTACACATCGAAAAATAGCCCTACTCATTTGGTTGTTTAATCCTCTAACATTATTTTCGACCTACATATTTGGTCGTTTTGAGGTCATTAGCTTATTTTTCCTAATGGCTTGCGCCCTACAACTAAAATACGATCGTGTGTTTTTCGCCAGCGCTTTGTTTGCAGTCGCCCTACTCTGTCGAGAAATAAATCTTTTGTACGCTCCATTTTTATTGATTGCATTAATTGACGTCAAGGATCATTGGTTTCGAAATGTGATTACCCTGAGTTGCTGCGCAGCGATTGTTGCAGCAATTTCACTGCTACCAAATTACTTGATCAATCTGGCCGGCGGCGATACGCAACTGTTTGTAGACCCTTCAGTGACACAGCCTAACAACAGTTTAAATGCATTATTATCACTGGGATATTACTGGTTCTATCCAATCGTTATCTGCTTAGCGGTGCTAGCAATTTACCAATGGGAAATTGGCGCTCGAGCAAAGGCCGAACGTTTTGTGCTCAGCGCCTCGGTTGTACTGTTTATCTACTTTGGCTTTAATGTTCATAGTGTTCACTATGCAGCATGGCTAGTGCTCTTCCCTATCCTGTCAATGCAATACGGTAAAAAAGTAGTGTTACCATTTATGGCCTTGTTTGGCGTTTGGCTGATCTTATGGCTGCTAAAGACCGACAACGGTGTTTTCACTCTGTTTCTTGCCGCTCCATTGACGACGGACTTCATCGGTATGGGGCATTTCCCAAGTTTTTTCAGACAACACATCGCGACAGATACGTTCACACTCCATCAAGCAATTCAATTAATGCGTTCGATCTTTCTAGTCGTCATGGGTTTTTTCGCCTATCGAGTGCTGAAGAACGAACCGAATTATCACGCTAAATCATGAGCCTTAAACGCATCTCTATGGATCTACGGGTAAGAAGGCTTACAGCAAGAATCTTTGCCCTAGCTTGGATAGTGCCTGCCGCAGCTCTCGCAGGCGCGCTCTTCTCTAATGCTAGCATTGCGCAGACAGTTACTAATGACTTATCCGCTACCAGCTCTAATGACTACCGGGTTAGCGGTGATGACCCGTATGTCATCTTTAACCCCGGGCATGAAGCAGAGAACGCTAGGTATCTAAGTATCGATCTTGGTAGCCATTTAACTGGCGTGCCATTGGAGATCTTCTTTAATAGCCAGCAAGACCTATTTAACCCCTACTATAAGATTAGTTTTACAACACCGAGCTTTCCGGCTCTACTGGAATTACCCACTGATATCAGTTTTAGCCAATCGACTCGCTTGCGCTTAGACATAAACCAATGTCAAGACTGCCCGGTTAACCTTCAATCATTGCCGTTTCTGAGCAATCAAGTCAGCGCCTCAGCAACGGTGGTTCAGCCAAGTCGAGTACAAAATGGGGTCAGACCATTAGCTAGCGGTTCATCACCCTTGGATACCAACGACTGGCAACTGAACGACTTGAGTGGAGAACCGAATGACTTTGAAATTTCCGCCAGCGATCCATTTTTAGCATCACCTCAACTAACCTTGAGCACGCAACAATTGGCCGGTGCCTACTTCAAATTAAAAGTACCTAGATCTGATCAGGCTTGGAACGACTATCAGTTGTTTTACCAAACTGAACGTCATGCATTTTCAGCGCAGGCTAGCTCGACAGTTAGAGTTGCCGACAGCTTTAATAAGGTTGCTGACAGCTTCAATAGAGTTGCCGATAGCGACAATGGAATAGCCGACGGTGCAGATGGCGTAGTTGAGTTTATGTTTCCATTAGGCTTTTTAAGTAACGAGCAGCCATCAGACGCCGTTTTAGAGCGGATACGTTTAGATATTCCCGAGATTTCCGGTAATTGGGCATTGCTTGAAGCTCGCTTAGTGCATCAAGAGCAGCTAGACGATTACTTGGATATGATTCCAACACAGCTTGTTGAGATGAAACAACAGCGAGCAACAGGCCTCTCGCTGATCAAAAAATCATTGTTCAATGTATTCGCTGATATCGGCTTCTCAATCAGCTACCTTTTATTACTTATATTGACTGCTTGGCTTTTAGTTCGAGCGTATCGCTCAAACCGCTAAACTGACACTCCACTACACTAACGTTGCAGCATAGAGTGGTGTAAGGATTTTTGAATCTCTTGCTTTAGCTCAGCATACACGGCCTTCAGCTCGGCATTCTTGGTGCGGTGAGATTGTGTTGAAATTTGCAGCAAGATGTCATCATCCTGCATTCGCAACGAGACCCCCTTATAAGCTTTCAGTTGGCGTACAAACTTAGCTACCAACTTAAGGCATTCAGGATTCAGCTGGCTCAGCTGTATGTCTCGGAGTAGAATCGTTACCTTATTCATCGCTCAAGCTATACAAAACATCTAGTAAAATAAACACCAATCTCGCAATAGTAGAGCTCAGCATAATACAAGACGATTTTAACTCAAGGCTAAATTACACATCAGTTATCACAAGCGATATTCGGCGTAACTTGCCTTGTAGTTAGCCATCGCTCTGCGACTTTTCCAGGGCCAGCGCAACACCCTCAAACAATTTCTTTTCTGCCTCGCCGAAGCGACTCATGATTGGGCTGTCAATATCGAACACCCCTCGGTAATTCAAGGTATTAAACGGCACCACAACCTCAGATTCGCTAGCCGCGTCACACGCGATATGGCCAGCAAACGAATGCACATCGTCGACCATTAAGGTTCTCTGCTCGGCAAACGCGGTTCCGCATACGCCCTTACCTACCGGTATACGAGTGCATGCCGGTTGTCCGCAAAACGGCCCCAGTACCAGCTCATCTTGCTTAAATAGGTAGAAGCCCACCCAATTGACATTTTCAAGGTTATGGTACAAGAAGGAGGAGAGGTTAGCGGCATTTGCGATGAAGTCAGTTTCAGAGCTGATCAGCGATTGGGCTTGCTTCAATAGTAGAGAGTACGATTCTTGAGTCATGAGTCTTATTAATTAATGCGCGTAGTTTAGGGTGTAGATTAAAGTAGTTAGGGTGTCGATTAAAGTAGTTGAGGGTGCAGATTAGATGAAAGTCTCTATTGATAATCATTTCTTCGACAGTGCTTCATAGCCACTGAGTATTAGTCAGAAGATAATAGTCGTAAGGTAATAGTCCTCTGAATTCGGCATCAGCCTAAACAAACAATAACATTAAAACTGGCTAGCCAACGCCCTAGACTATCAGATGCTGCAACTCGCTAAAACCCATTCGCTCTAACTGAGTGACAAACCCTGCTTCAACATTGTTATCGGTCATTAAGGCAACTCGAGTGGCTGACTCACCCGGCTCTAAGCCAAAAGACTGACACAAGAACACCAGCCTATTGGCAATCGCCTCACCGGAATCGAGTAATCGAGGATGCCGATCATGTTTTTTAAGCTGTGATCTAATTTCGGCCTCTAACAACGGGAAGTGAGTACATGCGAGAACTAAACAATCTATTTGTGCGTCGGCGATAATTGGTTTTAAGATTGTGCCTATTATCGATTCATCAAACTCCCGACCAAAAAGCTTATCCTCGGCGAGTTGCACCAAGTCACTTGAACCAATTTTCAAAACATGACAATCGTGAGCAAATTCAGCAATCAATCTGTCAGTATATGGTCGAGCCACCGTCGCAGGTGTAGCAAGCAATCCAATCCTCTTGGTAGTAGAAAACTCAGCCGCTGGTTTAATCGCCGGCACCACGCCGATCACCGGAAAATCAAAGGTCGCCCTCAACGTTGGTAACACAATGGTGCTGGCGGTATTACACGCCATGATCAGAACGTCTATGCGCTGCCTCTGATCGAGCCGAGTTACCACCGCGGGTACTCGTGTTAACAGTTCAGCTTCTGACTTAAGCCCATATGGGAACTGCTGATTATCGCTGACAAAAATGTAGTCATGTTCGGGGCATTTAGCGACTACTTCTTGGTAGACGCTAAGCCCTCCAACGCCTGAGTCATAAATCGCAATAACAGCCATGTTAAAAAATGCTAGCCCGCAGCCGCAAGCTGAGTGACATAGTTTTTTACGCCCTCTTCAACCTTAGCAAAATTCTTACTGTATTCGCCTGACATCGTAAGGTTGGTTAGGTCCGCTTTGGTGTAACTCTGATATTTACCAACCAGCGCTTGAGGGAATTCAATGTACTGAATTTTTTTCTCAGCCACCCATTGCTCAGTTGTCTTAGTGGTGTTTTCGAGGGTATTTAAAACCGCCGTAGCAACATCATTAAAACTCTGAGCTCGGCCGCTGCCTACGTTAAAAGTACCATTGGCTTCTGGATGCTCAAGGAAATGTAGGTTGACGTCAACAACGTCGTCAACCCAAACAAAGTCGCGCAGTTGCTCACCATCGGCATAGCCACCGCTGCCACCAAACAATTTGACATAGCCTTGCTCATGATATTGATTGAAAAAGTGATAGGCTACTGATGCCATGCGCCCCTTGTGCTCTTCACCTTTGCCGTACACATTAAAATACCGCAGGCCGACGACTTGCGAATCAGATATCCCTGGGTTTTTGCGCACGTAGCGATCAAACAGTAGCTTAGAGTAGGCGTAGGCATTTAATGCCTGCTCGTACTCAGATTCTTCTTTAAACATTTCTCCGCCGCCATAGACTGAAGCAGATGATGCATAAATATACGGGATACTGTATTCGCCGCAATAGTGATAAAGTGACTTAGAGTATTCATAATTGGTTTGCATCATGAATCGGCCGTCTTTTTCCATGGTGTCAGAGCAAGCGCCTTGATGATAGATAGCCGTTGGCCCACCAAACTCCATGCCTTGATTAATTCGATTCAGAAACTCGTCCTTATCCATATAATCTTCAATATCGCAGTCTTCGATATTTGCAATCTTGTTGCCGTCACTGAGATCATCGACCACCAAAATATTATTTAGTCCACGCTTATTCAAACCTCGAACTATATTCGAGCCGATAAAGCCAGCACCGCCAGTTACAATAATCATCTGTTACACCTTTGTTAATTGGTTTTTCGGCATCGTAATATCGCCTACCTTATGAGTTTTCGGCTAGTTTATTGACCACTTCATCGATACTAGCCACCGCCGTCCCTAGTTTACCAACAACGATACCGGCAACGGTGTTGGCGAGAGTGAGCTTATCTTCGTTTGAAAATCCGGCGACGGTAGCTAATGCCATTAGCGAAATCACGGTGTCGCCGGCACCACTAACGTCATAGACTTCAAGCGCGGTCGCTGGTGAGTCCATCTGCGAACCATCGCGGCTAAATAAACTCATACCTTTTTCACTTCGAGTAACTAATAAGTAATCGAGATCAAGGTCGTCCCGAAGTGTATGCGCCTTACTCGAAAAATCAGCGTCAGATGAGCAAATACCGGCAACCGCCTCAAACTCTTTCATATTGGGTGTTATCAGAGTCGCACCGGCATACCTAGAATAATCGCTTCCTTTGGGGTCAATAATTACCGGCTTTTGCAATGCCTTAGCTGCGACAATCATATCGGCAACATGGGTTAAGCCGCCCTTGCCATAATCGGACAAAATGACTACGTCAGCTTCTTTTATCGCTTCTCGATAGTCATCGAGGCATTGGCTGAGGATTTCTTCGCTCGGTTTTTCTTCGAAATCGGCACGTAACAATTGTTGATTCTGAGCAACCATGCGTAATTTGACAATGGTTTTAATCGATTGGTCAATCGTCAGTGTCGTTTTGGCTCCATAGCTTTCGATAATACGAGCTATCTCACGACCGGCATCATCGTCACCTACCACCGACAATAGGTTGCTCTGCGCCCCAAGTGCTAATAAGTTATGAGCCACATTTGCCGCACCACCCGCACGTGATTCTTCACTTTTAACGGCAAGCACCGGCACCGGCGCCTCAGGCGAGATACGGTCGACGCTACCGAACCAGTAGCGGTCGAGCATAACGTCGCCAACGACCAGGGTCTTTATATCAGAGAATTGAGTCTTAACTAATTTCATCGCTAGTTTGACCTGCCGATACCATAATATTTCAAGCCAATTTTAGCTAAACCGGCGGGGTCATAAATATTACGTCCATCGAAAATTACTCGATCACTTAATTGCTGATTTAAACGTTTAAAGTCTGGGCTACGAAAGGTTTTCCATTCAGTCACTAAAACAAGGGAGTCGGCACCTTCGGTAGCATCGTAGAGATCATCGCAGAACGTCACAGATTTATTATCAGCATATAGTTCGCTAGCTTCATCGTTAGCAACAGGGTCGTAAGCTCTCACATTGGCCCCTCTGGCCAACAAACCATCGATAACCACTCTACTGGGCGCTTCACGCATGTCATCGGTATTAGGCTTAAATGCTAAGCCCCAAATAGCAAAGGTTTTGCCACTTAAGTTAGCGCCCATATGGGCGTCGATTTTATTTAACAAAACTGACTTTTGATCTTCGTTAACCGCTTCGACCGCATCAAGGATTCTTGCTTCATATCCATGTTGCTGAGCCGTGCGATGTAAGGCTTGCACGTCTTTCGGAAAACACGAACCGCCGTAACCACATCCTGGGTATATAAAGTGATAGCCGATTCTCGGATCAGAGCCAATACCTTGTCGAACCAGTTCAATATCTGCATCCAGCAACTCAGCCAGGTTAGACAGTTCATTCATAAATGATATTTTGGTCGCCAACATCGCATTTGCAGCGTATTTAGTTAGCTCGGCCGATGGTATGTCCATGACAATAAGGCGCTCATGGTTTCGATTAAATGGCGCATAAAGTTCACGTAAAATTTCAACAGCGCGATCATCGTCGGCACCGATTACCACTCGGTCAGGCTTCATGAAATCTTCTATAGCGGCACCTTCTTTCAGAAACTCAGGATTTGACGCCACGCTAAACTCTATTTCTACGCCACGCGCCTCAAGCTCACTCTGGATGGCGCTGCGAACTTTTTCTGCGGTCCCGACTGGGACCGTCGACTTGGTAACCACGGTACGGTATTCCGATAAGCTTTGACCAATCGATTTAGCCACCGCCAATACGTGAGATAAGTCAGCCGAACCGTCCTCTCCCGGAGGCGTCCCGACGGCAATAAAAATAATCTTTCCATGCTCAACGGCGGCACTTATGTCGGTAGTAAACTTAAGCCGCTCTTGGGCGACACTAGTTTTTACCAGTTGTTCTAGTCCAGGCTCAAAAATCGGAATCTTACCGCCAAGTAACATGTCGATTTTGCTTTGGTCTTTGTCAACGCACAAAACTTGATTTCCGACGTCGGCAAAACATGTGCCCGTTACCAGTCCGACGTAGCCGGTACCAACTATTGATATATTCATCTTTTGTTTAAATTGTGCTCAACTTGTTTTCAATTTCGTTTCGACCAAATTAATCTGGCTACAGTTGCGAGCTATAGTCACAAGCAATGCAAAGCTAGCTCCAAGCGCAGCCAACCCGCTTGCTCGGCATCAATAAATTTAATTGGCTAACGCGCTCAGCTGCAATGATAGACTATTCAGCCTTTTTCGTCACAAAAACTGGGTGCAGAACACCGCCCAAGGCAGCGTCAAATAATGACTTAAATCTCATGAGCAACATTATCGCTAAGCCCAGCTCTGCACCATAACCTAACAACTCTAAAACACTCACATAACCGACTTCCATAAGGCCTATATTGCCTATGGATATCGGTAAATTCATAATTAGCATGATGATTGGCGTGGCAATAAGCATATCCAAAAAGCTTACCTCAGAATTAAACACCATTGCGGTTAGATAGACGTTTACCACAGCAACAAAATAGAACAGCAAGGAATTTAATAATGCTAAGGCAATTGTTTTCGGTCGCTGCGTATAAACTGTTATCGCCTCTAACAGCTTATCCAATTTACTAAATACTTTTGAGCTAAGCGGGACCCTCACTTGCATGAAATCGCGAACCGCAGAATAAACTCTGGGGTCGTAAACTAGCCATGCGATAAACCCGAGCCCCAAGCCAAAGGCGATTAGAGTAACAATGATGAAGCCTTGGTTAAAGCTAGCGAGTTGAGTCATTACTGCCAATGTCGCTATGATCAGCAAAGTAACCACGCCAGTATATCGCTCGACAAATACTGAGGCCAAGGCG
>JAFMHC010000184.1 GCA_017854775.1 Gammaproteobacteria bacterium | reverse complement strand
AGGTGAAGAGCTGATTTATGAGCGAATCGGTATGCTCCGCGCTGAACTCAAACGTAAACTGGAATCTAGATTGCTCGACTCCATTGAGCAATCGAAGTCCTCCACTCTGTCGTCCTACTATCTAGAAAATCTAGCGGCTTATTTTTCAAGCAAACAAGACTTACTAGCGCATATGCTAGGGAGCACGTATCGCCATCAAAAACGTCGCGCTGACCTCGAACAGCAATTACGTTATTTGAATAAAGACGAAGCTGACTTTGCGATCCAATTGCTGGGCTTCTTAGAACAAAAGTATATTCTGGATTGTCATGCGGCACTGCAGGGAGTGCTTAAATATTGGGGGGTTCTGCATGCACCCATAGCGCTGGTGATGAGCGGATTAGCGGTATTTCATATTGTGTTGGTATACGCATTTCGGGGGGCCATGTGACCGGCCGTATGCAAAATACGGGTCATAGAGAGAGTGCCTATTTGCGGCCTTCTCAAACATGGCAATGTGCATTGGCTGAATCGTGTCACGCGGGTCCGACAGCGGCTGGTCAGTGCCCAAGAAGCGAATCACCCTGTTCACCGAAACGCTCGATAAAGGCGAGCAGGAAACGCTTTTCTATACTGTTATTGAGTACCGCATTCGCGTGTTTTGTCTTGTTGTTGGGCTCCAAGGTATTACTTCCCAAATTGTCTCCAGGCCCCCTAAGCGTAAGCCATGCCGAAGTCACTTCATGCGTGGATTGTCATGCTGCGATTGAGGAATCTATGTCTGATTGGGTGCATAAGGCAATTGGGTTAAATAGCAATAATGACGACCAGAAGTGTCTAAGCTGTCATAAGCTCGGCGCGAATGCATTTTCGCCTCATTCCACCGCGGCGATTAATCTAAGCAGTTCGCTCCGCGGCTTGGCCGAAAATGATGCGGGTAGCAAGCCGTCAACAGTAGAGCTTGACGACTGGAAAATTAGGCTCGCAAATAATATTAATACATGGCAGAACACGCCCGAGAAAGAGGTGAGTTGTTCTTCCTGTCATAGAGAGCACAAAGGTAAATTTGCACCACTTGATGGCTTCAACCCACAACAATGTCATAGCTGTCATCAGGTGACGTTTAACGAAATGGAAACAGGGCATCCAGAGTACAGTCAATTTCCGCATAATCGCGCTACCCGAATTAACTTCGATCACGTCGCCCACTTGGAAAAACACTTTCTC
Organism: Gammaproteobacteria bacterium; assembly: GCA_017854775.1. GTDB lineage: Bacteria > Pseudomonadota > Gammaproteobacteria > Arenicellales > Arenicellaceae > Arenicella. The sequence goes on along the minus strand of JAFMHC010000184.1, from coordinate 7,560 downwards.
GAGGATGATGTTTTCGACATTGCCCCAGACGGTTGCAAGCAATGTCATGACACTGATCAAAGTGGTGAATGGATGCTGTCGAATACGTTCGAGACGACATGTAGTTCCTGTCATTTGGACGAAATATTTGGCGATAGCCGAGCCAGTGCAAAAGGTGTAGCCGTATTATCCGTACCGGAGCTGGATGTTGCCAGTCTCAATAGCAATGGCTACAACGTAGGGCAGTGGCCGAAATGGGCTGACGGTGAGCTAACTCCGATTATGCAAGCGCTGCTTGCCCCTCAAGGCGGGGTAGAAACGTCAGCGCCCGCTAGTATGTTTGACCTATCCGATTCGAATCAGCAAGAACTGAAAGCATCAGCGACCTTAGCTTGGCAAATAAAGGAGCTGTTTTACGATATTCAAATGGGCGGCGCTAAAGTGTTGGGCGAAAGAATAATGGCTAGTTTCGGAGGTGATCTAGATCAATCAACACTAAATCGTCTAGTTGCTTCACTGCCCAGAGATACGCTGGTAAATAATCAACAGGAATGGTTTCCTGATCTATTACAAGAGGTGAGGGATTACCGAGAGGGGGCGCTCACTTTATACTCGGTTACCGAGCCCAGCTCGTCTCGATTTAACGATAACAATCACAGTGAAGTTGTTGAAAACATTAACATAGATGTCAATGAAGACGATATTTTGTTGAATGAAGATATTTTGGAAAACGACATCCTTACCGATGATGAAGCGCTATTAGACGACGATTTCCTTACCGACGATGATGACCCCGAGTTGCTTGAAGATGATCAAGAGTTGAGCAATATACTGTCCGGTGATTCAGAGATTCTCTCCGACGATGACTTGCTACTAGAAGATGATGATGACGTTAACCGTTCGCCAATAGAGACAACCGAACTAGATGTTACCGAGGCCGATAATGAGACTTGGGCATTAAGTGGCGGTTGGTATCGAGATGGTAGCAGCATCTTATATCGCCCAGTCGACCATGCAGATCAGTTTTTCAAAACATGGTTGGAGGTATCCTCGAGAGATAATGGGCAAGCGAGTTCAAAAATATTTACCTCCCTCACTCAAGATGAGTCGGTTGGAGCTTGTGTTAAATGTCACTCCGCCTCGGGCATTAAATCAGGCACTCAGCTAGGCAATCAGTTAGCGCAGAAAATACATTGGAATAGTTTTAAACCACAGGATATTAAGGTGGATTTCAATCGGTTTTCACATGTGTCACATTTCAGTTTGATGAATGATGACGGTTGTTCGAGTTGTCACTCGCTGAATGAAAGTGAGTTAGAGAAGAAAACATCTTCTGGAGAAGTATTTACCCCGAGTTTTACCGACATGGATCGTCAAACCTGTACGCAATGTCATCAGCAGGGTCGCGCACCAGATAATTGTTTGACCTGCCATAATTACCATGTTGAACCCCTAACGCAGTCGATCAACCAAATCTCGGATTCACTCGGGGGAGGAGATGATGAATAGCCGCTCTCGACAAGGTTTGTCAGTCAATCATGTTTTGCGCAGGGTGACGTCGGTTTGGCACCTTGGTATCGGAGTTTTATTGTTGATGGTCAGCGTTCAGCCTGCAACTGCCGCAGAGTTAAAAAGTGTTGCCACCATAGTTCAGGCCTCGGGCTCCGCCATTACTGTTAGTTCTGAGGGAGAAAAACGAAGCGTTGTACTGCGACAATCTCTTTTTGTAGGAGACTCCATAGAGACAGGAGCGAACGCTTGGGTAACATTTAATTTTTATGACCTAACTCGTGTCGTTTTGCGCCCAGATACTAAATTTCTTATTCGTGAATTTCCTGAAACCACACCTTCTGGCAAGATTATTCTAGAGATATCTGAGGGTGGGGCACGTATCACAACAGGAACCATCGCGGCCGAGGATTCCGATCGGTTTAATGTGGTGACACCCTATGGTGATTTGACTGGCGGGCGCAGTGAATGGGTAGTGAGGATCTGTGCTGAAGATGAGTGCGAGCAATTAGAACAAAGCTTTAGCCGATGCAGTGGATATCAATCGGTGACTAAGCGGAACCGTCAGTTCGTAGCGGTTTATAAGGGCGTATTGGATCTCGATTATTGCCCTATTCAGCAAGGCCTGAATCCCGGAGAAACGTCCGTTTTTGATCCACAAGCGAACAGCTGCCAGGTGTTGGATGAAGTACCTTGCTTCATCTTGTTAGATGAAAAGTTGGGCCGCGGCAAGCTTGGCAAATATTTACCACGGTTACAACCTGTTTCAGAAGATGATAGGCAAGAAAATACACGGCCGTCGCGTCGCCCAAATTCTAGAGCGGTTCAACCACGCCCACGAGTAGATCGTCCTCGCCGAGCACTGCGTAGGCGCTGATAAATTAACCAAATTTAGCCAATTTACACACACATTTAAAATCTGAGAAATCAATGTCTATGTATAGTCAAAACCAACCTATTGGAAAACAGAATTCAAGATACCTAGCGAATTCACTACGCTGTGTGGCTGCACTTTTTATGATTCTGACTAGCCCCGCACATGTCAGAGCAAGCAGTGTGTACGTAGCGCTAGACAGCTACGAATATGATTTTAGACTGGGTGATATCGACCTAGGTCTCGATCCAGTGGGGCTGGCGTTGGGTGGAAGCTTTGATGTGAGTGATAAGATCTTTTTGCAGTATGAGTTTGGTAAATGGAACGACGACGGACGCTTAGATAACAGCAGAGATGCGACTTCTGACTTCGACTCAAGCCTGTTTAACCTTGGGGTAGGAATTAAATTGGCTGATTGGGAGTTGTTAGCGTCTTTTACTGATATTAATGACCAGGCCACCTTGCAGCATGGCCGTGAACTGGAATTCAATACAATGGCTGAAGTTGGCTTACAATCACTTAAATTCCTAGCGAGTCGAACAGATGAAATTGGACGGTGGGAGAGATATTACTCTTTCGGGCTGCAGTATGATGATGCTGAGTCTATGACAATATTTGGCGATAGCGATCAGATGCTGATGCAAAACAGCGACGCCTTGTTCGGGATATTGAAGATCGGGGGAGACTATTATTTACCGGCCAAAGATCAAAGCGGCTGGTTTTTGGGAGCCTCTCTAAGTTGGTATCAAGAACTGTCTTCGAGTGATGATATTAGGCAATTCAATCTAAGTGATAGCGGTACTTTATTGTTAGTACCGCCACCTGTAGGTAACGGTAATGGACCAGGGAATGGTGGTGGCAACGGAAACGGCGGCGCCAGCATTAATCGAACCTTTGGCGACAATTTCGGGCTGTTAGGCCTCTATGCTACCTATCAAATCAACGAGAAGTGGAGTTTAGATTGGAGTACTTCTATTGGGATTGCCGGCGATGAAAACTCAAACTCATATGCGCTCACCTTAGGACGTATGTTCTAACGGGAGTATGTTCTAAATATCACCCCATTTTTGAGCTGTCATTCTTCATCTACTGCTGCGAATTCGTCTACTAAAAAGTCGATCAAGGTTCGTACTGAGGGTAATAATCCACGTCGCGACACGAATACGAGGTGAATAGTTTCAGGCTGGGGTGCCCAGTCGGGAATCACTTCAATAAGTGCCTTACTCTGTAACTCGTCTACCACTATCATTCGCGGTAATTGTACAATGCCGACCCCAGCGACAGCCGCATTTCGCAATGCCGTCATGTCACCGGTAATAAAGCGAGGCTTATGCTTCACAGCCACGCGAGCTTGATCGGGCCCATGTAAAACCCACTCGTACTCCTGATGCGGTAGACCAAGCCCAAGACTCGGGAATCTATTCAAAGCAGCAGGAAGATCGAGCTTTCTCGCTTCGTTGGCTAACTTGGGGCTGGCCAATATACATTGTTGCCGATCACCCAACAGACGCATTGCCCAATCGCTATCTTCCAGTGGCAGACGTCTAACGCGAATTGCGATGTCGACAGCTTCATTGACGATATCGACTCGTCTGTTGGTCGATTCCAGATGAAGCTCAACGCGGGGATTCTGGATCATAAATTTGGAGAGCATCGTATTTACGTTTGAATCCATTAAGCCGATTGGGCAAGTCATTCTCACCACGCCGCATGGCTCAGCCCGGGTCATTTCAATGGCTTCTTGTGCGGCTTCTGCTTCGACTAACATTGCTTTGCAATGATGATAGTAATTTCGACCGACCTCTGTCACTGAGAAATGTCGTGTGGAGCGAATGATCAGCCGAACGCCGAGGCGCTCCTCTAGGTGCGCTATTCGCCGACTCAGCTTTGACTTGGGAACGTGTAATGCCCGTCCAGCAGGTGCAAATCCTTTATGCTCGACCACTTGGACAAAGTAGTAGAGTTCGTTGAGATCTTCCATTTTATTGTTCTGTTTTTGAAACGATGAGTTCTGACTTTGCGGTCTACTAGGTTCACTGTTCACCGTATATGATAATGTTTTATCTATCAACTCTGTAAATTAAGAGAGGTAAGTAGCATGAAAAGGATTTTGGGCGTCTTCAGCGCACCCCAACAACACTGGGTGGGCGACGGCTTTCCGGTTCGGTCTTTGTTTTCCTATGATCGCCTTGGAGACCATCTTAGCCCGTTTTTGCTACTTGATCACGCGGGTCCTATGGCATTTGAGCCCACACAGCTTGGGCGGTGCGTTGGCGAACACCCCCATCGTGGTTTTGAAACCGTTACCATCGTGTATAGCGGGGAAGTTGCACACAGTGACACAGCGGGTGCTGGTGGCACCATAAGGGCAGGAGATGTGCAATGGATGACGGCTGCGTCCGGTATCCTAAATGAGGAATTTCACTGGTCTGGAGTTTCGAACAATGGCGGTACTCTCGAGATGATGCAGCTGTCGGTTAATCTACCCGCGGCGTGCAAGATGTCGAAAGCGAAGTATCAAGACATTCTCGACCGCGACATTCCTAGCGTACCTCTAGCTGGCGGTGCCGGGACGGTAAGGGTTATTGCCGGTGAATTTGGTGGTCAACGTGGTCCAGCCGAAACTTTCACCCCGTTGAACGTATGGGATGTGCGAATGAGGCAAGGCCATGAAGCCAACTTCAGTTTTGAAGAAGGTCATACCCTTGCGATTGTGGTGTTACGTGGCAACGTCATCGTCAATAGCGAAACCTTGCGGGATGAACAATTCGTATTGCTAGATAGAGAAGGTCATGACATTTCAATTATGGCTAGTTCTGATGCTGTTTTGTTGGTGCTAAGTGGCGAACCAATTGAGGAACCCATCAATGGCCATGGCCCGTTTTTGATGAACACCAATAGCGAAATTCGTCAGGCTATCAGTGATTTCAGTAGTGGTAAATTTTGCCGCATCTGATATTAGCTTGGGCGAAATCATAGGTAAGGCTTCACCGAGACCTGAGTATTCCCGTTGCCACTCTGATAAATGGTCTGAGTGGGATTTTAGCCGCCGCAGTCAACATATCAGGCGGTCACGGAGATGTGATGCTAAGGCAATTGCTTAAGTGTAAGTTTAAACGGTTGAGGAGAAAGAGGGGGCGTGATAATTTGAGCGGTTTATTGCAACTTAGCGTCCTTGAGTTATGCTGAGGTCTCATAGTGATTAACCTTCAACCTCACTCGACGGTTAAACGGCCAATTTGTGCGTTAATTTGTGGCGTCTATTCAACGCACATTGAATCTAACCACACGTTTACACAAATTGTGTTCACCGTCGATGGCTCATAGCGGTATAATTAGGCTATCCATTAGCTGTTGAACCAAAAATAATAGTGATTAACCTCCGAAAATCAAATTACCTTTGTCGCTGGCTTGCGCTATTAACGTATGCGGTTTTGCTTAGTTCTTGCAGTCGCTCTGAGCCTGATATAGCTCAGATCAAGGAGTATATTGAGAGTTACCATGTAGCACATGACTATCAAGTTGCTTCAATCGAATATGAGGTGGTCGCTGACCAGGGCGGGCAGTTTGGGTCAATAAAGGTTTACGGGCAGTTGGCATTGAGAGAACCCATGTATGTTGAAGACCTGGGTAATCATATTTTTCGCCAAAATGTGGCTGATGCGCTGGCTCGTAACCGTTTCTCTGAAAGAGAAATTAATCATAATATTTATGATCGAGTGATCCGTGCCTCAACTCGTATACCCGATAGTGACAGTGAGTATTACACTTTCCTTAAAGTCGAGCATGAGCGCGGCCTTGAAATTAACTTCTCTGGTGATTTAAACTATAAACGGAGCGATGATGGCTTTGTCTTAGACGGCCCTTTGCGTCACGCTACATTATTAGGTAAGCCAATTGCTGATTTTACCAATCCGGTAGTTGACGACTCCGAGTTGGTTATCCAGGCAGTTAACAATGTTCTTTCTGAACAGACCCGATATAGCGAATTAATGAAGCAAAGTAGGGCCTTGCTTATGCAGCTGTGGGACAACGATTTTGGGTTTATTATCTGGAATCGTAAGGTGCCTTATCTGGGAAATGAAAATCTCGATTCGAATGAACGGTCGCAATTAACTGAGTTTGGCGATTGGCGAGGGGTTTATCATATTTCGAATGTGAAGCCAGTTGAATTTAGAACACCACGCTCCTCCAATTTTTTCGAGTTGGGGTTTTATACTACTGAAGGCTTAGCGACTTGTTTGCGACAGACCGGATTCATCGATGAGCTTATCTTTTTAAAATCAAGGTTCGATCAATACTGTGAGTTTGGTAAGCAGTACCCCGTGCTTATTAAGTTAGGTTCTACCTTAGATGAGACCAATGCGTTCGTGGCGTCGGTTCAATTCGAAGTTAATGGGGTTAACTCCGGTGAATTTTTAAACGACTCCTCAGAGAACCGGTCAGAGTACCGGCGAGATGTTAATGAGTTGGCCCGTTATAGTGACCAAACAATTGTCACTATGTTGCGCGACGACTTTGATATTACACAACATGCCCAAGCTGTTTTTGTATTAGCTGATAACTCGTCTGAAAAATCAGAACGTTTGAGCTTGAGTTATGCTCAAACGTCAAGTTTTGATCCGGTAAATTTTAACAAAGACTCTGCAGAGCAGAATGCAGTCAATATACCGCCAGTTAAGCAAAGTGAAACCTTAGATATCGAGGCCGAGGGTTCACTTGATATGAGTAGCACCGGGTCGCCAACTGAGGAAGTGGATTCCCCTGAAACAGTGATGATCAAGGCGATTCAGACAGAATTGAAACGCTTAGGCGTGTATGCTTTGAGAATTGACGGGATCGCGGGTGAGTATACCTATTGGGGCATGTCGCACGTTCAAGAACAACTCGACCGCACTGATGTAAAAATCCCATCGAGTGAGTTTTTAGTATTACTGCGTGATGTAGCAACTGACTCAATAGCGCCTCCTGAAACAGCATTTCAGTCGAGTGAGCCTGAGTCGAATGAGTCGCAGTCGAAGGAGCCCGAGGAAAAGAAGAAAACCTTGATTGGAAACGCGTTTCGTTGGATCGGCGGCCAGTTTAAAAAGAAAGAAGATGATTGATATTGTAGCAAACTGGTTCAGAGACGTTTTGCTTTAACCTTTGAGTTTTTGCGACTTGTCAGTTTCTCAGATTGCGGGTCTTAGCTGGATACA
>JAFMHC010000183.1 GCA_017854775.1 Gammaproteobacteria bacterium | reverse complement strand
CCACATTAGGGATATCGATAAGAATCGGAGTGTTTTCTAGGTACCAAGGTGCTACATGTTGATGTACAGGCGCGTTAGGATCTCCGAGAAGGGGCTTGTCAAATGTCGCATACATCAACACTAATGCGGTAACACTAACAACGCCAATTGTTAACCATTTAGCGGTTGTTTGTGATCTCTCTCGTTCTGCTGTCAATGATAAAGCACTGAGAAAAATCACCGTAGTCACACCGGCTCCAATGGCGGCTTCTGTCAGCGCCACATCAGCAGCATCGAGAATAAAGAAATTGGCAGCCATCAGTAAACTAAAGATAGAGGTCAGCATGACCGCCACGAATAGATTTTCAGTCCGCACAATGGCAATCGCAGTGATGACCAGTAAGGTCAGCAGAAATACAGCAAAGAAAATAATCATTTTTTTAGTGGTTCTTCGCTCTCGTCACAATCAAGCTGGGGCTTCACACCGGAGAGAAGCGCCGCATTAGCGAGGGCATAAGTAGCCGTTGGCCCGGTTAAAAGTAAAAATATCAGAATAGCAAATAGCTTAATTGCCGCCAATGACAAGCCTGCTTGTAGGATGATTCCTGCAAGAATTAATATTGTCCCCATGGTGTCAGTCAAACTTGCTGCGTGCATTCTTGTGTAAAAACTTGGCAGACGTAAGGCACCAATTCCGCCAACAACGACAAAGCCTGAACCAAGCATTAGTAGCCCCCAACTCAAGCCGTCGAGAATTAAATCAATCATAATATCAATCCTTGCTCTGCGATGTTTTAGCAGCCGACCGCTTTTGGAAAAACTCTAGAACTGCCAATACACCAACGAAGTTAATCAACGCATACGCTAACGCAAGATCTAAAAAATCGGGGCGTCCGTACAAGAATGCAACTACAGAGAGGAGCAGTGCCGTTTTAGTACCAAACATATTAACCGCCAACACGCGGTCATAAACAGTCGGCCCACGAAGCGCCCTGATAAGAGCTAGGGCCATGGTTACTAAAATCGCGATGGAAACGATAGCGAACATAATCATTTTGAGGTCAAGGCCGCGGCACGGCTGTTAGCGTCACTTGATAATAAGGCCTGGGCACCCTCGCGTGTTAGGCAATGCACTTGCAGCCGACCGTCATGCACATCCAATGTAACAGTGCCCGGCGAGAGAGTAATTGAATTACCTAAAATAGCTTGCCCAATAGGACCCTTCGGTAGCGCGTCAAATTCGACTAGAGTAGGGCTGATTGGTAACGTCGGGCTTAGTACGATTTTTGCAACATCAAAACTGGATTTAACGATTTCGACCAATAACCAAAACCAATAGCCGATCAAGCGAGGCATGACATGTAATCCCGAAGCCTGACGAAAAAAACCAATTCGATGGGCCAAGTAAACACTAAGGACACATGAAAAAACGCCTAAGCCCAGAAGTAAAGGCTTATAAATACCAGACCACAGTAGCCAAGCAATAATTAGCACCGCCAGCAAACTAAGTGTTCTAAGTATCCGCTTTGTTTGAATCAGCATGATCGAAGGTACCGGTTAGCTTTCTGTGCAGGCGTAATTGTTGCGCAGTGACTGATATACTACATCACGTGCCGGGTGCGATGAGCTTTCGACCATCAGGTCTCTATCAAGATCTCTGACAACATTCGCAACTACCTCTTCAAGTGGTACTGGGTCGCCCAAGCAAAACTCGGCATAATTTGCAGCACGTTGGCTATTAAGACGGCTTGGTAAGCGAGTCCGCATCGATCGCTCTGCAATTGTTTCTTCACGATCAGATTCCGCTTCAATATTTTCCATGACTCGAACATCAGTCGCGATCGCGCCATCAATAAAACCTTGGATATACCTGATGCAGTATTGCCCGTCAGTGCTTTCGCTATCATCTGGAAAGGCTGCACAATGCAACGCAAGCTCCTGAGCCGACAAAACTTCAACCGCATTAGCGCCCTGAATAGGGATTAAGATAGATGTTATTGCAAGCAGTAGAAACCTATTTTTTTTCATCAGGTGGTATTCTCCTAAAGACTAGTGAAATATACAGCGGCTTCAGAAAAGAAGCGGCCTACTTTGAGTTCTCAGATTATACACGAAAGTTATTTTCGATTTAACGATTTACTCATCATGCGGCTAGCCCGTACAGTGCATTAAATTAGAGTTGCAGGGGAGGTTGTTAGTAAATCCTGTTCAAGCTTGATCTAAGCCAAGTTCATTGGTTCATCTCGATAGCCGGTAAGTAATATAATCTAGTTGTCGATTATCAATGCTCAATAAACCCATTGCATGAGTCGCGCACTTAAAGCTTGCGGCAAACAACAGCGAAACTATGACGAGAAATTTTGCTGTCCAAATTTCTAGGCCAGCCCCTTACTGGAAAATAATTTAGCTCTGACGGTAGTGCGATATTCTTTTGGCGTAGTCGACGAAAATTGCCGAAATAGTTTACTGAAATGGCTGACGTCGTTGTAGCCGACTCTATAGGCTATTTCACTAATGCTTAAATTTGTATTCTGCAGTAGCTCGCGGGCTTGATTGAACCGCTGGCTCTGTAAATATTTAAGCGGTGAAAGGTTAGTTGCATCACGAAAGCGTCGATTGAAATTGCGTTGACTCATGCCGAGCATATTGGCCAGCGTTTGCATCGAGACATCGTGGTCACTCAATTTGTTTTGCATCCATAACTGTGCCTGTAAGATATCTTCGTCAGGATGATTACTATTGTCCTCTTGATTAAAACTAAGTCTATCAAAGGGTTGCCTTACTTCGTGTGAGAAATGCTGTGCCAGATGATCTGACACATCTTTGCCAAACACTCGATGCACGTGATGCAAGCTTAAGTCGGTCTGTGCATTAATGCTGGCTGCGCAAAATAGCCGGCCTGCGGTGGTAATGAAATGCTGGCGTTTCAACTCAACCTTAGGATAGCTGGCGGCAAATTTCTCGAAATAATGCCAGTGTGTCGTTGCTGGTCGACCGTTGAGTAAGCCTGTTTCAGCCATAAAACACACTCCGGTGCCGGTGCCATTGATCAAAGCGCCGTGTTCATGCTGAGTTCGTATCCACTCGACAACCTCTGGATTGCTGCTTATCACTGGGGAGGGATTGCGCCATAACGCTGGTATATAAATAATATCAAAGCGCGAGTCTCCTATACCTTCATCTGGCTGTAGCGATAAGCCAGAGGGGAGTTCTAAGCGCTCTTCATTGATAGCTACTTTCACTAGCTCGACGTTTTTAGCAATACTTAAGCGGTGCATTTTGGCTGTCTGTTTGGCGGCAAAAAATAGCTCAAAAGCATTGGTTAAGCTAGTCGCTAACATGTTGGGTAAAACTAGAAAGGCTATTCGCATAGGTTTCGATATCACTGAATATGTCTATAATGCAATTCATTATGGCCAAAACGACATAATAAGTCGACGCATTGGCCTCTATACTCCTGACAATTAATGAATGTTTGTCAATCAATGGTCCTTCGGCCATCGGAGTAGTCATGAGTCACTTACCAGTTATAGTCGGTTTTGGTGGTTATAATGCAGCGGGTAGAAGTTCTTTTCACCATGCTTTTAGACGCACAATATTGGCGAGTTTAGACGAGCAGAAGCGGGTTAAAACACTTCTAAGCTTGGCGACTTTGATGAAGTTGGTGAGGCATGAAGATGGTCACTATTTAGACGCTGAGAATACCCCCATGTCCGCAGAGCAAGTTGCTGACAAGTATCAAACCACGATTGAGCAAAACACGCTGATTCGGAGAATACATGCTGAATATTTCGACGTAGATGCGGTGCCAGGTGTTAACGATGTCATGCTGAACAGCGATGATCATTCCGTATTCACCATAAACCGTCGCGATATGCCCAACCCAATCCCCAAAAATTGGATTGTTAAAAAACTAGATGACTCTACCGTTAAAGTTAGTATTTCAGGCAGTTTATCAATCAAGATGGAGAGTTTTCGAAAATTCGATGTACAGTCAGCCGGAATTCTTCCAACCGGCTTTATACCTGCCGACCAATACAATTCAAGATTTCACCCAAAAGGCCTCCAACTAACGGTATTGGCGGCCTCTGATGCGATTAACTCAATTGGAATTCCTTGGAGCGACATCATGGCCAAGGTCGACCCTGATCAAGTCGCTGTTTTTGCCGCCAGCGGCTTAGGCCAAACCGATGATTTCGGCATTGGCGGATACATGAAGTCACGACTGCAATCGAATAGGCCAACCTCAAAGCAAATGCCATTGGGCCTAAACTCGATGGTTGCCGATTTTGTAAATGCCTATGTTTGCGGTAGCGTTGGCACCACCGGTGCCGCCTCAGGCGCTTGCGCGACATTTCTTTACAACCTTCGCTTAGCGGTTGATGATATTAATGCTGGCCGCCATAGGGTGGTGGTATGCGGCTCTAGCGAAGCGCCCGTGACACCAGAAGTGATGGAGGGCTTTGCCGCAATGAGCGCGTTGGGTACCGATGATCGCTTAGCCAGGCTCGACGGAGGAGATATCTGTGACCATCGGCGCGCGTCGCGTCCCTTCGGCGAGAATGCCGGCTTTACCATGGCCGAGTCTGGTCAGTTTTTCGTCTTGATGGACGATGAGCTAGCCGTCGAACTCGGCGCTGATATTTACGGCGCTATACCGAATGTGTTTGTTAATGCCGATGGATTCAAGAAATCAATCTCATCTCCTGGGGCTGGTAATTATGTGACCATGGCGAAAGCAGTTGGCGCGGCTCGTGCAATTGTTGGCGACGAATCAATTCAAAAACGCTCATACATTCAAGCGCACGGCTCCAGCACACCGCAAAACCGTGTCACTGAATCAATGATTTTTGACAAGGTCGCGGCCGGCTTTGGCATTGAACATTGGCCGGTTACGGCGGTCAAAGCGTTTGTTGGTCACCCATTAGGTCCAGCCAGTGGCGATCAATTAGCCAATACTTTAGGCTCGTTTGCCGATGGCATTATTGCCGGCATTAAAACCGTTGACGCCGTCGCAAGCGATGTTGTTGATCAACGACTAGAGATATTGCTTGAAGATAAAAAGGCTGTTATCGACGTCGCTTTTCTGAACTCAAAAGGTTTCGGTGGCAACAACGCAACCGCGATTGTTTTGTCTCCGGCTAAAGTAGAGACGATGCTCGAATCTCGTTATGGTGCTGAAAAAATGGCGATATACCGGGACAAAAGGGAAGTGGTAAGAGCGACAGCAGCGAAATACGATGAAGCCGCGAGTAATGGCGATCTACAGGTTATTTACAACTTTGGCAGCAACATTATTGAAGACCACGAAATCTCAATTACTGACGCCTCTGTGACTATCGAAAATTTTGCGCATTCGATAAACTTAGCGTTTGAAAATCCGTATTCAGACATGACCATTGGCTAACCTAGATCAAAAATTCGTCGAGGCACTATCGCCTCAGCTGACATTAAGAGGTAAACATGCCTCGTTAGAGCCACTGCAATTGAGCCATGTTAGCGACTTAAATGAGGCCGCGGTCGATGGCGAGTTGTGGCACTTGAGTGTCACTACAGTGCCTAGCAAACAAAGCATGCTTAATTACGTTGAGCATGCTTTACGACAACGTGATAGTAAGCTTGAGTTGCCGTTTGTGGTTCGCCGCTTGAGCGATAACAAGGTAGTCGGAACGACCCGCTACTATCAAATAAGACCAGAACATCGCAATTTTTCGATCGGCTACACTTGGTACTCAGAATCGGTACAGCGGACAGCCATCAACACCGAATGCAAGCTAATGCTTTTACAGCATGCGTTTGAAGAAGCGGGGTGCATCAGCGTGCAGTGGCACACACATCACGACAATAAACGTTCGCAAGCAGCCATATTGCGTCTTGGAGCCAGCTTTGAAGGGGTGCTCAGAAACCACATGATTCTAGCTGATGGCCGCATTCGACATACCCATTGTTTCTCGATGCTCGATGATGAATGGCCGGCTTCAAAAGCTTATCTAACAGAGCGTTTAGAAAAATACGGCTAGTGGTTATTTTCAGCCGAAAGTGTCAAATGGGCGTATCTCTGAAAATTGGTGAGAGGATCTTATTAGAAAGTTTTTTGCTGGCAAGGCATCGTGAGTTCTTACCAATAAGGGGCTAGCAATGACTGCCCAAATGCCAATTAGACGTATGTAAGCCTGAGTCAATTGGCAGATGTTTCAGTGAAGTTTTATCTCTAGAAGGGCGCATCGATCTTCTGGTAAGTAATGGACCTCTCGGATAATGCCGGCGCTGGATTTATGCGAGCCACAGAACAAGCCAGTGCCACCGATACGAATAAGGACCTCGGAGTGGGCTAACGCTTTATAGGGTTAAAAACTCGAACCGATTCAGATAACAAAAGCTACAACAAAGTGTTATCGATGAACTGAAGCCTTACGCTGGACTGATCGAGCACGATTGGCTCTGCGAGGCGTATCGATCTAGTTTCGAGAGCGCAATAAAAAGCCCGAGAGTGATTAAACTTTCGGGCTGATCTTTTTCGCGACGTGGCTCTATTCGAGCTATTCGCTGTTGTCGAGTAGTGCTTGGATCTCAACCGCGCGCCGTTGCAATTCTAGCTCTTGACGACGCAGATTCAACTTGTCTTGTTCAATCTGAATAAGCTCTTCTTCAATAGTAATTTGCTTCTTCAGCGGTGCCGCCGCTGCCGCTTGCTGTTCCCGCTCAATGCGCTGCTGCTCAATACGTTCGTTGGCGAGCTGGCGTTGCTCGGCGCGCTCTTGTTCCGCGCGCTTTGCGCGTTGCTCTGCTTGCGCGGCATTATCCTGAGCTTGCTTGGTCGCCTGCAGCAGTGATAGCGAAGAAGTGTATTCGGGCCCGCAAATTTTCTTAGCGGTACCTTCTTTGGTGATGTCGCAAAAGCCTTCGACCGCTTTTCCACACCACTCATTACCATCGGTTTTTCGCTGGATAACGCGGATACTGTCGTCCGCACAGGTAACATCGGCCACCCAAAATGCTTGGTCTTTGCCGTATTGAACTAAGTTATCACTTGAAATATTTGATACTTGAGATAACGCTGTGCCAGCAAACAGCGCAGCACTTATAAAAAGCATGGCCGAATTCATCACTGTTTTCATTACTGATATTCCCCTAGGACGTTTGTTTATAGACTAACTAGCGCTTAGTTGACGCTTTTGCAGCTCGAGTTGCTTACGTCGTAATTCTAAACGTTTTTGCTCGATTAAAATACGTTGTTCTTCAATTTGCATCTGCTCTTTTAGTAAATTTTCTTTACTAACCAGCTGGTTTGGCACCCGACTCGGCGTGCTTACCTGTGTTTCAATATTTATTGGTGCCTTAGTGACGTCGTTAGTGACCTCGTTTTGTAGCGGCTCAGGCTCGACTTCAGCATCAACAATCGGTGCGATATTAACATTTTCCGCGCTGACAATCGATACCGGCTTGCCGTCCTTGAAGTTTGCAACTTGCTGGCTGAAATTATCGCTACAGAGCTGACGAGACAAGGAAAACTTATTCTTGTCACACAAGCTTCCGATTTCACTCGAGCACCATTGATCATTGTCTACTGGACGAAGCATAACGCGAGGTTGTGTCTGTCCCTCGCACTTTACTGATACTTCCCAAAACCGTTGCGGGCCATCTTTAAAAATCTCTAGCGACATAGAATCCACTGGAGCCGCTAATGTAGTAATCGGAAAACTTAACATAGCCGGCAGTAAAGTAAGGATTAATTTAAAATGTATCTTCATGATTTTACTCTATAAAAGGTCATATTATTTGTTGGCAGCATAGGCTGTTCGTTGGCGTTCTTTTTCGGCTTGCTTTTCGTTTCTATTAGCCTCGGCAGCGAGCCGACTATTCAGGCCGATGTGAGTTTCGCCGCGTTGCTTGGCGAGCTGAACTTGGTTTTCACGCTCTTGAAAGCGTGCCTTTTGCTCGGCCGTAAGTGACGAATAACAACGAGGGCAACTTACCCCAGGTAAATACTCACTAGAGGCCTTGTGTTCCTCGGTGATCGGATGGCGACATGCATGACATTGGTCATATTGGCCTTTCTCTAAATCGTGGTTAACCGCAACACGATCATCAAATACAAAGCATTCTCCGTTCCACATAGTATCGGCTTGGTCTACAGTCTCGAGGTACCTTAGAATGCCGCCTTTGAGGTGATAAACCTCCTCGAATCCGCGCTCTTTCATCAGCGCAGATGCTTTCTCACAGCGTATTCCGCCAGTGCAAAACATCGCGACCTTTTTATGTTTACTGGGGTCTAGATTGTTATCGACGTAGGCTGGGAACTCTCGAAAGGTTTCAGTATGCGGATTTAAGGCGTTCTCAAAGGTGCCTATATTAACCTCGTAGTCATTGCGAGTGTCGATCACTAAAGTATCAGGATCACTGATTAGTTGGTTCCATTGATCCGCCTCGACATAGGTGCCGACTACATTATTCGGGTCAATATTGCTAACACCCATGGTAACAATTTCTTTCTTTAGCTTAACTTTAGTGCGGCTGAACGGTTGTTCTTGATGATACGAAAGTTTGTAATCCAGCTCAGCAAACCGCTGGTCACTTTTTAGCCAGTCAATGAACTCTAGCAATTGGCTTTGATTTCCTGAAATCGTTCCATTAATACCTTCTAATGCCAATAAAAGAGTGCCACGAATATCACGGCTCAATAGTTGCTCTAAGATTGTAGGTTTCAGTTCTTGATAGTCACTCAGTGTGACGAATTTATAGAGTGCGGCAACCGCAATTTGATTTTCTGTAGTCATTCTCGTTCGCCTTCCAGAACGTAAATCTGGCGCAAGTCGGTTTGGTAATGGGGCGCATTATCTTATAGCTTCGATGCTTAAACAACACGACA
>JAFMHC010000182.1 GCA_017854775.1 Gammaproteobacteria bacterium | reverse complement strand
TTCTGGTCGTAACCGAATGCTGGTGTATTTGCCTGACGGGCAGCTAATAGCCCACAGCGAATCGTTAGAATTCGAGCGTTTAGCACGTGTATCCACCATCGAAGGCCGTGCTCGTATTTTGTTAATCTGTGGTCGCTATCTACGAGACTTCTTTAGTCTTAAAGTGATATTCAAGATGCTACTAATGCAGTTTCAGGATAATTTCGAACTTTCGAGTAACCTGTTGCAGTTTTACGGGCCAGCACGTGGCGGCGATGGCTATCTAGATAGCATTGATCGCTGGCAGAAATTTCAAGGCTTCGGCAAACAGCTAAGTTGGCTCGGTAGTGGCGTTAAAATTGCAGTGATTATTGAAGACAATGCTCAGCGACGCGAACTCGAAGATCTGTTGGTTCAGCCTGACGCGATCTTATTCGCCGGTGAAAAAGTTCCAAACGGAATTGATTATTGTATTGCGCTTAAGTCCACTGATCATTTAAGGTCGCCAGCAATACTGATGCTCAAGCGCGCTGTAAAAGCGTGTTCAATAAGGCCCAACCTTGTTTATACTGACCATGATTATCAGTCGCGAGGCTCAGACTTAAACGAAGAGTTAAAAGCTAAGGTAAATATTGAGTTAAGCCCCGTATTTAAACCGCAGCCGAGCCATGCCTACCTGTACTGTTTCAATTACATTGGCTTCGCAACGATGTTTTCAGCTGAGATGACCAATAGCGTTGGCACCGCCGAGTTACTTAACGATGAGGTTAAGTATCACTTGGCATTAGACTGTTTTACCGATATATCGAAAGTATTGGCATTCAGCGAGGTGTTGTTTAGCTCGTCACGACTTAGTCCACCGCAAACACCTGAGCCGATGGGCAAGATAAGTCCGTGGCCCAATATTAACTGCCATCGCCAGGGCGACTACAACGTGTTAGTTGCTAAACAAGAGTGGTCTGATTCGCCGTCAGTCGATCTAATCATCCCGACTCGCGATGGGCTTGCTGTATTGAAACCGTGTATTGATACTATTTTAAGCAAGACCAGCTACCCAAACTACAACATCATTATTGCCGACAATGGCAGTGAGTTGCCCGAAACACACGAATACTTCGCCAAGATAAAGCAAGACCCTCGAGTCTCGATAGTAGACTTCCCAGGCGAGTTTAATTACTCCGCGATTAATAATTTTGCGGTCGCCAAGGGAGAGTCTGAATACGTTGCCTTAGTCAACAATGATATCGAAGTGATCGATGGCGATTGGTTGACTCAAATGATGGTTTGGGCAAGCCAAGAAAGTGTTGGTATTGTCGGCGCTAAGTTGTTGTTTGGTAACGGTAAGGTTCAGCATGCGGGCGTCACTATTGGAGTCGGGAATGCGGCTGGCCACATCCATCGGCTCGAAGATGGCGACGCACCTGGCTATCAATTAAGGTGTCTAGCAACCCAGAACATGATGGCGGTGACCGCCGCCTGTTTAATTACTCCAAGAGCGCTATTTGAAGAACTTGGTGGCTTAGACGAAGTGGCTTTTAAAGTTGCCTATAACGACGTTGATTACTGTTTACGAGTCGAGTCTCGAGGTCTTCAGATTATTTGGACGCCGCAAGCCGTGCTCCATCATCATGAATCGGTTAGTCGAGGTGACGATATGAGCGAGCAGCATATCGAACGATATTTCCGTGAGTTAGAGGTCTTTCAAAGCCGTTGGAAGAGCAAGGGTTTTGTCGATAAATACTATAGTAAACACTTAAGGATCACCGACGAAGGTGTGTTTCCGCAAGTGCAGCGCTATGAAGAAGATAAGCTGGTTTCGCTGATCTAAATTTTGTTCGAGTGGTTCTTTTGTCGTTTTCAGGCGATGCTAGCTAAAACTCGGATTTAAACGCATTATATTTGAGTGGTATTTTCGTATAATCCCACTTTAGTGAAAAATAATAACGAAACTCTGTGACCGAGCAGAGAAAGGTAAGCTAATGGACGTCTCAATTGTCATTCCGTTTTTAAACGAATCTCCGAACTTGAAAGCGCTATGTGAAGAACTTAAAGCCGCATTGGACCCAATGGGTAAGACCTATGAGGTGCTTTTTATTGATGACGGCAGTATTGATGACGGGGTAGCGGTTCTCGAGGATTTTCGCGCTCAGATGCCACAAATTAAAGTGGTTAGTTTTCGTCGAAATTTCGGCCAAACTGCGGCTATGGTAGCTGGCCTCGATTACAGTGTCGGCGATATTGTTGTCACTCTCGATGCTGATCGACAAAACGATCCCGCAGACATACCTGCTATGGTAGCTAAGGTAGAAGAGGGCTATGACATGGCCTGTGGCTGGCGTCACGATCGTCAAGATACTTACGTGTCACGCAAACTGCCTTCAATGTTGGCGAATAAGCTAATTTCTAAAATTACTGATGTGAATCTGCATGACTATGGCTGCACCTTAAAGGCGATGCGTAAGAGCCTCGCCAAAAAAGTTACGCTCTACGGTGAAATGCACCGATTCATACCCGCGGTAGCTAGCGGCGTTGGCGCAACGATTGCCGAGGTTAAAGTTAATCATCGCGCACGCACAGCCGGTGAGTCGAAATATGGTATCTCGCGAACCTTTCGCGTGGTTCTCGATCTAATAACGGTGAAGTTTTTGCTGCGCTTCCATGCTCGTCCATTGCACTTTTTCGGTATGCCCGGTTTGGCTCTAGGCGGTATTGGTGGTGCCCTGATTACGTATTTAACCATTGCACGTTTATTTTTCGGTGTGCCTTTAGGCGATAGACCGTTGCTAATTTTTGCCTTTATGCTACTCATTATTGGTTTGCAATTCATTTTGTTCGGTCTGATTGGTGAAATGCAAACTCGTACCTACTACGAGAGCCAAGACAAGCCCATTTATCATGTGCGCCGGACGATCGGTATCGAGCATGACTCAGTTGAGTCTGACGTTTAAACGCTTATACCGCTGATATTTAGCAATGGCGCAGACACAGGCACAGGCACTTATCAGCTCATGATAGAGCGAGTTCTGGCAGTAGTCGTAAGCTATAACCCTGATCTTAGTCAGCTTAACGCCGGCTTGCAGGCGTTGCTAAAGCAGGGCTGCGACATCGCGGTAGTTGATAATGGTTCAAGCAATCTTAACGATGTTGAAAATACCATCTCGGATATCGCTTCAGATAAGCTCGTATTGTTGCCACAGTCGTCTAATCTCGGCTTGGGTGCCGCCCACAATATCGGTATTCAGCAGGCTAGGGCTGGTGGCTATCATTATCTGTTGATAATGGATCAAGACAGTTTGCCGCTCGAAGGGATGGTCGATAAGCTAGTACTCGCTCATAAAGCAAAATCGCGGGTCTCACAGGTAAGCGCTGTTGGCGTCAGTTATCTAAACGTCGACAACGGCAGTGAATCATTCTTTGTGCGCTTTGGCGCGCTAAAATTTGCTCGGCACTACTGCCGCGATAAAGACTCTGATGGCTGTATTGAGGCCGACTTTCTGATTTCTTCTGGTAGCTTAATTTCCATGCAAGCAATCGAGTCTATTGGTGAGATGGATGAGGGTTTATTTATCGACCATGTAGACACTGAATGGTTTTTACGCGCTAAGCATAAGGGCTATACGGCGTATGGCGCTTGCGACGCCGTGATGCAACATGGTTTAGGCGAAAACACCCATATCGTTTCGCTCGCTGGCCGACAACGAAATGTCCCACAACATAAGCCATTTCGCTACTACTATATTTTTCGTAATAGCGTCCTTTTGTATAAACGTGGTTACGCTAGTGGGCTTTGGAAATGGAATGATATTCAGCGCCTGGCGATGATTGGCCTAATGTTTGGCTTAGTCAAAGGGCCTCGTAGAGCGAATGCCGCAATGATGTTCAAGGGGATCTGGCATGGTCTATTAGGTCGGCAAGGTCCGCTAGCAGTACCTAGTGTTCAAGAACCTGAGGTTAGTGATGGCTAGCACGCATATCATTATCGTCAATTATAATGCAGGCAGTTGGCTGCAACGATCAATTAGCTCGGCGTTAAACTACAGTGATGGCCGCATTACTGTGGTCGATAATCAGTCGCAGGATTCTAGCGTTAAAGACGCTCAATCAGCATTTAACTCTCATTCGGTTGCCGACACTCAATCGGTTTACGACATTCGCCGCTTAGAATGGCAACTAAATGATCAGAACATTGGCTTTGCGGCGGCCAATAATCAAGTTTTAAAGAGCCTAGAGTGCGATTACGCCGTACTGATGAATCCAGACTGCGAAATTAATCAACATAGCTTATCGCTTATCGTTGACGCCATGCAGTCAGACCCTAAGATTGGCCTCGCAAGTTGCCGGATATTAAATGATGATGGCTCGTTACAAAGTACCTGTCGCCGTCGGTTTCCAACTCCTTGGTCAGCATTAGTAAGGCTATTGAAACTCGATCACGTGTTTCCAAATAGTCCCAAATTTTCAGACTTTGATTATGCTGATGGGCTAGATGCTGACAGCGAGACCGAATACGTAGAGGCTATTTCCGGTGCATTTATGGTAGCCCGAATGAGTGCGGTTGAACAGGTAGGCTTGCTAGATGAAGATTATTTTATGCATTGTGAAGACTTGGATTGGTGTAAGCGTTTCGAGTTGAATCAATGGAAGGTGGCATTGGTGCCAGCGGCTGTTGTCACTCACGCCAAAGGGGTCAGCTCTAAGTCTCGACCGCTAAGGGTTCTATATACATTACACACTGGGATGAATCGGTTTTTTGATAAGTTTTATAATGCTGAATACTCCTTGCCGGTGCGCCTGCTAGTAAAGTTCGGCATAGCGATGAGCTTTGTTGCCAGAGCTTCTGTGTCGGTGGTTAAGAGTGCTTTAGGCCGATGATCGTTGTTACCGGAGCGAGAGGAGTTGTTGGTCAGCCTTTGTGTCAGCGATTAGCAGGCGAGGCTCGTCACTATACATCGGTATCACGCCAAGCAGGCGGCGCTTCAACTCACTCTTCAAGCCACTTGCAATGGGACTTATCTGAAGTGCCGAGTGCCAAAATTGAGCAGCAATTATCAGGCGCCACATCACTGATTCACTGTGCTCCTATTTGGTTGCTACCGGTACATTTTGATGCTTTTGCTAAGGCTGGCATTAACAACATGGTGGTGTTCAGCTCCACCAGTGTGATTAGTAAGCAACAGACAGTCGACGCTTCCGAGCAGCAATTAGTGACTCAGCTCAGTCAGTCGGAAGACGCCGTCAAGCGCCTGTGTCTGAGTCATGGCATTAGGTTGACAATTCTACGACCGTCATTGATTTACGGCTACGGCCGAGATCAAAACGTATCACACATCGCCAAGTTTATAACGCGCTTTGGCTTCATGGTATTGGTCGGCAAGGCCAGCGGTTTACGCCAGCCGGTGCATGCTGATGATTTGGTAAATCTAGCTCTAAACGCGATTGATGCCGTTGCCACTGAGAACAATCAGCAACGCACCTATAATGTTGCCGGCAAAGATGTATTAAGCTATCGAGAAATGGTGACTAGAATTTTTCAGGGTCTCAAACGGCCGGTGCGTATTCTCAGCATCCCGCTATGGTTGTTTCGCCCAGCGCTTGCACTAGCGGCCAAGGTTAGTAAATTTTCTTACACGCCTGAAATGGCGACACGAATGAATCAAGATATGAACTACGATTACTCAGCCGCGGTTACCGATCTGGGCTTTTCTCCACAGGGCTTTTTAGAACAGCCTGAGCGAGATTTGCGCCCATGAGCCTTGCGCTGCAAATAGGCTTACTGTTCATTCTGGTCTCGGCACTTTCATGGTTTGCCGTTAGACACCTTATTAGTCGATTGATTGCCAAAGATATCGTTGATCGGCCGAATGATCGCAGCCTGCACCAAGGAGCCATCCCTAGAGGCGGCGGCTTAGTTATTGTCGCTAGCCTGCTGATAGCCCTAATAGTGATGTCGGCAATTTCCAATCGACCGCAACTATTTGTTGCGTTAGTGTTGATCGTCCTTGCTTGGGCTGGTCTGAGCTGGAGCGACGATAAAACTGATCTAACACCCAAATTTCGCCTAATTTTTCAGTTTTGTATTTGTGTTTTTTCGGTATTAGCTTTTGGTTGGGTTGATCAGGTGTTGGGGCTTGGGCTTGGCTGGTTTGGGCCTATTTTGTCAGTCGTAGGCTTACTTTGGATGGCCAATCTTTATAATTTCATGGACGGCTTAGACGGTCTTGCAGCATCGCAAACGATCGTTGCTAGCATCTCTATGGCCTTTTGGTTCTTAATGCATGGTGACTGGCCATTGTCGATCGTTTGCGTGGTGCTGGCGGCGAGTAGCTACGGCTTTTTGTTATGGAATTGGAACCCTGCAAAAATATTTATGGGTGATGTTGGTAGCATCACCTTAGGCGGCTTCTTTGGTACTTTGTTCATTATTGGAACTACTCGACACGGCTTATCGATCATCAGTTTTTTCGGTCTTTTTGGCGTCTTTATTGCCGATGCCACAACCACTATTTTAATCCGCGCTCGGCGTGGTGAAAAAATTTGGTTGCCGCATCGCCAGCACTTCTATCAGCGTTTGGCCAATCAAGGTTACGCACATTCAAACATTGCCATAGCGAGCGTTATTTTGATGCTGATATGTTCTGTGTTAGCAACGCTAGGAGTGATGTACCATGATATGATTTGGCTTTCGCTGATAGCCATTGTATTGACCATGGCTGTATCGGCGGTCTTGGTCATTTATTTCGAAAAACGAGCCAAGACTTAAACTAATTAAAAATAAGAAGTGCTGCTTATCATGGTGAAATCCCTCACTAGTTTGATCTTCCGATGGAGGATAGTACTCCACGATATAATGGTGATTCCGATCGCCTGGCTTGGCGCGTATTGGCTGCGTTATAACCTTGAGATCATTCCTGAGATTTTTCTACAAGGCGCCTTATTTGCCTTGCCTGTCGTGATAGCGGTTCAAGCCGTGACTAATATTTTCTTCGGCGTGCATCGTGGCGAATGGCGTTTTGTATCATTACCCGACTTAAATTTGATCTTCAAAGCGGTGCTATTCGGCACTGCGGCTATCGCCTTTGCTCTATTTTTGGTTGCTGAACGCTTGGCCTATGTTCCACGTACCGTAATCGTGCTGTATGTACTAATACTGACAGCGCTGATGTGTGGCTCGCGATTATTCTATCGCTTAATTAAAGAACGTCATTTCTCAGCCCAATCAGGCCGTAAAGTGGTAATTCTAGGCGCAGGCGCAGCCGGAGAACAATTACTACGAGACCTGAATCGAAACCACATAGATCGCTACAATATCGTCGCGTTTCTGGATGATGACCCTAGTAAAATTGGCCGACAAATTCACCGCGTACCGATTGTTGCATCGCCTGATGTGCTGCAAGACCTGATAAATCGATGGGAAATAGATTTAGTCTTAATCGCAGTGCCGTCGGCAAATGATAAGCAAATGCAACGTCTAGTGACTATTTGTGAGCGAACTGGCAAAGAGTTCAAAACATTGCCGGGTGCGCACGAGCTGCTAACCGGTAAAGCCCAACTAGGCGATATGCGTGAAGTACGCATTGACGATTTACTTGGCCGTGACCCAGTCAAGCTTGACTGGCATCGAATTAAACACAGCCTTTGTGACAAAACAGTTTTGGTAACAGGGGCAGGTGGCTCGATCGGCTCTGAGCTGTGTCGACAGTTGGCCTCCGTATGCTCTTCACACATCGTGTTATTTGACCAAAGCGAATACAACCTTTACCGAATTCAGGAGGAAATGGCTGAGCGTTTCCCAAATATTAAAGTCACACCAGTATTAGGTGACGTCTGCGATGCCGCTGCCGCCAACCATGTTTTTGAAACCTTTAAACCTGCTGCCGTGTTCCATGCGGCCGCTTATAAGCACGTACCGCTATTAGAAGGCCAAGTACGCGAAGCAATTAAAAACAATGCATTAGGCACCCGTATCATCGCTGATTTAGCGCATAAGACAGGAGTCGAAAGGTTCGTACTCATCTCAACCGATAAAGCGGTTAACCCAAGTAGTTTGATGGGAGCGTGCAAGCGAGTTGCCGAGATTTACTGCCAACAACTCGCATCGAGAAGCGACACTAAATTTATCACGGTTCGGTTTGGTAATGTACTTGGTTCGGCTGGCAGCGTTGTGCCTAAGTTTCAACAGCAAATCAAACAAGGCGGGCCAATTACCGTCACACACCCAGAAATGACTCGTTACTTCATGACCATTACCGAGGCCGCGCAGCTGATCTTAGAAGCCAGCGCGATGGGAGAAGATGGTCGAATTTACGTGCTTGATATGGGCAAGCCGGTATTGATTTCTCAGTTAGCTGAACAGCTAATTCGTTTATCTGGCCGCGAACCAGGCAAAGATATTGAGATCATCTACACCGGTTTAAGAGCCGGTGAGAAACTGCACGAAGAACTCTTTCATGACGATGAAAATTTGACCGATACAGGCGTCGATAAGATTCAATTAGCCGACACCAGAACGGTTTCTGCAGAGTTAGTTAACTCGGTGTTTCTGGACATAGAAAAGCGTTTAGACAACTACGACAAATCGTTGTCTGACTGTATTAAAGAGCTGGTGCCAGAGTATGTAGTTCCATCGTACGTTACGCCTGGGAACGAGACCTCACAGTCCACTGAAGCTGATCCGAAATAGTTGAAGATGTTTGAACTTGGCTTGATAACGCGAAAGCACAAGGTTCGGTGTGATAGAACAGTGAACCTTGTGCTTATCGATATTTTGGAATTGATAACCACACAATGCGGTCGTTCGACACTGTGCACACACATCCTCTCATAGTATCCGTCCATTAAGAGTCTCTCGACATGATGTCTTATAATAAAACTGTTAAATAATGGAGATGGTATGAAAGATCTTTTCCCCGGTCATTTTAAAGAAAGTG
>JAFMHC010000181.1 GCA_017854775.1 Gammaproteobacteria bacterium | reverse complement strand
GTAGATATAGTCGATATTGGAGAGAGTATGCGAATTGTAAATAGGGTATATTTTTGTGTCGTTGCACTGCTGCTGGCGGTTTCAACAACCGCTTGCGTTGAAAAAAAACCGATCACAGATACTTTCGACGCTGGGGCCAGCCACCAAGCTCTGTCGTCGGTATTAACCGATACGAGCTTGGCTCGAAATCCAACGCTGCAATATAACGCCTACATTCCCGAACCCGGGGACCGAGTGGTTTCTAGAGAAGCCTATTTTGACAAGCTCTACGGCTTCTGGCTAGGGCAATGCATCGCCAACTGGACCGGACTTGTCACAGAAATGGATAAAATTGGGGGGTCAGGCCCTCTCGGTGAATTCTACACCCGGGCCAGTTGGGGCATGCCGGACCAGCCCAGCATCTGGGGCCAGGGAATTCCAAGTTCCCTGTCCGAAACCATTGACTGGGTACTTGTGGATGCGGGTGCCGTTTGGGGCGCAGACGACGACACCGATATTGAGTATATCTATCAGCATCTGTTGTTTACTCATCAGACCAGCATGCTCACCGGAGAGCAGATTCGTGAAGGTTGGTTAAAGCATATCTATTCCGATGAGAATACGCCTTTTATCAACAGCGAAGGCAAACAAGAGAATTTCCTTTGGGTCTCTAATCAGCGAGCTCATGATTTAATGAGATTACAAGGAATGATTCCGCCAGACACCGGAGACCCAAAAAATAATGAGGAATTTGAGATGATCGATGCTCAACTTACTACTGAAATATTTGGCTTCTTTGCCCCTGCTCGGCCCGATATAGCTCTGAAGATGGCGCACTTGCCGATCCAAACCACGGCGCGCGAAAATGCCCAATGGGCCTCTGAATTCTATGTGAGCATGTATTCCTTAGCCTCATCCGTCGATGAAAACTTGGCGATGAAAGATCAAGTTATGTGGATGGCCGACACCGCCCGCCAACGCCTGCCTGAAGGTTCCTACGTCGCCAGCATGTTTGACTTTGTAAAACAGCGATACATGGCAGGTATTCCCTGGGAGCAAACCAGAGACGAACTGCATCTCCGCTATCAGATTGAACAACAGGATGGCTATGATATATCCACGAAAAACCTGTATTGCAATGGTTGCTTTGCAGCGGGCATCAATTTTGCCGCAAGTATTGTCAGCTTGTTATACGGTGAAGGTGATTTTAAGGAAACCGTAAAAATTGCCGTTCTCGCAGGTTGGGATTCGGATAATCCGGCGGCAACCTGGGGGGGATTACTCGGGTTTATGCTATCCAAAGAAGGGGTTGAAAAGGCCTTCGGACGAAAATTCGCTGACAGATTTAATATACACCGAACCCGAGGCAATTTTCCCAACCAAGGCTTAGATACCTTTGCAAAAATGGCCGAACGGGGTGTCTTTATCGTTGATCGCGTGGTGCAGGAAGAAATGGGGGGCGGCGTCAGCTCTGACGGAAGCCTGTGGTATATCACAGAGGTTAGTAATACCACGCCAGAGGCGAAGTAATAGCGGCAGCCGTACTTCTAATTAGGTAACAAAACACTTACGAAATGAAACCACAACATACAAAAAGGCCATATTTGTCTCGACAATATTGGCGACTGGCACCTAATCGTATTTGCTCATAGACGGTTTAATGTCTCTACACTACTCAAGCTATGCGAACAAATTTATTTACATAATACGTATTCGGTTTAGAACATGGAATTTCGGCTGATACACTGTTTGTCTATGAAACATACTAATCACACACAAAGTAACGATAGGTGCGAAGTTAGCATTCGCTTATCTGAAGCGGTGATTGATACCGCTCGCTCACTGGGTGTATCGGATACCGATGCATTGATAGCCGATGCTGGCATTGATAAGTCGCTATTCAACAAACCAGAAAGCCGCATTCCATTTATTCAACAACAACGCCTATGGGAGCTGGCGTTAGAGCGAGGCGATAGTCCGATCTTTGGTTTGCATTTTGCGCGCAATATTCAAGCTACGCATTTTGGCTTGCTCGGCTATATGATTATGAACTGCCAAACGATCGCTGATTGCCTAGAGGCTATTGTCAAATACCAATTCCTTAGTGGACAGGGTGGGGAATTTTCCTTAGAAAAAACGAAAAGCACAACGGCTTTGTGTTACGCCGCTATGAACTCAGAGCTGCCAGTTACACAACATCGGGTTGTCGCAATGATAGCCGCCCATATTAGCTTTGGCCGCTGGTTACTGAGCTGTGATTATAAGCCTGATTTAGTCGAGTTTTGCCATGTCTCGCCGGCAGAAGCAGAGGAATATGAGGCGTTTTTTGAGGCACCAGTGCTGTTCAACAGAGGCAGCAATAAAATAACGTTTAGTGAAAATATTACGTCGCGAAGAATTCCTCTCGCCAGTGCAGACTTGCTAGAGCTTCTGAGTGAACGAGCGGATCGTTTATTGGCAAACATTACGAAGCAGTCCGGTATCACAGGTCAAATTAGCAAGTTGCTTGTACGACAAATGGGCGGAACTTTGCCCAGCCGTTCGATGATTGCATTGCAGCTAGGGATGAGCGAGAGAACGTTACAACGCCGATTAAAAGATGAAGGCACCCACTACCAAGCGGTGCTCGATACGACACGGTACCATCTTGCCCGCGATCTATTAATAAACACACCACTTCCTCTTAGTGAAGTGTCTGCCCAACTTGGCTTCGCCGAACCTAGTGCATTTTACCGTGCCTTTAAAAAGCTGCATAGCGTAACACCTGGCCAATATCGAGACAGCAATAATCGCTAGCAAGGAGCTACTAATCGCACCTACTTAACCTTATAGGCCAGCAGCATGTTGCCCGGTAGTTGGCCAAACATGCTATAGCCCGAAAACACATACAGCCAGCCATCCGCAAGAACCTGTCCCGCGACATCGATAGCACCACCATGGCCTTCAATACCATTACTTGCTTGAAAATGCTTTGCTGTTTCTGCTTGCCACAATATATCGCCGTTTTCTATGTCGTAAGCGCGTATAACACCGTCTAAACCGGCACTGAATGCAAGCTCTGGCGTGGCTGTAGCGGCCGACGAAAGCCCATAGTAGAACGAGCACGCATATTGATCTTCTAAACTTTGTTTCTTAGACGAGCGCATTGCCTCCAAGCCGCTTGCTGGCCGATATTGCTCATCAAATTCACATTGGCGCTCTACAGGTTTACTCCAGAGTAATTCGCCATTAGCTATATCGAGCGCATAAAGCCCGGGTTTTGCTATGTAGCCTGGCCTATCGCGTTCGGGGTCCGACACTGGCACGATTAAACGCTGACCAGAGGCGGCCATACCCCAGTGAATACCGCCATTAGTGCTGCCTAGGCTGACCCGGTTTTTCCAGATGAGTTCGCCTTGTGCACCTTTTGGGTCTGGATTTAACCCGTACACTTCACCCGATTTCTGCCCCGCCAATAAAATGTCTGAACCATCGGGCAACTGAGTCAGTATGACCGACGCACCAAAATCGACATCGCCGCCTGCATTCTCTGGGCAATTTGCCCCTCCACCCCAACAAGCTGCGTTCCAGACGTCATCCTTAGTTGCTTGAAAATGCCAGGCTAACTTGCCAGTCTCTATATCTAACGCAAAAATTGAATCGCTGGAGGTTGTTGCTGGGCTTGACAGGTTCTGCCCTGTGCCAACATAAATTCGGCCTCTTTTTTTATCAACCATCGGCGTTGTCCAAACCGATGCGCCAGAGGGGCCATATTGCTCCAAACCATCGGCATTAAGCCCTTGCAAGGTAGCATTTTCGGTAGAGTGCCATTGCCACAATTGCTCACCATTCGATGCATCAAGGGCAATTACCCCTCCATGTGATTGGCAGCAGGCATAGCTACTGCTACTAGTGACTGCTACCTCATAAGAGGATATCGGTACAAATAGTTTATTGCCGTCATAACTGATGCTGCCTGTAATCACCGATTTTTCAAACAGCTTAGTCTGAGTTTGCCAAACAATATCAAACGTCGTGGGGTCAACTGCATAAACGGTTGCAAGCGAGTCAGCAAAAATCAATAGGGGCTTGCCTTCTACGCCTTTATCAAGAGTGGCAGCCAGCGTGATTGCCGATCTGACACCCGTGATAAAGTCAGCTTCACGCAGTACACAACCACTTTTACGGTCAATCGCGTAGAGCTTTTTGGCCTTATCACCAACATACATGGTGTCGCCAATAATAACCGGTTGCGAGCGCATATCCGTGACCTTTGGAAATGCAAAACTCCACGCCAATTCCAATGTCGCAACATTGCCTTTAGTGATACCAGCAGTTTTGTTGCTTGCAAAGCGCTGGTTATTTTTGCCCAAACCCCAGTTGGCTACGTGTTCTTCTTTATCACCGGACGCAATGCGATAACGCACGGCCTTATCACAGCGAGCAGCGTCTAACCAAGCATAGCTCTGCGTGTCGGCACCTGATAAGTACATCGCGATAAGGCCACGCTCTTGTTTGCTCAGATGCGCTGCCATGGGCTGCATCTTTCCAAATTCCATCGCTATCATTACCGATTCTTTGGAGAACCCAGCGAGTGATTGTCTGGTCGGCGCGTGCATGGCAGGGTTATCGTGACAGCTAGCGCAGTGTTTATCGAACAGCGAGTTACCTAACATTTCTAATGGCAAGACATCCGCATGGCGAACGACAAAGGCCTCAATCGTTGCCGCCGGGTCTTGTAAAAGTGCCCGTCCGCCTAGGCCAAAGAATGCCGCTATGCTAACAATCAGAATAATCGCGATTTTTTTCATACTTGGCCCATTGTGTACACCATAATAAATACCTGTTAATTGCTGCCTGTGCGCTAGCGCTGCTTAGTTTGGCAGTGCAAAAGCGTAAAGAGAATCGCCATAGCCTCGTTGAAACATAGCGTGCCCTCCGCTGTTGATAACAACGTATTGGCGCCCCTTATATTCGTAAGTCATAGGGGTTGCAGTGGCGTCATTGGCCAGGGTGTGCTTCCACAAGACCTTTCCAGTATCGACGTCAAACGCTCGTATTTGCCGGTCCATTGTCGCGCCTATAAAAAACACTCC
The DNA here is from genome assembly GCA_017854775.1 of Gammaproteobacteria bacterium. Taxonomy (GTDB): domain Bacteria; phylum Pseudomonadota; class Gammaproteobacteria; order Arenicellales; family Arenicellaceae; genus Arenicella. Next base: position 3,858 of record JAFMHC010000181.1, on the reverse strand, counting down.
GCCTGCGGTAGCGATTCCACCACCCAAATTGGGTGTCCCCCAGTTGATATGAAATGGCGAATTTATGGGACCCATCTCATGCACTGAACCAAGTGGAACATCCCACTTAATAATTCCTTGATATAGATCAACCGCGACCAACTTACCCCACGGAGGTTTATTGCAAGGTATCCCCAATCGAGATACTAATGCGCCTATCTCAATATCATAAGGAGTGCCATTCATGGTGACTCGCATTCGTTTGCCGTTTTCTGGATGGTCAGACCTAGGTTTTGCATGGTCAGTCGTCGGCGTTTCAATTAACTGCCCAGTAAACGCGGTGTTATTGATGTTGACTAAAAGAACGCCTGAGTCGCCAAGCAATGCGCCACCACCCCAGTTTGCCCCGCCTAAACTCCCGGGGTACATTAATGACAAGCGTTCACTCATGGGCGTGAATAAGCCAAGATTATTTAGGTCGGCAATTTGTTTTGCGCAGTGGTTTCGGTCCCACGCGGTTAGACCCCATGCATCATTAGGTTGCAGGAAGGAATCTATAAATGACGGTGGGGCAATGGGTTTAGGCTGCGTGCGTGCGGCCTGCTCACCTGCAATTTGCGATGGTGGCACAGGCTGCTCGGTTATTTCCCAGAGTGGTTCGCCGGTTAGGCGGTTAAAGACAAAGACGAACCCCTGCTTTGTTAGCTGCGCTAACGCCGGTATATTTTCGCCATTATTGGCACTATTGTTTTTTTTCCAATCAAATAAAATTGGTTGTGCGGGCGTATCGTAATCCCATAGATCGTGGCGCACATGTTGAAAATGCCAACGCACTTTACCGCTCGACAGCTCTAGTGCAACGATGCTATTAGCGTATAAATCATCGCCCGGTCTTGCTACGCCATAATAATCGGGTGATGGCGCACTTGTAGGCAGATAAACTAGATCGTTGTTTACGTCAATAGACATAGGTGCCCATACATTTGCTGAGCCGCTACCGTCATGTCCTAGTAAAGGGTCGAATTGCCATACTAGCTTGCCGCTTTGCCAGTCAAATGCACTCACCGTTCCTCTTGGTGTTTTAGAGTACGAAAAATCGATAATGCCGGAACCAACAATGACCAGCCCGCCACCGACCGTTGGCGCAGAGGAGCTGCTGACCTCACCGGCAATATAACCTTCATCACCGTACAAGCGGATTTCGCCTTTATCACCGAAATCTTCGCAGGGGGAGCCGTCGATCGCATCGATAGCCCAAAGCCTTCGATCATGTGTTGCCAAATAAAGCCGGTGGCGACACTGTTGAGTTCCAGGCCTTTCTGAGTCACCCGCTCCTTCAGGCATTTGGCCATAACTGACACCGCGGCAACGAAAAGTACGGGTGCCGTTTTGGTCTACTTTAGGGTCAAACTGCCAGCGCTGCTTACCGTTACCTGGATCTAGTGCGATGACGCGCCCAAAGGGTGTGCAGTAGACCAATGATTCTCCTGCTGCTACTGGCAATAGTATCGGGGTAGATTGCGTGGAGGTGTTCTCCATTGCATTACCAAAGGTCTCTACGTCGCCACTGCGATGTGTCCAAGCGACATCCAAATCTTTAACATTTTTTTTGTTGATTTGCGTATTACCAGAGAAATGGCGGCCACCTTGATCACCGCCATAGTAAAGCCACCCTTGGTCTCCACCAACCGGTGATATTGATTTGGATGAAAATGTTGATTGTGCTATCACTTGGCCGCCAAGCAAAAACATAGCGCTAAAGAAAGACACGATCACCGCCATCGTATTACCGCGTTTCACTGTCGCCTCTGATGTGCGTAGCATGTTTGCTTAACGGTGATAATCGACAGACCCGCTTGATTCAAGAATGCCATTAATGTGTTTCTCTCGGTAGTGGTGTTATACGCATCAACGTCGGCACACCACCTTCGGTTTGCCAGGTAGGGAAATGTGAATTGGTGGTGTAAACGGCACCATCCTCTTCAGAGATTTCAATATCTCGGCTAAAAAATCGTTGTCTGGGCATGGGGTAAACCTTCCAGCTTTCATTAGCAATATCAAAGGCTAAGATGGTGTCAGATTGATTACCGTTAACCCACACTACTCCGCGTTTTTTATCGATATTTAGGGCGTAGGGTATTTCATTAATAACAGGCAACTCGTAAGAACTAAAAGAATCGGCTATTGGGTCATACTTAACTATTAGAGAACCCTGAAACGCGACCATCCATATCATGCCTTGCGAATCAATCCGTAATCGTCGTGGCCCATTAAAGGGTACATCTATCATAGTGACCTCGTATGTCTCGGGGTCGATATGGGCCATGTCGTTAGCATAAAGCCGCGCCACCCAAATGCCGCCATCAGGTGCCACATCAATACCGTAAGGCATCGGCAAGCCGGTGGACTCGCGATCAGGGCTCGGCATAGGCCGCGTATCGGGGTCTAGCCAGAATATAAAGGGGAGTAACTTGAGTATTAGCCATTCCTTAAAGCCGCGTGCTGGCAGATCAACTACTGTGAACTGACTATTACTGCGATCAAACATCGCAACCTGCGACGACACCGCTAAGGTAAACCATAATCGGTCTTTGCTATCTACCCGTATAGTATGCGGGTAGTAGCCTTCAGTCATTTTGTGTGTGGTGAATTGCTTGGTCTCGGGATTAAACTCTAACAAAGCTTGCTGCATCGACGGAGTAATAAAAATATTGCCATCTTTTGGTGATACTGCGAAAGAATGTACGCCTAGATAGTTATGCATTTTGGGGAATGTAACAAAACGATTTCCGAGAATACCGCCTACGCTATCGCCTTCTTTATGCGGCACTTTATAGACCGTATAAGCCCCAGTGTCGGGATTAATTTCGTAGAGTCGGTCAAACAAATTGTCACCAACATAAACGAAGCCATTGGGATGAATTATAAAATCATGCATTTGTGAGAACGCATCGCCAATCACCCATTCTTTCATTTCGCTATCTGATAGATGTTTCTCCCAAGGCTTGGGTAGCGGCACTGTTTGCGGGTTATCGCGTAACTCACGATATTCTTTCTGTAGTAACTCGGCAATCCTTTGATGATCGTCTTCGGGTAAGCGGGCACCGTAACTATTCATTCGTTTGAATACACTGAGCCATTGATCTACGGTACGCTCGCTTCGCATAAAAGGAGAGGCCTGCTGATGACAATAAGCGCAGTTCAATTCGAAACTGTCTTTTAACGCCGCATCGCCGCCAAATTTCAATTGCGACAACCATACATTTGAAGGGTAGCTTGCCACATGCGCTTGTTCAGTCATTGCTACAAGCCTTAGCTCAACATTACCTTTACCGCTAAACATATCTGAGTCGACCTTTTGGTCAACGTAACCTTGGGCTCTAGCTCGGTAATGTACGTGATCATCCAGGTCTTCAAAATAGACGATACCTTGTGCGTTTGAGAAGCGCGTTAGTGCCGTATCCGACGGAGTAGTAACGCCGTTAGGTGCATAACCATCATCACTGAGATCGACAGATACCTTCTCTACCTTGGTACGTGTAACCATTACTTGAGCAAGTGGCTCTCCTGCTTGGTCCTTAAATGCAAAGGTAATTGCTTGACTATCCGCCGAGTGCACAGCTAAGGCGACAATAAGGGCCGAGGCGATATAGCGTATTAGCATTGCGAAGACTCCGAGGTGATTCTAATTATTGTGTAGTAATTTTTACCAGCGTCTATTGTCACTTAAGGGTGGTAGTAAAACAGTGCCTAGTTAGGCCATGACTGTGGTAATTAAGGCCAAATTGAGGCACTTATGATTTGCTCCCAGAGAGCGTTACCAGATTAACGTAGAGTTCAGGTAATAAAAGCTATAGCTTAAGACTGCATAGAAAAGCG